>CAYYJX010000016.1:0-43993 GCA_964471545.1 uncultured Fimbriimonas sp. | reverse complement strand
CGGCAACGTTGGTCATGGAGTCGCTGTTAACCCAGACCTGGGCTTGCCGTCGGTTTTGGAACGTGCAGGGGAAGCACTTGGTGGAGTTGGCAAGAGGTCCTGCGACGTGCTCCGGGTGGAACGCGGAAACGTTCTCGCCCTTCTTAAGGCCAGAGGACGGGGCAAGAGCAACTGCCATTGCCGCACCAACGAGAGCGATACTTCCGATAACGAGCTTCTTGTTCATAGTAATTCCATTGGGACAGCGCTAGACTTTCCCCTTCCAATATGATCCTAAGACATAAAGGGCCCAGGTTGTTCCCAAATCCTGAATAAAAGTGAAAGTTCATGGCGTCTTGGTGAATGGAAAGAGCGAGTCCGCCCGATAACAGTAAAGTTGCTGGGGTCTAACGGGCGGTAATGAATTGATGACTGAGGATTTACGGTTCGAAAAAGCGCTGAAGGGCTACCACACTTACTGTTGGCTAAACGTGGGTCTTTACGGGCTTCTTCTTTCAGCCGGGTTAGGCGTGGCCTTTCTACCGCCGCCTTCCAGTCTCGATCCAGTCGATCCGGAGCTAGGGGATTCCGGAATGGTCTTCCTGTTCGATCCTGCCGCCATGCGCATCATCGGAATAGGTGTAGCCGTTGCCGCAGTTGTGCTTGTGATACTTGCCCTTCTCGCCCTGCGTCGGGGCAGAAGTGAAACGGCTTATTCGTTGCACTTGGCAAATATCGCCGCCGGGATTTCCAGTTGCGTCCTCACTCCGTTTTGCGCCTGGCTAATGAAGGAGTGGCTTCGACCAGAGTTCAAGGCCCGCTACCTCGGCATTCCGTCCCCAACGAAAGGGAGGTCTCAAAAAGAGGAAGGTGGGAACGAACGCCCCACCTTCAAGCTCTGATAACAAGGAATAGCGTGGCCTAGTCTTGTGGAACCAGTGGGGAGATCAGGTTCTCCTGCTTGGCGAGCCATCGATTAAGATCGTTCACCTGCTCGATGGTGACGTGGTGACCGTGGTCGTATTCCGTGTATTCGACGAGAGCATGGCCCTCTTCGAACCGATCGCGTAGGTTGGTGCCGTAGGTCGGATGAATAACATCGTCTTGGATGCCATGGGCAATGAAGACGGGAAGACCTGCTAGTGCGCCTTCAATGCCCTCTAACGCGTTGCACGGAGCTCCTGCCAGGCACACGACGCCTCCAATCTTGCTCCGCTTAACTCGTGCTGCCACAGCGGCGGACATGATCGCTCCTTGGCTAAAGCCGCCAATAACGGGCTTGCACTGTACATGCATGGAGTCGATCCAGGCTTCGACTTGTTCAGCAGCCGCTTCGATCTGGTCCTCATGGACCATCAGATTGTGGCCATCCCAGTCGATCTCAAACCACGCGAATCCGTGAACGTATTCGATTGGGGCTCGCAGACAGTGGATGTTCCATTCCTTAGAGAGCGCTTCGGCAAGACCGTACATGTCCTGTTCATCACTTCCAAGGCCATGTAAGAGGATCATGTGCAGGTTGGGATCGGCTCCGGGGCGGGTTCTGCTTACGAGTGCCATGACCTTATTTTGATGGTTCCAGGCCTTCCGGTGGGGCTGCTTCGTGTAGGGAGTTTTGTGTCGTGAATTTGGTGAACAGGGAAGAGCCCCCAAGAACCGTGGATGAGATGTTCCCCAAGATTCGCCGGTATAAAGAGGTGAATGCCGTCCCTGTTTGCTGCGATTCTGTGCGCTTCGGTCATGAATGCCCCCGCTAACAAACCGACCCAAGTTCCGAGCCTCAACAACGAGCTGATCAACGCCAAGCTCCTTGAGGTCGCAAAGTCGGTCGCGGTCGAATTCCGAGACGAGAACCTCAAGCCGGATGAGATCGGGATATCCGTGTACGTCCCGAGCCTCAACTTGGGCGGAAGCTATCGCGGGGATGTCGCCATGTACCCGGCAAGCGTGGTCAAGCTCTTCTACATCGCTTATGGGGCGCACCTGTTGGACGGCAAGAAGCTCACCATGACTCCGGAGTTAGAGCGCGGATTCAAGGACATGATCGTTGAATCGAGTAACGACGCCACTGCCTTGGTCTTAGACGCCGTTACGGGGACAACAGGCGGCCCCGAGCTCTCTGAGAACGAACTCAAAGCCTGGATGGAAAAGCGCCGCTCGGTGAACAGATGGTTGGGCGAGTACGGTTTCAAAGGAATCAACGCAAATCAAAAGACCTGGAACGAAGGGCCGTATGGTCGGGAGCGGCAGGGTTATGGGCCTAACTTCGAATACCGGAACTCACTCACTCCCGATTCTTGCGTTCAATTGCTTACGCTGATCTCGGAGGGCAAGCTGGTTTCCAAGGAGCGAACAGATTGGATTCTTGGCTACATGAAGCGTGAGATCGTCGCCGATTCCAAAAACGCGGATAGCCAGTCCAAAGGGTTCACAGGCAGTATCCTGCCGTCTGGCTACAAACTCTGGTCGAAAGCCGGATGGACTTCGACGGTGTATCACGACCTTGCGCTTGTGCAGACCCCAGACGGACGCAAAGCAATCGTGGCTGTTTTCTGTAAAGGTCACGCCTCGAACGCGAAGATCGTTCCTTTCATGGCCCAGGAAACTCTCAAGGCCATCGGAATCATTCGCAAATGAGATTGTCGCGCGCCTTCACGCTCATCGAACTGCTGGTGGTCATTGCGATCATCGCTATTTTGGCGGCCATTCTTTTCCCAGTTTTCAGCCAGGCAAAGGAAGCGGCAAAGAAGGCCACCTGCACTTCTAATCTGCGCCAAATCGGAACGGCTTTTGCTCTATATCAAGCCGATTGGGATGACACCATGCCCGACCGAAAGGATCTGAAAGTAGCCTTGCCCGGAGGTTATCGACCCTGGACGACTTGGCCACCGAGCGATCCCCGAGGGGGGTGGGCGGCTCAGATTCTCGACCCGTACGTGAAAGCAGAGATTTGGGATTGTCCTAGCATTCGAGCTTCGTCTCTAGGCGGGATCGTTCAGGTGGCACAGCCGTATCTGCGTTCGTCGGGAGCCAATGCCACCGCGCGCTACTGGGTCTGGAGATTCGATCGAATCGACCCAATAACACCGTTGGATAACTTCTGGCATAAATCGGCTGAACAAATTGTGGCGGACCTTCAACAAGCAAATAACCCGCAGGTCGGTTTCCCGCAGGGCGTCGCCGACGTAGAGTTGGCGGTCGACCCTTACTTTCCACGCACAATCCCGACGGTTCCCGCTTCAGTCAGAGGGGTCACGCCGCACCTAGGCGGACGAAACAGGCTGTTCCTTGATGGACACGTGAAGTGGTTGCGGGATATCCGAACGAATGCCTGAATATTCCGCCGAGCTCGTCGGGGCGATCTGGATGCGCCATCATAAAGGCTCATGCGAAGGTTCCTTGCCATTTTCCCGCCCGAAGAGTGTCTCGAGCCGATGGATCTTGCCATTCGGCGGTGGCACGAAAAGCTGGATCGGCAAGGGCTCAAATGGGTGCCGTTGCACAAGCTGCACGCTACCGTGCTTTTTCTTGGAGAAGCAGAGATCGATGATTGGTCAACGGTTGAGGCGATCTGCAAAGGAATCGAACCGTTCAAGGTGTCGATGGGCAAGCTCGGGTGCTTTCCCGATTTTAAACGTCCCAGCGTTTTATGGTGGGGAGTCGATGCAGAACAGCCAGACTTGCTTGCCGACCTTCACTTGAAGCTTGCAGATGCCCTTGATGCGGAGTTGGACGATCCTTTCGTGCCGCACCTTACGTTGGCGCGCATGCGACCTGCGTCTCGTCCCTTTGGGATGGTGCTCAGCAATTACTTCCCGATCGCCAAGTACGAAGATGCCTCTTGGACGGTCAACGAGCTCTGCCTGGTAGAAACCCAACTGGACAATTCCTACAAGGTTGTCCATCGGTTCCGACTAGGGAAGTAATCCGACGACGGAAGTTATCCGCGTAGGAAATCATCCAGCTGGGAAAGTGATCGGCTAGGGTTGGTCGAACGCTTCGATGACTTCTCGCTTAGCGAACTCGTAGCCCAAGAAGTCTTCTGGCGGGGCGGCAAACGTGGTCACGCGTTCTCCCGTTCTCGGGTGATCAAAGGCAAGATAGGCGGCGTGAAGTTGCATGTCGCCCACGGCCCACTCTCTAGGAGCATAGAGGCTGTCTCCAAGTACGGGGTGACCAATGGATCGGCAATGAACCCGGATCTGGTGGGTGCGTCCCGTCTCCAGCCGCGCCGCCACAAGGGTGCCCTGAGCAAGCCTTGCAACCCGGCGAAGGTGGGTCACCGCACGCTTACCCTTAGGATCGACCGTCATAAGTTGGCGATTCTGTTTGGATCGCGCAATCGGGGCGTCCACGGCGAACTTCTCGCGAATGATCTCTCCGGCCAGCACAGCAAAGTATCGTCTCTCGGCTGACTTGCTCTCGATCTGCTTCGCGAGCAAAACGTGAGCCTGGTCGTTCTTGGCGACCACCATCAGACCGGTGGTCTCCTTATCGAGACGGTGGACGATTCCGGGGCGGAAGGCTCCGGCAACCTGGCTGAGGTCTTGCCCTCTTGCCAACAGGGCATTCACCAAAGACGGTTCCTTCAGCGAAGCCGCAGGGTGAGAGGCTAACCCTCTGGGCTTGTTGACGACAAGAAGATCTTCGTCCTCGAACAGAATTTCGAGTGGAATGTCGGCGGGTGATAGGTCATGAGGCTCACTATCGCCAATTTCGGGCACAAAAACCGTTTGCCCAATCGAAAGCTTTATGGAAGCTTTTGCCGGCTGTCCGTCCAGAAGAATATCGCCTGCTTCGATGAGGCGCACCAACTTCGAACGAGAGTGTTCGGGAAGCTTGGCGGCTACAAATCGATCAAGGCGATCGACGGCGTCGACAACGAACTCCATGAGAGAGAAGATACCAACTATGTTCTCTCTTGAACCGGAATCCCGGGGGTGGGAAAACATTCGCCCCTCCAGGGCGTCTAAACCATCACTAGTCTCGCAAACAGAGAAGCCTATGCCGTTATCTACTTCGACTCTTGCACTTGTCATTGCCCTCAGCGGAAGTCCGGGCGGAAGCTCCATTCAGGCGCCCCAAGAAGGCTCGGTGCCTATCAAGATTCAGCGTTACAGTCCCTTGCGAGAGATCGTTGCCGACCTGGCGAAAGCGAGTGGTCTGGCGCTAGAGGTCCGAGGAGAGATCGCGGACTATCCCGTCTATGTTTCGTACAACGGGAACAATCCTCGCGAACTGATGAATCGGTTGGCGACCCTCGTAGGAGCTGAGTGGATCAAGCCCACGACCGGACCAGAGTCGCTCAGTAGGTCGACGGCGTTCTCACGAAAGATCGAGCGGGAAGCGGATCTTGTGAAGGCCGCCGCAATCGACACGCGATTGAAGGAGATGGAAGCGCAGTTCGCGAAGGATGGACCCATCACCGCCAAACTTGTTGAAGAAACTCGCAAGAAACAGTCAGATCGAGCCGCAGAAATGCTGAAGCAGTTCGAAAACACTTCCGGTGCGTTTCAATTCAATATTCGAGACGAGATGAGCATGGGTGCGGGAGCCGACCCGACGTCTCGTGCACTGACGAAGGTCTTCCGGGCGATCGGATCGGAGGCCCTCTCCACGCTCAAGGCGGGTCAGAGAGTCGTTCTCTCGACCCGACCGACCTCAGTCCAAGGCAAGCTACCGAGCAATTCGGGACAGATCTTCCGCGAGTTTGTTCGCGACCAGCAGATTCTTCAATCGACACGACAGCAAAACCGCCCGGCAAGCCGCGAAGACGGAGCGGTTCAAATAGCGTTTGGAGGAGCGATTCCAGGCGGAATGGGCAAGGGAAATCCCAACAAGCCGGAGCTAGGCATGGTCGTCCTTCACCGACAGTTTGGCGATACGATCACCTGTTCCTTGCTGGTCGCCGACGATAAGGGGGAGACGATTACTCAGGGATCGACCATGTTCCCGATCTTCGAGGGAGCCACATCTTACAAGACCGAGAAGAAGACCCCGTACGTGGCGAATCCCCTGGCTAAAGACTTGGCGACGGCTCTGCCCGGTGCCGGTGGCATGATGGGGGGCGTTCGGATGATCATGGCGGGATCCACCGGAAGCTCGTTCTCCTTCGGAGGGAGCGGCGAGAACAAAGCGGTTTCCGGAGCGATCCTTGCGCAACTTTCTCAAGTCCCAACGGTTGAACCTTGGGCTCTCCTTACGAAGCCCTTGCTCGATTCGGTGGCAACCGGAAGGAACGTGATTGCATTGTTCCCGGACAGCACCTTTGCGAGCGTGGCGGCGAAAATTGCCAAAGGAGGCAAGGACTGCGAGGCCGTTCTCGGTCAAATTGATGCGGAGAGTGGGATTGTTGTTTCCGAAAAGGAGGGTTGGCTTGAAGTTTCCGCGACCAGCGTGAGTGCTTATGACGAGGCCTACGTGGATCGCCCCGCCCTCGGCAAACTCGTTAAGGCGATTGTTTCTAAGGGATACGGGACACTGGACGACTACGCAGGCTTTGCGGTCGAACAGGTTCGACCACTTGGCGCCTCGACTTTCGCACAGGCGATCGTCAGTCTCGTCACTCAAGACGGCACTCTTGAATTTGGAAACTCGCTATCCCAAGAGACCTTCCCGTGGGTGCGCTTGTACGGAACTTTGAATCCAGAGCAACGACGAATGCTCTCCGCGAAGACTCCTATTTCGTTGGCCTCGCTGAGCGGAACGCAGATGGAAATCGTGCGGTCTCTGACCTATAACGACAACTCTGGACCTCAACGATCCAAGCCTGGCGGAGATAGCGCCCTACCGATGGGTCTTTCCAACATGCCGATGGTCTCCACGATCTTCGGAGGAGGCCTTTCGTTGGCAGGGGAGCGAACCGTGTTTCTTGGACAGGGAGTTCCGCCGAGAGGCGTGCTCAAGATGGATCTCACCACTCGAAAGACTTGGCAGGCACGGGAGTCTGGAACTGGGCGAACGGCGTTCGGAGGTCCGGAACTGGTGGCGATGAATTCCTTCTACGACAAGGCCCCGGCGGAACTGAAACGGTTCTTGACGAAGACTTCCTACGATCGGTTCCGAGCCGCCACGGAGCAGGACATCAACCTAACTATCCAGTACGATCCCACGACCGCTATGTCGAACGGACTGAAGAACAGGTTCGTAGACGCCTCCAGAGACTACACGTACGCTCAGATGCCGCAGGAATTTAAGAACCAGGCGGAAGAAATGAGCAAAGCAATGGGCAACATTCAAATGGGCGTGCGTCAGCGCCCGGCTAAGATCAACCCATAATCGATCCAGCGTCCGTCGCCTCTCCGAAGCCATGTCTCGATGTGTCAGCATTGGGACATGGCTTCCGTTGTTATTCGCCCCGCGACTCAAGACGATGCTGCGACCATCTTGCAGATGATCAACGCACTGGCGGAATACGAAAAGCGCCTGCATGAGAGTGTCGGAACAGAGGAACAAATTCGGGAGCATCTGTTCGGCGAAAACCGATATGCGCGCGTGCTTCTGGCCGAAGACGGAGATCGAGCCGTTGGGTTTGCACTCTACTTCTTCACGTATTCAACCTTTCTCGCTCGACCAACGCTTTACATCGAAGACATCTTTGTCCTGGAGTCGGAACGTGGCAAGGGAGTAGGGAAGAAGCTTTTCGCCGCTCTGGGAGCGGTCGCAACCGATCACGGTTGCGGGCGAATGGAGTGGTCGGTTCTCGATTGGAACACACCCGCCATCGACTTCTACAAGTCTCTCGGCGCTTTCGAGACGAAAGAGTGGCTTCACTATCGGCTGCTCGCCGAAAACTTCGATAACCTGAAATAAAGAAAGCCCCTTCGAAAGATCGAAGGGGCTCCCACTAAGGTCGATTCTTAGTGGTGGTGGTGTCCGTGACCCTCGTCCTCGGGTTCCGGAATCTCGGCCACGATCGCCTCGGTCGTCAAGAGAAGACCGGAGATCGAAGCGGCATTCTGAAGTGCTTGTCGAACGACCTTGGTCGGGTCGACAACGCCTTCTGCCAGAAGGTCGGTGTACTCGAGGGTAGCGGCGTTGAAGCCCTTGCCCTCTCGCTTGACCGCATCCACTACCACGCTGCCCTCGACGCCCGCGTTGTGAGCGATCGTTCGAAGAGGAGCCTCGATGGCTTTTTGGATGATCTTGACGCCGATTTGGAGGTCGCCGCCGAGGTCCAGCCCTTCAAGAGCCTTGCCTGCATGAATGAGTGCGGTACCGCCGCCAGGGACGATTCCTTCCTCTAGCGCTGCACGGGTTGCTGCAAGAGCGTCCTCGATTCGAGCCTTCTTCTCCTTGAGTGCGGTTTCGGTGGCTGCGCCAACCTTCACCACTGCGACGCCGCCGCTGAGCTTGGCTTGTCGCTCTTGGAGCTTTTCCTTGTCGTAGTTGCTGTCGGTGACTTCGACTTGTTGCTTGATCTGCTTCAGTCGACCCTCGATGGCAGCCTTCTCGCCCTTACCGTTGACGATCGTGGTCGTCTCCTTGGTGATGACGAGTCGTTGGCAGCTACCGAGCATGTCGGGAGTGACGTTCTCAAGCTTAATACCAAGGTCTTCGCTGATGAACTGGCCGCCCGTGAGGATTGCCATGTCTTCCATCATCGCCTTGCGTCGATCGCCAAAGCCAGGAGCCTTCACCGCTGCAACCGGAAGGTTCGCGCGGATTCGGTTGAGAACGAGGGTCGCAAGAGCTTCGTTCTCCATATCTTCGGCAACGATCACGAACGGTCGACCCATTCGCAGGACCTTCTCAAGAAGCGGGACGAGATCTTGGACGCTTGCAATCTTCTTCTCGTGGAAGAGGATGAGCGGCTCCTCGAACACGACTTCCATTCGGTTGGCGTCGGTAACGAAGTAAGGCGAGAGATAGCCCTTGTCAAACTGGAGACCGTCTACTTGATCGTAGTGGGTTTCCGTGGACTTGCTCTCTTCAACGGTGACCACGCCATCCTTTCCGACCTTGTTGATCAGCTCGCCAATGAGTTGGCCGAGCTCGGGGTCGTTTGCGGAGATGGTGGCAACTCGAACGACGTCGCTCTCACCGTTTACCGGCTTGGAGAGCTTGGACAGCTCGCCTACGATGGTGTCGACGGCCTTATCGATTCCAGCCTTGATTTGCGTAGCGTTGCTTCCAGCGGCAACGTTTCGGATGCCTTCCTTGAAGATTGCTTGCGCAAGAACGGTTGCCGTGGTGGTTCCGTCTCCGGCGGTGTCGTTGGTTTTGCTGGAGACTTCGCGAATGAGCTGGGCGCCCATGTTCTCGAATCGGTTCTCGATTTCGATTTCCTTCGCGATGGTCACGCCGTCGTTGATGACGGTCGGCGACCCGAACTTCTTCTCCAGAACTACGTTGCGTCCTCGGGGACCGAGGGTGACTTTTACGGCGTTCGCAAGTTTGTCGACGCCGATTTCGAGTTGACGACGCGCGTCGTCGGTGAACTTAATTTCTTTCGCTGCCATTTCTTAACCCTCAATGACGGCCAACACTTCGTCGGCTCGCAAGATGATGTAGTCGTTGCCCTCAACCTTGACCTCCGTGCCGCCGTACTTGCCGTACAGGATCACGTCACCGACGTTAACGTCGATGGGTGCGAGGGAACCACTGTCCAGTCGCTTGCCGGGACCAACGGCAAGCACTTTGCCGCGAAGAGGCTTCTCTTGAGCGGTGTCGGGAAGGATGATTCCTCCAGCCGACTTCTCCTCTCGAGCCGCGGCTTCAACGATGATTCGATCGTGAAGAGGTTGTAGGTTCATGTGCGTTTCGTTCCGGTAAGAGTTGCTTGCGTCGAACCGATGGTGAGACACCAAACCGGGGTGAAACAAGCATTAGCAGTGTACCGCAAGGAGTGCTAACGCCACGATTGAACGATCTGTTTCGCTTAACGCAAGATTTCGCCAGCGTGCCAGACTCAAGAATAGGTAAGAATGCCTATACTCGGTGTAGATTTGAATCTGCGGGAGAACCCATTTAGCCGAACCGACTGTCAAAGGTCGTGCAGAGGTTCAGGTTTGGCACGATGTTTGCGCTTACCAAGCAAATACGGCTCCAACCTAATCTTCAAAAAGCGTGAAGGGGGAGGATTGATAGATGGTTTTATTGAAAATTTTGGCGACGGCAGCGGTCCTTCAGGGTGGAGCAACCCCGAAGGAAATCTGGGACAACTGTCAGAAGAAGCTTCAACAAGCATCAACTGTTTCAGGTGTGTTCTATTTGGCGTCGAATACCGATCGATCCCAGCGGATTGAGTTTCGGCTTGCAAAGGACAATCGATTTGCGATGATCGGCACCACGATGTCCGATTACTTTGACGGGACCACCCACTATCGAGTGGATGCCAATAAGAAGACTTACGAAGTTCGTAATCCGAAGCTGTTTGGGGTCCCTACCATCATTGGATTTGAAGCCTTTGTGCGACCCACCGAGGACTATCCCATGAGCGACGTGCCGATGTATTCGGCGGCTCGATTTGTGGACCAAGAAGGGCGCAAACTCGTCGAGGTGAGCTTTACCGACGGTAAGGACGCGATCCAGGTTTTTGTTGATCCAGAGACGGAACTTCCCAAGGGTTGGGACTGGACGCGTGGAAACAATCGCGCCGTCGCACGTTTTCGAGATGTTGTCGTGGATGCACCCATGACCGCCGACGCATTTTCCTTCCAACCTTCTGGCGACTACAAGAACGTCAGTGGCTCGGTTCGAGAAGAATCGCTCAAGGTTAAGATCGGCGACGATGCTCCGGATATCGTCGACATCTCTCCAAAGTCGACTCGTAAGCTGTCGAACCTTCGCTCGAAGGCTCAGCCAACCATCGTCGCGTTCATCAATGCGAAGCAACAGGCGAGCGGGGAAGCAATCGTCCAGATGGGAGCGCTGTTCGGCAAGTACAAGAAGTCCGGTGCGAAGATGGTCTTCGTGTCCGTAGGCATGTCCCAATCGGAAGTGACGGTGATGAACAAGATCTACAAGATCACCGTCCCTGTCCTGAATTCTGGACTCACGAATGCGATCAAAGAGGCCTACGATATCAGCGTTCTGCCCTCTACCTTCATCCTCGACCGAAACGGAAAAGTTCAGTACCGATCCGCTGGATTCGACAAGGACGAAGTGGAAGAGAAACTGAAGTCTCTGATTCTCTAAGGTTCGATTTCCCAGCGGTACGAGTCGATATCGACTCGACCGCTCTCTTTAAAAGCGAGTCCTTCTTGCTGGAGCAAATGTTCTTGCTCCATGGCGAGGTCGGGTCGATATTTTGCCAGCGGAAACCGACCATCATGCCCGACCACTCTCCACCACGGGAGAGGCAGCTCGGAGAGTTCCAGGCACTGCTTCATGGCGCCTCCAACCGCTCGCGGGGGTACTCGAACGACCTTTGCGATGTCGCCGTAGCTCACAACTTTGCCCGCTGGGATTTTCGCAACTATCTCGTAAATCTCTTCGTGGCGCGGCATCTCTAAAATGTTACTCCGCGCTACCGGAAACTAAAAAAGGCCCAGGTTCTCACCTGAGCCAATAAGGGTGCTTGTCGTGTATCGCGATTCTTTGCTTAGTTGCGGATCGCGTTCATTTTGGGGGTTGCCGGAGCAACTTCCACCAGTGCGTGCGAAGGTGCGATGAGATAGACATCGGTGCCTACCTCTTCCCAGGTTCCTTCTTGCGCGTAGTTCACGCCGCTCATGAAGTCGACGATCTTTTGCTTGGTGACGGCATCCAATCCAGTGAGGTTCACGATTTGGCTCTCGCCTCGCTTCAGGCCGTTCGCTGCGGACATCGCGTCCTCGAACGACGAAACCTGGCGTCGAACGGTGACCGTGTAGCGGTAGCAAGGCTGCATGCGGGAAACCGAAGAAGTGGTTTCGTACTCGCGAGTTTCTGCGGGCATGTCGTCGTTTTCGACGTACTCAGGTCGCTGAAACATTTCTGCAAGACGACCAAAAAGACCCGGCTTTTCCGAAGTGAAGACATCATCCATGATTGCTTTTCCCTTTATCGCGACCCGAAGATCGCGCTCCCAACTCTAACGTGGGTGGCTCCTTCCTGGATGGCCACGTCAAAGTCTCCGCTCATTCCCATGCTGAGCCAAGGACCTTCGAGTCGAGCATTCTGCTCTGCAAGAGTTCTGAAAAATCGTCTTGATTCTTCAGCGCTCTCCACTCGAGGGCCAATAGTCATCAGACCCCGGAAAATTGCTTGCTTGCAGTGTATGAGAGATTGATAGAAATCGTCAATATCTTTCAAAAAAATTCCCGCTTTTTGTTCTTCTTCACCGATGTTCACCTCGATGAAAACCTCTACTGGGCGGGAACATTTCTCGATTTCTTTCAATTGACGGTCGTTGTAAACCGTATGGATCACGTGGAAAAGGTTGCCAATTGCCTTTGCTTTATTGGATTGCAGTGGTCCTATAAAGTGCCAAATGCAGTCTCCCGGCATGGCTTGAATTTTGGGCAAAGCTTCTTGTAGGCGCGATTCTCCAAAGTGCCGCTGACCCGCTGCGTACGCGGCTAACAGCCCTTCGATCGGAATCGTCTTGGAAACGGCGATGAGCGTGATCTCGTCCGGGCTGCGGTTTACCGAAGTGGCCGCCTCCGCTATTCGGTGGTGAATAGCGGAGAGGTTGGTCGCAATTTCGCTCATTTGAACGTCTACGAGGATCTACTCGTACGAGTAAACGCCGTTGTGAGCATCTTGCAGGTACGCCGCAAGGATATCGATTGAGGCCTGCACGTCTCCTTCGTGAACGGTTTCGTTCACCGTGTGGACGTATCGGGTAGGAATCGAAAGCGTAAGGGCGGGGATTCCGCCGTGTAGCCGTTGGATTGCTCCTGCGTCGGTGCCGCCCATCGGAAGCACTTCCATTTGGTAAGGGATGCCCTCGCTGATAGCAACTTGACGGAAGTGTTCGACCAGCTTTGGATGGCAGACCAACGAGCTGTCCATTACCTTGATCGCGGTGCCCTTGCCGAGTTTGGTGACGTGATCTTGCTCCGGAATGCCTGGGATGTCATTCGCCAGAGTGATGTCTAGGGCAACCACAACGTCAGGTTGGACCGAAGATCCGGACGCCGCCGCACCGCGAAGACCGATTTCCTCCTGCACGGTGGCTACGGCGATGACCTCGCATTCTTGATCGACTAGCTTCTTCACTGCTTCGATCATCACAAAAACGCCTACCCGGTCATCCATGCACTTGCAAGTGTAGAGATTGCCCATCTGGATCATCGTTCGATCCATCGTCACCATATCCCCGACCCGAATGAGTTCTTTGGCAGACTCACCGGAAAGTCCGCAATCCACGAAGAATCCCTCGACCTTCTGCGGCGCCCCTGCTTCAGCATCGGTGAGCATGTGCTTAGGCTTGGTGCCGTACATCAGCACGCCGTTCTTGGCGCCCGATGCGGCGTGAACGATCACGCGTTGACTGTTCATTTGCCGAGGATCGAATCCACCGAGCGGCTGAAGACGCAGGAATCCGTCGCTGTCGATGTACTTGACGATGAAGCCGATCTCATCCATGTGAGCGGCAATCATCACTCGTGGGGCGCCTGGCTTACCTTTCTTGACACAGATCAAGTTGCCCATCATGTCCGTGCGACATTCGGCGATCGGGGACAACTCGCGGCGAACAATCGCCCGAATGGCGTCTTCCCGGCTGGGAATGCCATGAGCCTCGACAAGTTCGCGGAGCAATGAAACGTTCATAAATGGGTTTTACCTGCGATGTTCCGTCATCAATTCCGACCCCGTTTGCAAAGCTTCTGTAAAAGTCCCCGGCTTTAGGAGCTTTGTGAGATACCATGACAGTTCCCAGGCGTCTTTTGTAGACTGCAGGGAAAACCTCTCCCGTAAGGAAACAAGCATGGAAAATGTCGAAGTTAAACCAATGGCCTTGATCGAAACTGAATTCCTTCGCATCCAATTCCAGCAAGGGCTTCCTCACGAAGTTGGAATCAACGGCGTCCGAATCGAAGACGTCCTGGATGTGCTCATCGCGAAGCTCAACCACTACCAAGAAGGCCCCCTGGCCTGCCGAGAGAACGAAGAGGCTCTCTCTGGCCTCGTCTCCGCCCGAGACGCCATGGTTCGACGCCGACAGCGACGAATGATGCAGGGAGTGTTCAACACAATGAACCCGCACGCCGAGCGCACCGAAGATTTGGATCAAGATTTTTCGGCGACGGGTGCCTAGTAAAGCAGGATTTCGGTCTAAACTCCGCCATGCGGCGCCAATTGACCTTTACCGCCTGTTGTATTGCATCCGTTCTCTTCGGTCTCGCTCAGGCAGAGATCACCTACACAGTTAAGTCTGTTGGCGACGGTTCGAAAATCTCCGTCGCCATCGAGTTCACGGCTGACAAAGACGAACTCGCGCTTCAGATGCCGAATTGGGCACCAGGCTCTTACGTCTACGCCGACAACTGGCGACGAGTAGAGAATTTCTCCCTGCAAGGCGGGAAGCTTGGCGAGAAGCCGAACAACTACACCTGGCCCATTTCTACGCGAAAGGGAACGAACCTCCGGATCTCGTACGAAGTCCCAACGCAGTTTGCCGATAACATCGGCCACTTTAGCGGCCCGAGCACGTACATGTATTTGGTTGGGCGCAAAGAAGAGGCCTGCAAACTGGTCTTCGCATTCGACAAGAAAACCCCGATTGCAGTAGGTCTGGACGCCATTGAGGAGCACAAGAGCTACAAGGCAGACGACTATGATGTTCTTGCCGACAACCCAGTGACGTACGGCGACTTCGTCCTCGATACGTATAAGTTCGGCGGCAGAACGCACTACATCGCCTACCGGGGCCCGGCTCGGAAGGACGTGGACTATGCTTACGTTCGCAAGGCTTGCAACTTCGTGACGTGGAGCCAAGGCGATTTCTTTGGGGGCTTGCCCTACAACCGGTATGTGTGGCACTTCCAAACCAACGATCGTTTGGATGGCGCGGGCGGTCTTGAGCACCTCTCCAGCACCCAAATCACGCTCTCTTCGGGCGTGGGACCGCGAGCAGTCTCGGTTCTGTCGCACGAATTCTTCCACCTTTGGAACGTCAAGCGAATTCGCTCAGCCGTTCTTGGACCGTTCGACTACACTACGCTTCCTAAGACCGGGGCGCTCTGGTGGCTGGAAGGGGTCACAGACTACTACGCGAACACTCTCCTGTGTCGATACGGATGGTGGGAGAAAGACGATCTTTACGCCGACGTCCTTCGCAACGTGACTTCGGTGCGCCGTCGACCAGAGCGATTTGAAGTTTCCCCGTACGAATCGAGCTACCGAGTTGCCGATGCTAACAACGGTCGAGGCAACAGCCAAGGCTTTGGCGTCAGCTATTACAACACCGGCTGGGTGGTTGGAATGATTCTGGACATCGCTCTGCTGGACGCGACGGAAGGAAAGCGATCCCTGGACGATGTCGAAAAGGCCCTATGGAAGCTTTGCGAGAACAACAAGCCAGGATTCGACGAAGGCGAAATTAGGAATCAATGCGCTAAGTTCGGTGGACTCGAAGTGGCTTACCTATACGACAAGATCGTCATGAAGCCTGGCGAACTTCCCGTCGAGGAGCATCTTGCGAAGATTGGTTTGCAGATGGTGGATGTGAAGGAGAGTCGACCCGACTTCGGCTTCCGTGCTCTGCCGGATCTTCAAGCAAAGCAAATGCGCGTCAGCGTTTCGGAGGGTGCAAAAGATAGCCCGCTGAAGTCTGGTGACTTTGTGGTTTCCGTTGGCGGAAAGAAAGTCGAAGGCGCTACCAACGTGACCCTTTCTCGTGCTTGGGAAGCCGCTACGAAGGATCTCAAGGTTGGGGATCGGCTAACGCTCAAGGTGAAGCGCGGTAGCGAGGAATTGGACGTTACCGTTCCGGTCTCCGCCCAAATCGTTGACGTGAAGAAGATCGTGGACCTTCCCAACGTCACGGCTAGGGCTAAGTTCCTACGCGCGAAGTTCGAAGCACGCAAACGATAGTTTCCGGAAACGGGAAACTGTAGCCGCGAAGTAACTCCTCGTAATCGCTCCTCTCAACAGGGGCGAGAGCGAGGAGTTTTCTCATATGGAAAGTTGGAAATTAGCAGCGGTAACCGGTGTGTTGGCTGCGCTCGGCGTCTCTCACGGACAAGAACCCACGATCGATACGGCGCTCGCCTATCCGACGTCTAGCAAGGCAGATGTGCCTGCTCTCAATGCCAATGGGCAAGAGTTCGTTGCCACCCTTGCTCCAGCGGTGGAGTTCGCCGAGGAAAAGTACGACCGAAAGGTCACCGCCACGTTCCGAGGCAGTTCGCTCCAAGACATTCTTCGCTGGCTCACTTCCCAAGGAGTCTCCTTCGTCGCGGATGAATCCAAGCTTCCGAAAGACAAGAAGATCACCCTTAACGTGGTTGATCGACCGTTGAAGGATGTCCTTCAAGCCCTCGCTACGGCGATGGACGGTCACTGGGAGTCCGAGGGCGGCATGCTTGTCTGGCGATCCGGAAAGTCGGCTGATTTTCGATTCGGAACGGGGCGAGTTCTTTCTCCGGCACGTCCGCCGGTCCCGGGTCGACCGACCGTACCAGGAGCGCCGATTCCTCCCGGAGAGGCACGCATCTTCACCGACCGAGACATCCAAATGTTCCAATTCGACTCGGAAAAGATGTTCAAGGGTTGGAAGGAAATCGAGGTGCCAGATGGCAATGGCGGCAAGCAGAAAGTTCGCGTCCCCGAGGTGGATGAGAAGTGGATCGAAGAGTTTTCCAAGAACCAAGAGAAATGGGCAAAGGAATTCTCGGAGCGCATGGAGCGAGACTTTGGCAAAGAAGGAAAGAACTTTCGGTTCCTTAAGGAAGGGAAGATGCTCCCTCCGAACACGGTGTTCAAGATTCAGCCGGGCGGCGACCCTTCAAAGCTCGCTAAGTCGCTGAGCGAGTCTCAGAGGAAGACTCTCAAAGAAAGAGGCTATCTGAAAGTAGACGAGCTGACGAAAGAGCAGAGAGCCATGGTTGGGTTGACCGAGTTTTCGAAAGATGCTTCGATCTCGATCATCATCAATCTTGAGGGTGAGAAGATCGAGATTCGGTCGAAGTAATTCACTCGGCGACTCCGCTGATGAAATGGGGGGCTATCGCCCCCCATTTTTGTTTGCCGTCGTTCAAACTTGAAGATGATGAATCGTCGATGGGGCACGGTCGTGGGTTTGCTGGGAGCGATTGGAGTGGCCCTCGGTGCCATTGGATCCCACGTAATCAAAAGTCGGGTGACACCTGATCGCCTTGAGACGTGGAAAACGGGCGTCTTCTATCATTTGGCACACGTTCTGGCGCTGGCACTTGCCCTGGCCCTCGCTGACAAGATTGATGTGAAGTGGTGCCGCCGTCTTTGGCTTGCGGGGACCATCGTCTTCGCAGGGAGCCTATATCTTCTGGTGCTGCTCGACCTACGAATCATGGGTGCGGTGGCGCCCATCGGCGGGAGCCTCTTGATCCTTGGGTGGCTCGCCTTTGCCTTCGCTTGGACAAAGGCGAGTCCGACTGAAGGAAGTTAGGGACGCCCGTCGCCCATTCCGCCGTCGTTCTTATCAGGATCGGTCGGGGTCGGTCCTTGCTCGGTGGAGATGGTGATGACGTTTTTGACCTTGTCGTAGGTCACCTCGGCTTCAAGCGACTCCGCAACGAAGCGTAGAGGCACGAGCGTCGACCCCTTGCGGAGAAGCGGGGCAACGTCCATGGTGATCTCCGCTCCGTTCTTCTTTGCGATCAAATCGCCGATCGTCAGCTCGATTTCAAGATTGTCCTTGCGAGCAAAAATGCGCTTGTGAACGAGGTCGTAGTCCACCTCTGCTCCCAATGCTTCAAAAATAGGTCGCATCGGGACCAGGGTCCTACCACCCACCGATTGGGGCTTTTCGTTGGCGAAGTTAACGATATCGCCATCAACAATGACTTGAATGGCCTTTTGCTGACCGGCAACTGCAGGCGACAAAACAGACGCGGCGAAGACCGTCGCAAGAATAGCAAGGCGAGTAACGCGAATCATGACTCAACATTAAGACGCGAGCCAAAGGCGAATGGACCAACCTTCGCAGAAAAAAGTGACTCTGCTCGAATCAGGGGCGCCAAGTCGTCGCCGTGGTCTTGGACTTAGCCGACTTCGTCAGGAACTCGAACGGAATTCGGAAGATCGCGCGGACCTGAACCTCGACGAGCTCGATTTCGGAGACCTTTGCCCCTCGCTGTTCCTTCATCTCGATGGCAGGTTTCATGGATTCGGGAGCAAATCGGGAAACCGCTGTTCCCTGGATGACTGGACCCATAGAACTGAGAATCGAGGCGACGGCGACAGAAACTCCAAACATTGAGAACCCTTTATCGCAGAATTCGTGCCGGCAGAGCCGGTCACAATCTATTCGACGACGGCACCGAACTTTCGGGTTCGTCTTTGATAGGTTTTTAGTGCATCTAACAGGTGATCGGTGGAGAATTCCGGCCACGGATCGGGCGTCACCCAGAGTTCACAGTAGGCCCCTTGCCAGATCAGGAAGTTAGACCAGCGCATCTCGCCGGCGGTCCTAATCATCAAATCCGGTTCCGGATGATGGGGGTTGTAAAGGTGCGCGCTGATCAAATCCTCGGTGATGTCTTCTGGATCAAATCCCGCGGCAATGAGGTCTTTGACCGCATCGACAATTTCAGCCCGACCGCCATAGTTCACCGCAAGCGTAAACACAATTCCCGTGTTGTCGGCGGTGGTCTCGATCCCGTCTTCCAGGGCGGCGCGGAGACCCGTGGGTAGTTCGTCAATCCGACCTGTGACGTTCACCCGAACGTTGTTCTTGTGCATCGTTCGAAGTTCGTCGCGGGCGGCTTGCTCGATGAGCTTCATCAACCCATCGACCTCGTCCTTCGGACGCCGCCAGTTTTCCGCGCTAAAGGCGTAGACCGTGAGGTACTTGATCCCGATTTCGCTACAGTCGAGTAGGGCGCCGCGAAGCACTTTGTAACCCTCACGATGACCAAGTAAACGCTGCCAGCCGTTCTTTTTCGCCCATCGCCCGTTGCCATCCATGATGATCGCAACGTGAGAGGGAAGCGCATTTAGGTCGATCCCCATATCAACGGCGCGTTTTTGGATGGGGTTCATGTTCGTTACAGAGGGAGTCGTAGGCATGAGGGCAAATAGAGAGCCCCGAACGGAATCGTTCGGGGCTAGGCAGGTTTAGACCTGCATCAGTTCTTCTTCTTTCTTCTTTCCGAGTTCGTCGGCCTTGTGGACGAAGGTGTCGGTCAGCTTCTGGATCTTCGTTTCGTAGCCCTTTACATCGTCTTCGGTGATCTCTTTCTTCTTCTCGAGACCCTTGATGTGATCGATCGCATCGCGTCGGACGTTGCGAATGGCAACTCGTCCGTGCTCGGTTCGAGCGTGAACTTGCTTAACCATTTCCTTTCGTCGATCTTCGGTCATTTGCGGGAAGGTGAGGCGAATGCCCGTCCCATCGTTTACCGGATTGATACCGAGATCGCTCTTCATGATCGCTCGCTCAATGACGGTGACCATATTCTTTTCATAGGGCTGGATCAGCAATTGCCGCGGTTCAGGGATGCTGATGTTCGCAACCTGCGTGATCGGCGTTTCGGTGCCGTAATAGTCCACGTGGACTCGCTCCAAGACGGCTGGAGTGGCTCGACCCGTTCGGTATGAGGCGAAGTCGTGAACCATTGCTTCCACGGCCTGTGCCATGCGATGTTCAGCGTCAGTCAGAATTTCTTGCGGGTTCATAGGTTCTCGTTTGTTAGGGTCGTAAGGTCGTTAAACAGGCTTGTGCTCGTCGGCGACAAGGGTTCCTGTACTTCCACCTGTAAGGGCATCTAGGAGCGCGCCTGGCTTGTGGAAGTCAAGAACGATCAACGGAAGTCGGTGATCTTGGGCCATGGTAAAGGCAGTTTGGTCCATGACCTTGAGGCGATCTGAGATCGCACGATCGTAGCTCAGAGTATCGAAACGCTTCGCCTCCGGATTCTTCTTCGGGTCACTGTCGTAGACGCCGTCGACCTTGGTTGCTTTCACCAAGACGTCGGCTTCAATCTCAAGCGCTCGAAGAACGGCGGCGGTATCGGTAGAGAAGAACGGGTTGCCGGTTCCAGCGGCGAAGACAACCATTCGACCCTTTTGCATGTGTCGAATCGCTCGGCGCCGAATGAACGGCTCGGCAACGGCAGAGATGGTGATCGCACTCTGCACGCGCACTTCAATGGACTGTTTCTCAATCGCCGATTGAAGCCCAAGAGAGTTCATGAGCGTTCCTAGCATGCCCATTTGGTCAGCGACGCTGCGATCGATCCCACCCTCCGCAGAGAAGGTTTCTCCGCGAATAAAGTTTCCGCCTCCAACTACGATGGCGCACTCGATACCGGCCTGTTGAACAGCGGCGATTTCATGTGCGATGTAGTTAAGAATGTGGGGATCTAGGCCGAATCGAAGATCACCGGCGAGAGCCTCGCCGCTAAGTTTGATGAGAGCTCGTTTGTAAGATCTTCGTTGTTGCGCCAAGGGAGTTCCTCAGGGAGAGAGTTTACCACCCGCTGAATTGCGTGGCGAGGTGAACGAGCCCCTTTGGGCAGGATGGAATCGAGCAAGAAAAACGCCCCCTTGTCGCATTGGACAAGGGGGCGCTGAACGCTTGATCGGAACGGCTTAGGAGCCTTGACCGACGGCGTAGTATCGGAAGTCGGTCACTTGCGTGCCCTTAGCTTCCTCAGAGAGGTACTGGCTAACCGTCTTGCCTTGATCGACATAGAACGGCTGCTCAAGAAGGACGACCTGCTTGATGTACTCCTTGTTGACGCGACCTTGGGCGATGTTCTTCGCGATGTTCTCGGGCTTGCCCTCGTTGATCGCTCGCTCGAACTCGATCTTGTATTCGGCGTCGAGCTTCTCTTGCGGAAGTTGATCCTTAGAGGTGAACTCGGGCTTGCCCCACGAGATGTGAACAGCGACCTTTCGGATAGCTTCCGAGCCTGCATTCTCGCCGGTCGACATAACGGCGGCGCCGTTGGTCTTGTCGTGGTGGAGATAGTAGGCGATCTTGCTATCGGAGCTCAGCTGGTCGGCGACCTTGACCACGCAGTTCTCGCGGAAAGCGGCGATGATCTCATCAGACCACTCCTTCTTCTTTGCGTCGTCTGCGGAGCCGTTGTCTCGGACCCAGTTGGCGATCTCTTGAACCATGGCGACGAACTTTTCGTTGTTGGAAACGAAGTCCGTCTCGGACTCGACAAGTGCCACGCCTAGAACGTTACCGCTCTCGTTCGGGGCAAATGCGACCGCACCCGCGTTGGTGGCTCGACCTGCTTTCTTGCCTGCGGAAGCCTTGCCCTTCTCTCGAAGAACTTCCTTAGCTCGATCGTAGTCTCCGCCTGCCTCTTCCAAGGCAGACTTGCACTCCATCATAGGAGCGTCGGTCTCTTCTCGAAGTCGCTTAACGTCTGCTGCGGTGTAACCGGCCATTACTTGCTTTCCTCAGTTCCAAGCTCAGCGCCAAATGCCTTGGCGAATTCCTCGTCAATGTGGATCGGAGCGTCGTCAAGAATCTCCGTGCCTTCCTCGGTCTCAGAAACGGTGCCCTCGGTGACGGCATCGCTCAGCGGGCGAGCCTCAAGGATCGCTTCGCTCATCTTTTGGGTCACGAGTCGGATCGCGCGGATCGCGTCGTCGTTGCCCGGGATGATCACGTCGGCGAGCTCAGGATCGCAGTTCGTGTCCACGATCGCGACGATCGGGATACCAAGCTTGCGAGCTTCGGCAACGGCGATCGATTCCTTGTTCAGGTCGACCACGAACATAAGAGCAGGCATGCTCTGCATGTTTCGGATACCGCCAAGGTATCGGTTCAGCTGCTCTCGCTCTTCGCGGCGCTGAAGGGCTTCCTTCTTAGGAAGTCGCTCGAAGTAACCGTCTGCTTCCATTCGGTCGAGCTCCTTCAATCGCGAAATTCGCGCTTGAATCGTCTTCCAGTTGGTCAGCGTTCCGCCGAGCCATCGCTCACAGACGAAGTATTGACCGCTTCGCTCGGCAGCTTCCTTAACGGCAGCTTGCGCCTGCTTCTTGGTACCGACGAAAAGAACGGTGCCTCCGTCCTCGACAACCTTCTGAACGTAGTTCAGGGCGTCTTCGAACATCTTGATCGTTTGGTGCAGATCGATGATGTAAATGCCGTTGCGCGCGCCATAGATGTAGCGCTTCATCTTGGGGTTCCAGCGTCGGGTTTGGTGCCCGAAATGAACGCCGGCCTCCAAGAGCTCTTTCATGCTCAGTTGGACCATATTGTCTCCAGGTTGAACCTCCGGATGTCGCCATGGGTTGTGCGCGCTTTTCTCCGCCTCGTGAAAGGGAAGACCTGGACGCGCGACGCATCCGTGTGAATTCCCCAAAAGGATACCTCACAAGAACGAATCCCCTCTCCTTTCCGAACCTGAGGCCGAGCGAGAGGGGATTGCAACCGTTTTAGGCTGTCTTAGTGGTTGTAGATGCTGTAAGAGTTCCAGTCGGGCTGGACGGCGAGTCGAAGGGTGACAAGCTGGCCAACGTGGTAGTAGTCGTGACCAACGATGAAAGCGCTGGCAGTTTGGATACCGCTCTCGCCGCCATCGAGAAGCAGTTCCACCGCGGTGCTTCGTAGGCTGGTAACTGCCGAAAGGAGATCCTCATCGGCCAATTCTGGAGCCACGTAGGTGCCCCACTCGTGCTTTTCTCCTTTCGCCATTTTCGCGGCCGCGTG
The DNA here is from genome assembly GCA_964471545.1 of uncultured Fimbriimonas sp. Taxonomy (GTDB): domain Bacteria; phylum Armatimonadota; class Fimbriimonadia; order Fimbriimonadales; family Fimbriimonadaceae; genus Fimbriimonas. Next base: position 21,264 of record CAYYJX010000016.1, on the reverse strand, counting down.
GTACACCTCCAGCAAGTGCACGACCATCTCGCGGAACGACATTCCCGACGAGATTGGCTTGACATCAAAGGACTCAACCGGAAATCCGTTCATGCACTGCTCAAGCTGGTAAGCAGAGTCGTCGATCTGGTGTTTGAGGAGCGATAGGGCGTCCATGCAAAACAGTATTCACCGGCAGTTGAATTCCGATCACAATGCATTGGCATTGATTCACGTTCAGGTTGTAGGTGTTCATTGAGAAGAGTCGAACTCACCACTGAGACGCTGATGCACGCCTACCTCTCGGGGCTGTTTCCGATGGGGGATGACCGGGGGCGGATTGACTGGTACACGTCCACGCAAAGAGCCCTGTTCCCAATCAGCGGCATCCATGTGTCTCGATCTCTCGCCAAGACCCTCCGGTCTGGTCGGTTCACTTGGTCCTTCGATCGAGCGTTTACGGAGGTAATGCGAGGGTGCCTCCGTCCAGAGGAGAATTGGATCACTCCGGAAATCATCTCCGTGTTCACCGAGGCTCATGAGGAAGGCTGGGGTCACAGCGTAGAGGTTTGGAACGGTGAGGAACTGGTAGGCGGATCCTATGGTCTGGCAATCGGTGGAGCATTCTTTGCCGAGTCGATGTTTCATCGACAGACCGATGCCAGCAAAGTTGCTTTATGGGCGTTGATCAATGAATGTAGGAGACAAGGATTTGTACTTTTTGACGCACAAGTAATGAATCCTCATCTCGAATCTCTCGGAGCTTTTCCACTTACGCCAGAGGAATATGAGCTTCAGCTCGAATCGGCCGTTCAACTCAAAACGGACTGGGGTCTTCGTGTTTATCGTTAAGACTTCAATAAACGGGTTGAATAACCGGTGAAGGTTTTAGTTGACGCGCTTCTTGTTAGAGACTATCTTTAAAGAAGCGGAGCCCAACGAGGTGTTCTATGGCCATTTATCACAAGATGACGATTGAGGAGATCCAGGAGTCTTTCGACCGCCTGGTCTCGGACCCGACGATGAGATCGCTCTCAGCCGTCCTGAGAATTGGTCAAGAGCAACTGGATGCCCGAGGTCGTTTGGGCAAATACAAGAACATCGCGTTCATTACGGGCGTCACGTCTCTCATCGCTGTTTTTGCCGCGCCTGCTGCCTCGCGGTCCCGAGTGGCGGAGACCAACCTTCAAATTTTCCAGTGGGTCTGCGTAGGCGTTTGTGTTTTCACGGTCGTCATGCTGCTTCGTATTCGCAACGAACTTGAGAAGAACCTAAGCGAAGAAGTGGAGCTTCGAAAGATGATCCTGAAGGCGTCGCAGAAGATTTACGTCGCGGAGTCCTTCTCACCCATGCCGCTTTCGAACGAGCAACGGTCGACATTGCGAGAGTCGATGAAACAAGAAGGGTATCGGGGCGACCTAAACGATATCTTGGACGTTCACTAAGTCCGTTTCCTCTAATCGCAGGAGCTTTTGAGACTCCTCTCGGGCAGGAATGAACGAGGGGTTCGAGCGATGGTAAGCCATCGTCGCTTGGCTCAGAACGATCGAAGTGGCGACCGCCACGTTCAGCGAACCCGTGGCGCCAAACATAGGGATTGCGATCACATGGTCGCTCATGTCCACGATCTCATCGGGCACCCCCTGCCACTCGCTCCCCGCGACGATCGAAAGAGGGAAAGTCCAGTCGAAGTCAAATATGCTGATGGCGTCAGGGGTCCACGTAAGCGATACCAGGGTCCGACCACCGGATTTCGCTTCATTGGCCGCCTCAATGGCGGGTAGCCATCGATACGGCTGCCACTTCTTCGCGCCTCGCGAACCTGCAAAATCGGTTGCTCCGTCTTCCTCTTTTTGAAAGGTGACCCGCTCGATGCGGAAAGAATCTGCGGCTCGGAGGATCCCCCCGTGGTTCACCGCTTTGCCAAGCGGGCAAACGATGACTTCGATCGGCGCGCGAAGCAAAGTGGGATAAATGTGCCGAAGTCTTGGTCCGGTTGCGGCTTCTGCCTCCACCCAAACGGACTCGTTTTCTGCATCCATTCGGCGCATTCGTTCGCTCTGGGTTAGCCGCATCGTGCCTCTCATTATGTCGAACCTGGATGCCGGCAACAGTCTCTGGCAAAGCCGGTAAGAATGCGCGAGGGGCATTTGCGCCTGGCTGGAAAGACCCTGGTGTAAGTCACTGCCGGCAGTCGCACGAGGGATGTAGATGGGTTGGCGTGACCGGATGGGATAGAGAAGAGGGAAGCGACATGGGGGCGAAGAAGCAAATGAAGATCGTGAGGCTCATTGAGCCAGAGATGTGTCTCGATTGCCGATTCGCCCAGATCGCTGACGTGGAAACCGCCTCGGGCGAGAATCAGCGAATGATCTACTGCCGGCGTTTGGACTGCGATAACTGGGATATGACCAGCGCAGAAGAGGCAAAAGACGTTCGGGTAGAAGACGACGCCGCCTAATCCCAACGAGCAATTTGACAGGAGAGGGAGATGCCAGGGGTCCGACGAAAGTCGGCCCCTTTTTTCATGTCGTCTCCCGCCCCGGTTCTCTGTCACAATTCGAGAGATGTTGCGGTTAGGAGTCGTAGGTGCGGGCAGATTGGCGGGAGTTCACTATCGCCACTTGAAGCCTTTGCTTGCCGAGCACGGAGGCACCGAACTGTACGTTTTCGATCGGAATCCCGAGCGGGCGGCGGAGTTTGCCGCTCAAAACGGGGGAACCGTCGTTGACTCGTTTGACAACCTGCTTCAGACCGTCGAAATTGTCGACATCGTGACTCCGAACGATGCCCACGCGGAATTCACCGTTGCTGCCGCAAAAGCGGGCAAGCACGTGTTTGTTGAGAAGCCTCTTGCTCACAACCTGGAAACTGCCCGCAATGTGGTGCAAGAGCTGGAAGGGCACAGCGGATCGGTGGTGATGGTGGGTCACGTTGTTCGCTACTTCCCCGAATTTCGTCGCGCAGCCGATCTCATCGACAGTGGAAAGATCGGTCGAGTAGCGGCAGCAAGGGTTCGGCGCGGCGGCGGAGTACCCCAAGGGGCTCAAGGTTGGTTTACGGACCACACTCGCTCGGGTGGTGTCTTCATCGACCTCGCGGTTCACGACTTTGATTGGCTCATCCAAAGATTCGGTTCGGTAAAGACGGTCTTTGCGCGATCTGTAGGCGCAAAGACGATGTCTGGACCAGACCATGGCATGGCGACTCTTGAGTTTCACTCAGGAGTGATCGCTCACGTGGAAGCCACGTGGATGGACCCGGAAGGATTCAGCGTTGGTTTCGACATCGCGGGGTCAGAAGGCCTTCTCCAGTACGACAGTCGTCGGGCAAGTTCCGTTCGGACCGTGAGGGCAGGTGAGAAGCGCTACGAGGGCAACTTCACCCAAGCAGATGATCCCTTCCGGCGGCAGTTCCAAGATTTCTTGGCGGCAATCGTTTCCGGAAAGCCTTCTCCGGTAAAGCTTGGAGAAGCTTTCGAAGCTTTAGAAGTTGCCTGTGCGGCTCTCGAAAGTGCTCGCACGGATCGAGTGATCGTTCTCGGCGACAAGGTCTCCGTCGGTTAACCGTCGTCGCTCTTCAGGAGTGTCGCGGCTAAGTAGGGTCGCCTAGGTACTCTCGCGGAATGCGACCTGACGGAAGGCAACTCGACGAACTACGCCCGTACACCATGGAGCGGGGCTTTGCAAAATTCGCCGAGGGTTCTTGTCTGCTTAAACTTGGCGACACCCACATGCTCGTCACAGCCACCGTGGAGGAAAGGGTTCCGCCGTTCCTGAAGGGTAAGGGACAAGGCTGGATCACCGCCGAATACTCCATGCTCCCTCGATCGGGTCGGCAACGAAACAATCGCGATCTCATGAAGCCAAATGGCCGTTCGATGGAGATTCAGCGGTTGATCGGTCGTTCGCTGCGAGCCATCGTTGACCTGAGCGCTTTGGGTGAGAACACGATCACTCTCGACTGTGACGCCATTCGAGCCGATGGCGGCACTCGATGTGCGGCGATCACCGCTGGATACATCGCCTTGTACGACGCCGTGGACTACATGATGAAGAAGCGTCTGATCAAGAAGAGTCCCATCCAAGATCAGATCTCGGCGATCAGCGTTGGCATCTACCGCAATCAGGAAGTTCTGGATTTGAACTACGACGAGGATAGCGAGGCAGGTACGGACATGAACGTTGTCATGACGGGTGCCGGAAAGTTTGTTGAGATTCAAGGGACGGCCGAGCACGATCCATTCGGACCCGACACCCTTGGTCGAATGCTCAAACTCGCCAAAAAGGGCTGCGACGAACTTATGGTTGCCCAACGCGAGACCTTAGGACTCTAATCTGCACATGCGCCTCGTCATCGCAACTCACAATCGGAAAAAGGCGGGAGAGATGGTCACCATTCTCTCCGCCCGCTTTCCCCAACTGGAAATCGTTACACTCGCCGACTATCCAGAGGCTCCAGAACCGGAAGAGACCGGCACCACCTACGCGGAGAATGCGGCGATCAAAGCGAACAGCGCCGCCGAAGTGACTGGGGAGTGGTGCGTTGCCGATGATGCGGGCCTCGAAATCGACGCCTTCGATGGTGCTCCTGGCGTCTACAGCAAGCGGTTTGGAGGTGAGGATTTACCTTTCCCAGAAAAAATCGCGATGATCCTGGATCGACTGACAGATGTTCCAACCGAACATCGTGGAGCCAGATTCAATTGCTTCGTAGCTCTGGCAAAGAAAGGGCACCCGACGGAGGTGTTCAACGCGACGTGTGAAGGGCGAATCTCCGAATCTCCTTCGGGCAACGGAGGATTCGGTTACGATCCGGTCTTCTATTTGCCAGAACTGGATTGCACAATGGCTGACCTCACTGCCGAGCAGAAGCATCGCGTGAGCCACCGGGGGAAGGTGCTGAAGCTAGTGGGCGATCGATTGGAATCATTGCTTGGCGAGGCGCAGTAATCTCTCTCGGAGAAGGTCGGAGAGGAGTGGGCTGGACTGGAACCGGAGCTCCTTCGCCGAAATCTGATAACTCAGGCACCCCCTGCCCGTCATAATCACCGTAATCGACCATGCTTCCACTTCTTGCGGCCGTCGCCCTGTTATCTACAAATCAGCCTTATAGCGCGCCTGGCGGATTTTCCGCTTCGGCGGTTGCTCCAGAGGTTGCACCCAAGAAATTGGATGTCAAAGAAGTTGGTCTGGGTTTCACTCACCCGGCTACCTGGCGGAAAGTGCGGTCTCCAAAAGGCGCCTTCACCTCTCGCGCGATTCCATTCTCGGAACCGAAGTTCGAGGCTAATCTTGACCTGTATCTCCTGGTGTCCGACGCGACGCCAGAAGAGTACAACGCGAAATTTGCCGAATCCCTGAAAGACAAAGCTGAGGTCGAGAAGCAGTGGATCTTGGAAGTTTTAGACGCGAAGGTTGCCCTCACCCGCTTTACGCGCAAGGATAAGCAAACCGAGAAAACGACGATTCACGCCGTCTTCCTAAGAGTCGGCGCCAAGAAGCTTGGGATCGAAATCACCGCTCCGAAAGCGAACAGCGAGGTCTTGGAACCGAAGCTGATGGAGTTTTTGGAAACGGTACAGCCGGTTGAAGCGCCTCGCGTGGATGCACAAGGCCTTCCGGCAATGAACGAGACCCGGATTTTCATTGAGGGTTCCAGGCCGCCGACCAAGCCCTTTGTGGGCCCCATGACGGCTCCGGTTGTGGTGGAGAATCGCAACTACACGGTTTTCCTTCCCGCTCAAACGGGTGTCGCAAGAACCGCAAAAGAAGATTCGGTAGCCTTCCTCTCGCCTCAGAAAAAGGTTGTGAAGGGGGCCTTTGGGGATTCGTTTATGCCTGATTTCGTTGGCGTCGTTCGCCGCGTGGAAAACGAAGACCTTGAGAAGTTTTCCGTAGTGGAGCGCCGAGTGAATGAGCCCGGATTCTATACAGAAGCAGGGATGTATCTTGACGGTATTCGCACGCGAATCGGGAAGAACCAAGAGGGCAAGGACCGAGTCTCCGTCTGGGGTGTCCTTTCCGATCTCAAGCGAGAAGGATTTGTGGTCCTGTTCTCCGAGGCGGAAGGCTCGGCCAATGTGAAAGAGCTCCGCCAGAAGCTGATCGAGTTCGTCCGAAAAGTCCGAATCGAACGGAAATCGTGATTCTCTCCCTTAGTTCCTCCTCACCCGTCACCTCGATTGCCCTGATCGACGACGATGACCAGGTTCTCTTTGCTGAGACCCGAGAATGGAAGAATCGCGCTCTAGAGGCGTTCTCCGAGATGTTGGAGGAACTACCGGTTCCGCTGGCTCGGGTTGACCTCTTTGTCGCCGACCTGGGTCCTGGTTCCTTTACCGGAACACGAGTGGGCGTGACTCTCGCCAAGTCACTTGGGTATGCGCACGCGAAAGCGTGTGCGGGCGTCACGAGCTTCGACTTGATTTCGACAGAACGAGTGGTCGTTTTTCCGAGCAAACGCGGCGAATGGTTCGTGCGCATTCCAGGCAAAGAGGTCACCAGAACGGAACTGCCCCTTGAAGAACTCCGGAAGTTGCACCCGGAATTGACCGGATTTGGTCCAGGGTTTGAACTCGTTACTTATCCCACGGCACAAAACGTTCGGTCAGTCGTTCAGGAACTTAAACCTGTCTCTCCTGCAGAACTGCTCCCGGTCTACTTGATCGAGCCAAGCATTAGTACACCGAAGAAGCCCATCGGGTACACCATGTCCAACCCCACGGTGCCGCTTTCTCTCTCGGGAGAGTGAAGGTTTTCAAGGAAGATCCGATGCAGTTTGACTGGACTCAGGTGAGCAGAAAAGTGCCTCTTGGGCCCTATACCACCCTTAAGGCGGGCGGAGCGGCCGAGTTCTTTACTGTCGCTAAGTCTCATGAGCAACTGGTGCGCGTTGTTGGGGCCGCTCAACTAGAGGGGCTGGATACGACCATTCTGGGGTGGGGAAGTAACGTCCTGCCTTCCGACGCCGGTGTCTCAGGCCTCGTAATTGTCAATGCTGCCCGTTGTATCGAAATCGACTCTGAAGGGTCGCTCATGGCCGATGCAGGGGCGGGATTCCAAGAAGTCTTTTTGAAGGCCGCCCAGCGTGGATTCGGAGGACTGGAGTTTGCCGTCGGTATTCCTGGGACACTCGGAGGCGCCCTGGTGTCCAATGCAGGGGCTTATCGGAGCAATGTTTCGGAGTTTCTCACCCGCCTTGAGATCGTGCACGACGGGGAACCTCAATGGGTGGATCCGAGCTGGATGGAGTTCTCTTATCGCGACTCGATTCTGCGGCGCCCAGACGCTCCGAAGGCGATTGTCACCAAGGTAGAGATGAAACTCCCAGAGAAGCCCGCGAAGGCGATCTTTGATGAGGCGCGCGAGTATCAGCGGCAGCGGATCTCGAAGCAGCCTCCCCCAGCAAGTGCCGGGAGTTTCTTCAAAAACGTTGTGGACAGCGATCTCGCCCAACGCATTTCAGGACTCACCGAGGGAATGAGGAAGGCCGGGGTTGTTCCTTCGGGATTCTTAATCGAGGCATGCGGACTCAAAGGATTTCGCCTTGGCGGAGCTATGGTGGGTAAAAAGCACGCGAACTTTCTTTTGAACGTCAACGAAGCGAAGGCTTCGGAAATTCGCTCGCTGGCTTATCATGTGCGCGAAACCGTGCACGCTCAGTTCGGGGTGCAGTTGGAAGAGGAAGTTCTTTACTTAGGCGACTGGTCGAATTTTCAGCCGATCAGGGCCTAGTCGTCCTCTCGATCAGGGTGTCCGGGGCTTGAAGCCAGCCTTGGTCGTTCGCCATCAGCAGGAGTTGAACGGCCACCGAGATCGCGCAGACGGCGATGATCATATCGATCAGTAAGGTGAGCAGAGGAAGCCCGATTTTGCGAGCCAAGGCATTCTGACGTTTATTCGATTCCAGGGCGCGCGTTCGAAAGGCCTCGGAAAAGTATTGAAGCGGAGCTTCTTGCGCCCGACGCATCCAAGGCTTGCGCATGAGCCACAAAATTCCCCACCAGAATCTGCGCGCGAGCCAACGAGAAACGACGGTCATGAATACTCCCTAGTAGAATACGTACATGATCGGAGCAGATCGTGCCGTATTCCACTGGATTAATCGGTGGCCCGGCTATTGGGAAGCTCCAATGCGCTTTTTCTCCGAGGGGCTCAACTATCCTTGGGTGAAGGCGCTGCTGGCGATCATGCTCTTCGCGATGATCCTCTCCGGCAAGCAGACCCGTCGCGCGGCAGTTCTTGCCCTTCTTGCGGTCCCGCTCTCAAATTTGGTCACGGATATCTTCAAGAAAGGCATTCCAATGCCTAGGCCGTTGAACGATCCCAATTTGACCGACTGCATCATGCGCGTTGGTTATTCCGACTCAGCAGGAACGGCAAGCGCCCACTCGGCGAACATGATGGCAGCGGGAGTGATGTTCGTCATCCATCTGCGATGGTTCGGCGCTCCCTGGTTTGCTCTGGCGGTCTTCGTTGGACTCAGCCGTATCTACAACGGCGCGCATTATCCCAGTCAAGTTCTTCTAGGATGGGTTGTTGGGGCCTTCATGGCGATAAGCGTGCATCTCATCGCCGAGCGAGTTCGTAAGGGAAGAGAGAAGAAGGCAGGAGAATCCGCTCCGGCCGCTGAATCCGAAAAGTCTCATGAGCCAACGCCGTCCTAGCGCCTTGAATCCTCAGCAACGGTCGCTGATTTACGCGACGATCGTTTCCGTTGCCTTGACGCTCATTCCGTTCGGTCGATTTGTCCTCTTTCCGATTCAGTATCTGAACACGCACTTCCATGAGGCGATGCACGCTTTTGCGACCCTTGCCAGTGGTGGATTGGTCCGAAAGATCGAGGTTTACGGAGACACGTCAGGAGTCACTCTCAGCCAGGGCGGTTCGCTCTTCTTGATCGCGCCGGCGGGCTACCTTGGGGCGACTCTCCTAGGTGCGTTCGTCATCGCCTCGTGCATGAACGGCGAGGCGGCTTCCAAAATCGCTCGCGGGCTTGCCATCGCCCTCATGGTCGTCATCGTCCTTTGGCTTCGCGGGGATATCGTGGGGCTGCTAACCGCATTCGTGTGGGTTGGCCTCCTGTGGGGCATCCCAAAGATCGCGGATGTAGAGACGCGAATGTTCGCCGTTCAATTTGTGGGTGTCCAACTCTGCCTTACATCTCTGGCGTCTTTCCGAGATCTCGTGTTGCTGAGCTCACTTACCGAAGCAGCTACCGATGCAAAGAACATGGAAAGAGCCACCGGAATCCCCGCCATTGGCTGGGCGACCGTGTGGCTCATTCTTGGTGTCGCTGGGCTGCTTATTGGCCTGCGTCGGGTGTTGGCTCCGCGGCGTTAGCGGCGGCTCCAACCAAAATAGGTTCCGATAGCTCGAGGTGTCCGAGGGTGTCCAGCTTCTCGCCATCCACCTTCAAAATGACGGACTTCACCTTCGGGAATTGACCGAGGCACACCTGAAGGGCTTTGACGAAGTCGGCTTCCTCGCCGGAAGAGAAGCCATCTCGGATTCCGCTAGACACGTCCAGCGTGGCTGCGCCCTCATCATCAATTTGGAAGTCGACGAAGTTGAATTCCTTGTATCCAAGCGATTGCAGCATGGCGTTCACCGCGCCCAGCTCGGGTTCTTTCGCGGAGACCTTCACCGAACCAGAGAGTTCATAACCCGTTTCCGTGGGCTTTATCCCTTGTACGGCCACTTGCTCGACTTGTGGGGAAGGATCCTTAATCGCGTCCGGAGCCCCGTTGGTCGGTCTTTGTGAGGGAACCTGGGTGTTCACGATCGGATTTCGCTTGCTACCCGGCGCCGATTGCACGTAGGTTGCGATGCCGGCTAAGCCGAGCCCTGCAAGGAGACCGAATGCCACCAGCGTAATGGGGAATGACTTGCCTTTGCTCATTGTCCTAAGAACGTTTTCAATCCTTGCACGATCGCCTTACCGACGCCCTGCTGAAATTCCTTCGTCTGCATTCTTGCTCGATCGGTTGGGTGCGTGATGAAACCACACTCAATGAGAATCGCCGCTGCTTTGGTATCGCGAAGGACTTTGAGTCCACTCGAGTACAGCGTGCTATCGCTTCGGTATCCCAAGTCGGGAAGCTTGCCATAGCGGAGGAGCTCCCGATGAACGCATTCTGCGAGTAGCTTTCCGATCGCATTCTTCTTGTGATAGTACGTCTGCGTACCACTTGGGGATGCACGACCTCGACCCGGCGAATTGATGTGGATCGAGATGAAGAAGTCGGCCTTGTTCTTGTTTGCCAATTCGCACCGAGCGTCTAGAGACGGATAGGTGTCTTCTCGTCGCGTCATCAAGACGGTAGCTCCGGCGGCGGACAATTCAGCTGCGGCAAACTTTGCCATCGGAAGGGTGAGGTGCTTTTCACACAGCGGACCGTGCTTACAGCCCGAATCGGACCCACCGTGTCCTGCGTCGATCACAACGATCTTTCCAGCTAGAGAGCCTCCCTGGGTTGGTCTTACGAGTTGAACTTGCAGCCCGGTTGAGCTTGCCCAAAGTTCCACACCCATTGCCCGAGTGAGTTGGAAAGTGAGATAGGTGCCCCCTTTCTCCGCTCTTACATTAACTCCGGCGACGAACTCAGACTCGAACTTATCATCCGGCGAAAGTTGAAGGTTGCTCTGAGGAATGAACAGTTCGAACGCATCCGGGCCTTTCTTAGCGAACTGTGCAGGCTTCTTGAGAAATGCCGCAGGCAGCTTGATCGATAGGAGCGTTGTGTTTGCGTTCTCGATATCAACGCCGATCCCGATCGTGTTTGCCGGCCCCGACGGATTAGAGCTCGTTGGGTTCGCGGTCGGCTGGCTCGTAGTGGGTTGCTCAGCGGCGGGCGTCGCGGGAGGGTTGAAATCGAGGGTGAACTCTTTCTTCGGGCTATCGTCAGGATTCGCTTTCGTTAAATCGGGAACGAAAGACGTTTCCAGCACGACCCGTACAGTGTTCGGTTTGAACTGTGATATTCGAGCGGAGGATTCGAGATCAAGTTTCGTGTTTGGACCAAGCTTGGCGCCCTGAATGTCTAGAACGATCCTCGACGGGGAAGTCAGCGTGGTAACCGAACTCTTCAGCGGAAGCGTCGAAGAAAAGTCGATAACGCCTTTAGAAACTCGAACGTTCTTAAGCGCCGCCGCAACCTCTAGACGGTCAAATCCGGGCGTCCAGGCAGCAATCGCGCCAGCTTCGGCCACAAGATCCCGCACCGAGAGACAAGGCTGACCGTTGACCTCTTTGAGGGTGGCCATGTAGAGCGATTGGTCAATAATGACCTTGGCTTCACCGTTCTGAACGGAAGCACTCCACCCGAAAGCCTCCACTTGCGAAATTGGGAGATAGAAGTCGTCGGCGATGCGGAATCCCTTGCCGGGAGTTTCAAAGTGTGTGAAAAAGAGCTCGGCCTTGCGAATTGCGCCAGACACGTTCGCCGTGGTTGGCTTTGCCTGCTGCGCTTTCTTAGTTGCGGACGGTCCACTGGCGAATGCGGTGGATACCAGCGCCAATCCTAGCGCAAAAAAGCCAACACTCCTTGTCATAACGGCCCCGGTAAATTGTACAGCCATTCTAGAAATTTCAGTGCCGAAAAAGCGCACCGACCGATCCCTAGGGTAAATTCTTGGTTCCTTCAGGGAAATCGACAGGTGCGATTTCTTCTCGGGCGGTTAGCTCAGTTGGTAGAGCGTCTCGTTTACACCGAGGTTGTCGGGGGTTCGAGTCCCTCACCGCCCACCACTCCTCTTTCCCTTAAGAGTGGCCCCGTTCAAGGCAAGCTGACTGTTGCTTCAGGTCTCCTCGACCCGTGAGTCGACGTGGAAAGATTCCCCGTGCGGGTAAGGCAAAAGCCTCCTTTGTCCAACCTATGCACTAGGTTCATATACAAATAATCCCCGAGCTTCGGAATGCCGAAGCTCGGGGACTCTTCGTAGGTGCCTAGCCTCCGGGCCCCGGGGCACCGGCGGGTGGTCGGGGACCTCCGCCGTTGTCGAGGCTGCTCTTGAAGTTCGGCGGCGGGGTGTTGGCTCCCGGCGGAATGTTCACCGTCGGCTTCGCTCCGCTTTTGAAGGCGTCGTTCTCAGCTTGGGTCGCGTTTGTATCCGATCCGCAGCCAGCGGTGGCAAGGGCCACCGCAAGTGCTGCGAGAAGAATTCCGTAGTTCGAAAGCTTCTTCATCGTGTTCCTTAGAGACGGGTGTAGTTCCACATGTTCTGCGTGTCGAACTGTGGTTCATAGCCCTCGGCCGGGTTGGTTTGTACCGGATCCATTGACTTCGCGTGTCCATCGGTGAACACGAAGATGCCTTGGTTTCCGTAAACAGCCACCGCACCCCATCGATCGTTTCGGTTGACAACCACGGTTTGACCGTTCTGTCCGGTAACGGTGTATGGGTTGCCGCTTCGAGCTGGAGCGCCGGGAGGAGGCGAACCTTGCGGGTGGACCGTCGGTCCGGCGAAGTCCCAGAATGGTGCGCCCGTGATGAGTGCGCCCATGCCCCAAATGTTGTTGCCGTAGTACTTCGACGCGAACATGATGGTTTCGGCAGGTCGGCCGACCATGGTTTGGCTAACCGTATAAGGGCCGCCGTACCAAGACTGGAGCATATTGATGACTCCAACAGCTTGGTTGCCCGTGCCATTCCACTTGATCAACGAGTTTGCAGCGTAAGAGATGCTGAGGGTGTTGGTCGGGAACCAGCTCGGCCAGAACGCGGTGCTCTTCGGATCTTGCGGGTCCAAGAGCATCGGGTAGTTCTTTATGTAAGGCTGCGTGGACCAAACCCAGCTTCCGTTGGGGTAGTACCAGTCGTTGCCCGATCCGAACGGGAACATGTCGTCGTTGTCCGTGCTGTAAATCAGTGTCGCGGTGGCGGTCTGCTTACAGTTAGAGAGCGACTGAGTCTTCTTCGCCGCCGCCTTTGCCTGTGCAAAGACAGGGAAGAGGATAGCCGCGAGAATCGCGATGATTGCGATTACTACGAGGAGTTCTATGAGCGTAAATGCTTTTCGTTGCATGGTGAGTCTCGTCAATGAGATGGACACGCTGCGTTGACTCGTACATCGAGGACACAGCAGGGAATGATGGATAGGCGGTTCTGAAGCGTCCCACCGGCGAAGCGGTAGGCGATCAGTTCGAAAATCGATGAAAGGATCGGAAAAGCCTTTGGACAATTTGCAGCGGACTCGGGTGCGTTGACCGCGTTCGGCGAAGCGTTCGCATGGAAGCCACGAGACTCTCCTTCTCCCTTTGAAAGAGGCCCGTTGCTCGCGCTCCAATCCGCGAAAACGTTCCGTTTGCAGCCAATTGCAAATTGCATGAATTTAAGGTTAAATTTCCCGACTTAAACTAAGATACAACGATATAGTTGGTTTTGTTTATCGCTGTTGCAGGGATATTTCAGAAGTCGTTAAAAAAGACCTCGGAATGCCTGTTTGGGAAGGAACTGGTCTCCGATGCAAGGCTTTTGTTGAGACCTTTGATGCTCTGAGCTATGCTTTCGGGAATGTTGGCGACGTGGGCTGCTATTGCCGCTTTCTATCCGTCCGTGACGATCTCAGGGCTCCAAACCCTTTCGCTTCCGCAAGTCCAAGTTGAGAAGCTTCGGGGCCTAAGGACGGTCCCAGAATCGACCAAGTTTGAAAAGACTTCCAGCTACAGCGAGGTTATGGAGTTTCTTCGCGACCTTGAAAAAGTGGGAGCTCCTGTGCGAATCGAGTTCTCGGGCAATTCTCCGAAGGGCATGCCGATTCCGTTGGTTATTGCCTCGCGCCCCCTCGTATCCACTCCAGAAGAGGCCGCCCGCTTGCAACGACCGATCGTTTACATCCAGGCAAATATCCACGCAGGCGAAGTGGAAGGCAAAGAGGCGGCTCTGGCACTGTTGAGAGATGCCGCTCTGCCAGGAAATCCCCTGTTGGACAAAGTCGTGTTGGTGGTCCAACCCATCTATAACGTCGACGGTAACGACTCGTTCGGGCCTCAAGACCGAAATCGTCCTGGCCAAAACGGTCCTGCAATCGTTGGATTACGCGCAAACGGACAGGGTTACGACCTGAATCGCGACTGCGTGAAGGCGGAGTCGCCCGAGATGTCGAGCGCCCTTTCGGAAATCTACAACCGCTGGAATCCACATGTGGTGTTCGATCTCCACACCACCAACGGGACGCGGCATGGATATCCGCTCACTTATGGAGGACCCCTTCATGCCAATACCCACCCCCTTATCCGTGACTATACGCTCGGCGAATTTTTCCCTTCGATTCGAAGTGTGGCGAGAAGCAAGTTTAAGCTGGAACTTTTCGACTACGGCAACGCTGAGAAACGGGATGGAAAAACGGTTTGGAGCACTTTTGCAGGCGATGCCCGCTACGTCACCAATTACGGTGGGCTCCGTAACGCGGTCACGATTCTGAGCGAAGCGATGGTCTATGAACCGTTCGAGAATCGGATTCGAGATACCCGCAATTTTGTTGACCTTTGTCTTGAGAAGATCATCCGGGACGCGAAGCGTATCCTGAAGAACAAAGAAGCTGCCGATGCCGCTGTCCTGTCATGGGGGCGCGACCCTCGATCGGCGCCGCCCTTCGCCGTTTCTTACAAAGTGAAGTCTCGCGGCTTTGAGGACGTTCTCATGGAGCAACTTCCGAGCGGAGAGCGAGGTCGGGGACCGATTCGGTCCATCGGAAAGGTGCGGATGGAGGTATTCGATCGCTTCGTCGCGGATGAGGTGGATCGGTTCCCGATGGCGTTCTTCGTACCAAAGCGCTTCGCGGAGGCCCTCGCGAAGGTGCATCTGCATGGCGTCACGATCGAGGAAATCGTCGAATCCCCCAAAGTCATCTTTGCGGAGAATCTGAAAATCGCGAGCTGTCAGGTTCTTCCTAAATTCCAAGGACACGAGATGATTCGTGTGAAAGGCGAATGGGAACGGGCGCCAATCACCGCTCCGGCCGACTACGCGTTGGTGCGGACGGCACAACCTCTGGGTCTAGTCGCCTTTGAGTTGCTACAGCCCAACACCCCGGACAGTCTGACTGCATGGAACTTCTTCGGCGCAAAGTTCGAGGTGGGCGACTCGCATCCGGTCTTGCGCTCTTTCGAATTGGATGGCGTTCGGACGCGCCGATGGCACCCGAAGTGAGCACGTGAAGTAGGGATCGCCGGGCAAACTTCCGAAGATTCCATTTGGATTCTCGGGCGTTACCAATTGGATCGCCCGAGGGATAATCTAGGCTGGGACAAAAAATGGGAATGGGTAGGTCTTCAAGAGTTGCAGGGTTAGGGCTTCTGGTCGCTTTCGTTGCCGGGTGTGGCGGCGGAGGGACAGACGCGAAGCCCGCTTTTCGTAGCATAAAGGTCGAACCGAGTACCGTTCGCCTGGGACTCAGCGGGATCAATACTTTCACCGCCGTGGTGGATGGCGGCAAGCAAAGCGTTCGCTGGCAAGTCGTCGAGTCGACGGGCGGAACGATCGATAAGGAAGGGAAGTACGTCGCGCCCAGAAAATCTGGCACGTACAAGGTCCGCGCTGAAGTTGCAGGGGACTCGTCTAAGTTTGGCGAAGCCACCGTCATTGTGGAAAGCAACTACGACGTGCAGATTACGAACGCGGGGCCTCTTAACGTTGCCACCGATGGGACCCTTACCCTTACCAGCCGAGTTGGTGGAGCCACCGATCAACGAGTGACTTGGTCTGCCACGGGCGCCACGATTTCCAGCACGGGTGTCCTAACCGCCCCATCGACGGTGGGGACTTGTACGGTCACCGCAACGAGCGTGGATGATCCTGCCAAATCGAAGACGGTTACCGTGAACATCGTTCCGCCGGTGGAGATTTCTTCTCCGACAACGATTCCGCTTTCCATTCCGAAGAGCAAGCTCACTTTCGCAGCAAAGGTTGTGGGTGTCTCCAGCACGAACATTGATTGGTCGGCAACTGCCGGAACCATCACCACGTCGGGTGAGTGGACCGCGCCTGATTCCACCGGAACGGTGACCATCACCGCGACCAACAAAGCCGACAACACGAAGACGGCCTCCGTAAACGTCCAGGTCGTGTCCAACGTTCAGGTGCGGTATGTAGTTGAAGGTCGAGGGGAATTTGTTCTCGCTCTCCGACCGGACAAGGCCCCAAACACGTGCGCGAACTTTGTGACGTTGGTGAACAAGGCCTTCTACGACGACATCATCATGCATCGCTACGAACCTGGGTTCGTGATTCAGTGGGGTGATCCTCTCACCAAGACGCTCCCGTTGACGGATCCCAGCATCGGAACCGGCGGACCGGGATACACGATCCCGTTCGAATCAAACGATTTGCTTCACGATCGCCACGTGCTCGCAATGGCTCGTGCGTCCGGTTTAGACACCGCAGGGTCTCAGGTCTATATCACTCTCGCGCCGCAACCTACGCTCGATGGCAACTACGTCGTCTTTGGCAGCGTGGTCTCTGGCGGAGACGTGGTCGATGTGCTTCGGCGTGGCGACAGGATTGTCTCGGCGCGGGTTCAGGCTGTTCCCTAGATGGTTCTCGCGATCAGCGCGTTCATGTTCGGGTCGCCGGTGCTTCACTGGCTGGCGACCCGAACGATTGTGCTGACCTATCACGATGTCCTTCCCGGAGATGGGCCGAAGCAAGTTTGGTTCGATTCCACTGAGACCGAGCTGCGAAATCAACTCACCCGGCTCCGTGATTTGGGCGCGAGATTCATTGATGTGGACTCTCTTTACCTCGGGTTGACTGGGCAGAAGAAGCTTCCGGACAAAGCCGTCTTGATCACCTTCGCCGACAACTACCGAGGGTTTCTCGACTACGCCGTCCCTATTCTGGAAGAGTTCAAGGTGCCCGCAGTTCAGTTCGTGCACACAGGTTTTGTTGGCGCTCAAACCGGAAGACCTAAATGTAGCTGGAACGAACTGTCCTCCCTACAAGAGCGAGGCTTCGCCATTGAGAGCCAAACGGTGTCCCATCCGGCTGACCTTCGCAAAATGACCGATGGATCGATACGAAAAGAGTTTGTGAACAGTCGGCGAAGTCTCCGGAAGAACCTTCGGGAACCGAGTTTCCTCGCTTATCCGAACGGGAAATTCGATGATCGCGTCGCCAAAATCGCACGCGAGGCTGGATACAAAATGGCTTTCACCGAAGAGTGCATGCCCGCCGAGCGTGGCAAGAGCTTGTGGACCATTCCACGGTACGTCCACACCCGCCTCGAAGACGCGATAAAGGATGCCGGATGGCGGCGATGATTTCGCGGTAAATCCTCTCAAGTCGGAGCCGAGTGATTCCGATAACTACTTTGAAGCCTGTGGGGGGATTCAAAGAAAGTTGAAGAGTGGGAATAATGGCGCCGAGTCGCCGCTTCAGGCGGTATGGACTTCTCCGGGAGCAGAAGAGCTCTTGCGGAAGTGCTTTGGTTCATCGGACGCGAACCCTTTCCAGCCCTCTCTGCTCTCCACCGGCACTTGGACCGTCCAGGTCTATACGCTTCCTGAATTCGAACAAAAGCTGACCTCAGGTGGCTTTGGACCTGAAATCGGGACGTTGGTCGTCACCAACTCCGACGAGGAATCGGTCGAAGCCATTGAGAAGGGTGCGGATCAAGCCTGCAAACTACCCATCTCGCAGTCACTTTTCCGCACCGTGACCGCGCGGTTGGCTGAAGAGGTGTCCGCCCGTGTCGCACTCTTAGAAAAGCTCGCCGTCAATGAGCGAGTCTCTGAAGAGATGCAACTTCTTAACGAAACCTTGCAAGTGGCATCGGTTCGCTTTCAGGATCTCTTTAACGGTCTCCCGGTCGCCTGTTTCACGTTGGATCGAGATGGATTCATTCAAGAGTGGAACACCCTTGCGACTGAAATCTTCGGTCTTCAGCCTTGGGAAGCGTTCGGTTTTCCCGTGTGGGAGGTCATGGATCCAGATGGAACGGGGTCTTGGTCCTACCAACGAGTCAGCGACATTTTTAGCTACAGCGATGCTTACGAGTTCGATTGGGCATTCACCAAGAGTGACGGCGAGGACGTCTATCTCGCTTGTAAGGTGATTTGCCTCTGTGATTCTAGGGGGAATCGCGTTGCCGCCATCGCGGGAAGCATCGATATCACAGCAAGGGTGATCGCCGAGCGGAAGGTAGAAGCGACGCTCCGCGAACTTCAGTTTAAGAACGACGAACTCCTTTCCAATGAGAAGAAGCTCCAGCGAGCCTTAAAGCAATTGGAGACTCTGGCGACAACGGACGGACTAACCGGGCTAAACAACCGAAGGCAGTTCCAAATCCACCTCGCTGAGGCAATCAGCCGATTCCACCGAGACTCCAAGTCATTTTCGCTGTTGCTGTTCGACGTCGACCATTTCAAGCAGTTCAACGATGGATTCGGCCACCAAGCCGGAGACCTCGTGCTCAAAAAGGTGGGCTCGATTCTCCGAAAAACGGCGCGTTCCAACGAGAAGCCTGCTCGTTATGGTGGCGAAGAGTTCGCCATCATTCTCGAGTCGGCGTCCAGCGACCTAGCCTTCTTGGCTGCGGAAAGATTCCGTCAGGCAATCGCCGAAGGTAAGTGGATGCACCGCGATGTGACGGTGAGTGTCGGCATCTCCACCTTCGAACCCCACCTTTCAGAGGTGGAGTTCATTGAGCGTGCAGACCAGGCTCTGTACGAATCGAAGCGACGGGGTCGAAATAGATCGACACACTACCGTGAGATCTCATCCGAAGCAGTCGCCTAGGCTCCGTGAATTAAATCTCTAGGTTTGACCCACCCAATCAGGCTTGGCGACTTCCGCCCACCGATTACGGATGGATTGGAACAGGTCTGAACCAAACTCCAGCGACTGTAGCGTAGCGACGTTGGAATGGATGCGGCCTACTCCGGAAGCGCCAACGATCATCGTATGAACCCCCGTCGCCCGCGTGAAACCGAGAGCAACTTCGGCTTGGTTGAGCGCCCCGTCTAGCTCTGGATAAGCTAGCTCCTGCATCCTTCTCCAATAGGGTTTGGGGTAGTCCGGACACTCCTCATACGAGGCCCAGCGCCAAGCAGCATTTCCTATCGGTCTCTTTGCAATGACTCCCATTCCATTGGCGAGCGCCGTTGGGAGGGTCTCTATAATCACCTGCTGGTCGAACAGGTTACAGCTGGTTTGCAAGGTGTCGAACCGACCCGACTTCGCGGCGAAGAGAGCTTCTTCTCGATCTCCGCTGTAACCGATCCATCTGGTCTTGCCGGCTTGCTTGGCAGCTTCGAGAACCTCAATCACCTCGCCGTTTTCCAAGAGTGCAAGTGAGCAAGAATGAAGTTGAACGAGATCGAGCCGCTCCGTTTGGAGTTTCTGAAGACTTTCATCGATCTGGCGAGCCAGGAGCTGCGGAGTCCAATCCGGCAACCCTTCGACTCGGCTATGACCGCACTTGGTGAACAGGAAGAACTCGTTGCGACGATGCGAGATGGCTCGACCGATTTTTTCTTCGCTATCGGCATAGCATTCCGCCGTGTCGATCACGTTGATCCCCGCGTCGAGCGCGGCGTTCAACAAGAGGTCGACTTCTTCTTGCGGGACGTTGCCGAAGCCGATCTCTGAGCCACCGAAGCCTAACTCGCTAACATGAACTCCAAGGTTGCCGAATGGAACGGTTCGCATCGCCCGTATACTACTGGGTTCTCATCTCAGGGATCGGCATTGCATGAAAGTAGGAGTATTTGGAGCAGGAAAGCAAGGCAGTTGCGTTGCATACGACATCGTCCGAAACGGGATTGAAACGTTCGTCTTTGACAACTCAAAGGACCGGCTCGCCCACGCCACTAAGCTTTCAGGTGCCTTCGGTGAACTCCTCGACATCAGGAGCAGCGAGTCACTCGCGTCGGCGCTTGCTAAGATCGATGTTGTTGTCGGAGCGCTGCCGTACACCCTTCACCCGGAATTGGCGAAGGCCGCTTTGGACGCCGGTAAGCATTATTTGGACCTCGGGATCGACACCCCCGATGCTCGCGAACTCTTTGCACGACAAGAAGAGATCCAAGCGAAAGGTCTGGTCGCCATTCCAGACTGCGGTTTGGCCCCTGGGTTAGTGAACATGCTGGGCGCGGCTGGAATGCAGAAACTCGACTCAACCGAACGAGTTCGGCTGTACTGTGGCGTGCTTCCTCAAAATCGGAACCTCCCCTTTGGATACAAAATCGCCTTCAGCCTAGAAGGACTGATCGGCGAGTACGAAGATGCGGTCCACGAGATTCAGGGCGGGGAAGTCATCGAGCGCGAAGCACTCGACCCGATCGATCCGATCTACGTGGAGGGTATCGGGGCCCTGGAAGCCTTCCCGACCTCCGGTGGCGCCGGCACCTCGGTAGATCTTTATCCGGGGATCCTGCAAGAGTATGCGTATCGAACGCTGCGATATCCCGGTCATGCCCAATCGATGAAGTGGCTCCGAGACGTCGGGATGTGGTCTCGGGAGACGATTCCTGGGTCCACCCTAACTCCTCTCCAGGTGTTTGCCGGGCAGATGGAGTCGGCCCTTTCGCTTCCAAATGAGCGAGAGATTGCCATCACCCTGGCAGAAGCGGAGGGCATGAAGGATGGCGTGAACACAAAGGTCCGAGCGACGGTGATTCACCCCCAGAACCTCGGCGATACCTTTACGGCGATGGAATGGCTAACCGGAATCGGCATCTCCATCCCAACCATTCATCTCTGCAAGAACGGAGTTGGGGAATCCGGGCTCAAGGCCGGAGTTGGGCAGTTAGAAATTGCGATGAATCCCGAAGCATTCTTGTCTGAGATTGAGCACAGAGGCGTCAACGTCGTCTGGACGGAAGAACGACTGGTCTAGACCGAGCTCGTTCATCGGGTTCCCCCAAGTCCCTGATTCGCCCGACGTCCTTACGGGGAGTCGGGCGGTACTCTACTGCTCAAGCTATGGACTACCGAATCGAAAAGGACACGATGGGCGAGATTCAAGTCGAGAACTCTCGATACTGGGGCGCTCAAACTCAGCGATCGTTGATCAACTTCCCGATCGGCACCGAACGATTCCGGATGACCCGGTCGGTTGTACGGGCGCTTGGAATTCTGAAGCAAGGCGCAGCGCTCGCCAATGCCGACCTAGGTGAACTTCCTCGGGACAAAGCCGATCTCATCTCTCAAGCAGCTCAAGAGGTGATTGATGGCAAGCTGAATGACCATTTCCCTCTGGTGGTCTGGCAGACGGGCTCGGGTACCCAATCCAATATGAATGCCAATGAAGTTATCTCGAACCGGGCCATTGAGATGCTGGG
>CAYYJX010000015.1:0-46220 GCA_964471545.1 uncultured Fimbriimonas sp. | reverse complement strand
AACCTGCTGCTCGGCTCAAAAACTATAATGGACTCATGACTTCCAGACCCCTAGCCGCTGAGAGATGCTTCGTTGGATTGCAGTCCTCCCGGCTCCACTGGGTCTTGGCAACCACCATGCTCTCGCTGGTTCTTGCCGGATGCGGAGACGCAAGCGCCCCGGCAAAGAAGGGGCCCTCATCGAGCCTGAAGCCCTCTGCAAAATTTGGGGCACCCAAGGAAGTGGCAGGCGGACCTCCGTTCCGCGGGGCCGTTGCCAACGAATCGGATGAGAAGGCGTTTGAAATCCCCCCATATCTTCAAATGGGCGAAGACGACGGGACAAACACCGATTCGGCAAGCGTCACCGTGTGCTTTGCCCCCGCTTCTCGGGGAGAGACCAAATCGGACAAGTGGGAGGTCAAATGGCGCGCGGGCGGTGAAAAAGACGTTCTGGGGAAACCGCTTACGGCGCTTAGGCTTAAGTCGGCGCCCAGTGGATTGCAGCGCTGGGTGCTCAGCGGCCTTCCGTCGGATGGGCGATACATTTACGAGATCTACAAAGGGAGCCGCCTCGTTTTTCGACAGGTCAGCGAGAATCACCGAAGCCGCTCGGGACCGATCAAAATCGCGGTCCTCGGCGATAGCGGTCGTGGACTCCCGGGGCAGAAAAGGGTCGCCCGCGAACTCTACCGGTCGTCGCCGGAGTTCCTGATTCACGTGGGAGACATCGTCTATCCCAACGGTCGTGAGAGCGAGTACCGCAAGTTTCACTTTCCGGTTTACAACGGCAATCTCAAGAACGGGGGATTCCCCATTTTGCGACGAGTGGTCTCGGTGGGGGCTCCGGGAAATCACGACACCGCGTATCGGAATCTAGATCGATATCCGGACGGGCTGGCTTACTACTACCTTTGGCAGCATCCCACCGGGCTCAAAGCGGTCGATGCGTCAACGGTGAACAAGGTAAAGGCGGGGCTTGCCAACAACCCGGGCAACTTTACGTTTGCGGCGGGTCCGGTGTTCGGCGTGGTGCTCGATTCCAATACATATGTGAGCTGGGACTCTACGGCGGCCCGAACCTGGCTCGATGACGCTCTCTCCAAGGGTGAGTCCTATCCGTGGCGAGTCGTTGTGTTTCACCATCCTCCCTTTCATTCTTCAGACAAGAAGAAGGACGAGGTGTACATGAGCACCATCTTGCCCATTCTCTCTAAGCACAAGGTGGCGCTGGTGCTCAACGGACACGTCCACAACTACCAGAGCACGTACCCGATCTCTTGGGACGAATCTGCGCAGAAGATGAAGATCGAGCGGAACTGGGCGATCCCGGGTAAGCGGAACGCAGCGGGTCCGCAAGTGGGCACTGTTTTTGTGGTCACCGGAGCGGGTGGAGCCGAACTGTACGACCAAAAGCTCGCCGGGAACCGAGGGAAGTGGAAGCCGTTCACCCGAACGTACATTCCGGGCTACTCGTTCTCGATGCTCGAAGTGGATTCAAAGAAGCTCGGGTTCAAACAGATTGCCGACAACGGGCGAATTTTGGATTCCTTCACGATCGAGAGGGATTAGCCCTCTCGATCGATTCGCTCGCCTTTTACTTCTGGATCACGAGGTTGTCGAACATCCGACCCTCGATATCGAACGCCGTCATTTCGAATCGCCCTTTGTTGATGGAAACCACGCAATAGTGGTGACCGTGGCGAATCCGGTTGCTCCATTCGGGTCGAGTCGGTCCATGGGTCTCGAGTCCCCCGCCCCCTCCTCCGCAGACCACGTAGATCGGTCCCTTCTCCGCCGCCTTGCCCTGCAAGATGGGCCAGGATCGCTCGTAGCTGTGGATGTGCCCGTTCCAAACCACATCCACACCGTACTTCTCGTATAGGCCCACCATATCTCGAAGTCGAACGTCGCCCGCCGTTCCCTGACCTTCCCAGCGATTGCCGTAGTCGTCCTCATCGCTGCTGAAGGGCGGGTGGTGGTGAGCCACGAACTTCCACTTCGCTTTGCTCTTCGCCAGTTCGGCTTCTAGCCACTTGTATTGCTCGCTGCCCTTTTTGACTTCCCGATTCGAATCCACGATGAACCACTCCGTCGGACCGTAGGTGAACTTGTACCAATACTCGGGGGCGGGGGTGTGCATGTAGTCGTAGTACAGGCGAGCGTCGCCCTCGTGGTTGCCGATGACCGGAAAGAGCGGGATGCGGCTAAAGAGAGGGCGCATCGACCCGAAGAAGTGATCCTTCCAGTGCGTCTTGTTCGCACCCGTTCCAACCAAGTCGCCGACGATCACGAAGAAGTCCGGGCGCTCGTTCCACATGTGGTTCGCGATCCGGGTGTTCACCGCAGGTTGATCCTGGGTGTCGCCAACGATGGTGAATCGAATCGCGCGATCATCGTTGCCCGGTGCGGTTCGGAAGGTCAGAAGTTCGCTTTCGAGCTTCCGATTCTGATCGTCGACGGACTCGGTTTTAAAAACGTAGTGAGACTCGGGTTTCAAGCCGGTGAGGGTGACCCGGTGAACGATTGAATTCGGGTTCTTCTCTACGGTGCCTGTCGCCTTTTGGAGGGCACCTTTGTGGGGGCCATAGTACACCACGGAAGACCCCGGTCGGCTGGTTTCCCACATGATCGTGATGGAGTCCGACGTGGGGAACTGTTGGTATGGCTGAACCACCCATTCGAAATTCGGATTCTCTTCGGTAAGGGCCGGGGCCTTTGCTAACTCCTCGCGATGCTCGTACAGATGCTCAACTCCGTCAGCGGTTGCGACTAAGTCGTAAACGGCGACATGAGCTAATCGCCCGTCGAGCGGAAACTCTTCGTCGTCGTCTTTGTAGCATCCAAGGGTCCACGGGGCCTTTGCGGGGTAAAGAATATCGCCGCTCTGCTCGTTCGACTCAGCGTCAAGCTTGCCGTTGACGTAAAGTCGCATGGTCTTGCCGTCGTACGTGCCAACGATGTGATAGACCTTGCCGGGCTGATAATCGGTTTTGCCCTTCAGGTAGGTCATTTTTCCGTCGCCGTCATCGGCTCCCTTTGTGCTGAGGGCAAAGGAGAAGGTGCGATCGTTGTAGCCGAGATTCCAGCCCTTTTCCGCGTTTCCGTTGTCCTGAAGAACGCCCGTAAACGAACCGAAGGAAGTGCCCGAATGGACGGCCGCCCACGCCTCTACGGTGAACTTTTGCTTGGGAAGATGCTCGGTTGCGGTTCGAAGATCGGGGGCAATGGTGAAGAAGTTTCGACCGTCAAAGCGTAGGCATTCGCCAAGAGCGGTGGGAGCTGCTACAAATTTTCCGGTTGCGGCGGCGTTTGGACCAAGCCGGGCTTTGAGGGAACCTTGCTGAACGTGTCGCGGGGCAAAATCCCATGCAGCAACCGGGTCCGGACCATCGTGAATGGTTGGGAGTAGGGCAAGAACGACCGAGAGCAGACCCATGGCATCTGAACGATACCAACGCCGTTCTCAAGAGAGAAGGTTCTTTACAGGCTCTTAAAGAAGGAATCCCCCGATCTTCGCCTCGAATACAAAAGGCGATGATCGGGGGAACGGTGCTTATGCGGAGAGAACGCGGGTGGTTTCTCGAACATCCAGCGAACAGTGAACGGGTGCAGGTCGCTCGGTGATCGGTTGACCGTTGATCATGCTCACCAAGCCGTCCATTGCTCGTTCGGCAATGGCCTCGGTCGGCACGCGCACACTACAGATGCGCGGGGCGATCCATTGATTGAACGGCGAACCTCCGATGGAGATGAGAGACAGATCTTCGGGAATGCGAACTCCCGTTTCTTCTCGAAGGCGAACCACTCTTGCCGCCACGCGGTCGGTCCCGGCGATCATGGCAGTGTAGGGAAGTTTCTTCATCTCCATTGCCAGATCGTCGCAACCCGTGATCGTGGTGGTCATGCCGTGAGCCTGCGCGGCGTCGTGAGCGAAGCCAAGAATGCCTCCGGCGATCACCTCATCCGAGAGATCTTCGAACCCGGCAAGACAGATCGATTTGTGCTTCAGTTCCTTAAGGCGATGAAGGGCCAGACCCACCGCTTCGCGGAGATCGAATTGAACCTTCACCACGTTGCCTGGGCAATCGGTGATGCTGGCGTTGATGACCACTGAGGGCAGTCCTAATTCCGTAATCGTTTTGCCGGAACTGGTGGCAAGAGCACCGGGCAGATAGATGATGCCGTCGAACAGATCTCGCGGATTTCCACCCGGAAGCGTGGGACAGATTGCCAGACTGTAGCCTCGTTTGGTGGCCGCGTTCAGCAGTCGGTCAAGCAGGAGTGTGTCGGTAAGACCTTCTTCCACCAGACTCAACGGATCGCCCGTTAGCAACGCGATCAGGCCCGTTCGGCGGGAGTGGGCGGCTCTATGCGGAGCCGAAACGTAGTTGAGCACAAGGGCGGCCTGCCGGATTTGCTCCGCCTTCAGCGCGCTTACGCGAATGGTCGATCCTTTTCCGTGAAGGACTTTGGATACGGCTCCGATAGAGACCCCGGCGTAGTTGGCTACATCCTGGATCGTTACGCGCCGCTTCTTTGCGGGCATTGAGGCTCGCTCTTCCTGTAGGGTGGTTTCACTAACCTCGTTCAAATTATCGGTGGGATCCATTAGATTCAGGTCCTCCACCTCAAATATATCATTAATGTTCACAGATTTTAGGGAATCTAGTGATACATTTCACGACGTTTATAAGATGTCCATTAAATGTAGGGGGTAACGAAGGTGTCCATCTGTCCCCATTATCCTGTACGCAATGCGTTTTTCGAGGGCGCGCCGGTCGCGGTTAGTTGCTTCTTGAACCTAAAGTGTCGCGAGATTCGAACCAGGTTTGAATCATTTCCGGCGTTTCCGCCTGCGAGAGTTCTCCTTCAACAAGAAAGTCGATACCGATCTGGCACAGTTTCTCGAATGGCACTTTTATCGCGGAAAGCGCCGGGGAAAAAAGGGCACTTCCAGGAACGCTTCCTAGGGCGACAATCGAAACGTCCTCGGGAACGCGAAGACCGTCCAATTTTGCGATTCTCATCCACTCCAATGCGGTTTCGTCCGAGGGGAGGATGATGAAGGAGTCGGATCCTTTCAAGGTTGCGAGAGAACTCTCTGGGTCTTGACCGTCTTTCGGATCTCGAGCCCACCGAATTCCCACTTGCTCGCAGAGGTCTTCCATCTCTTCATCCAAGAAGGCGGGCCAGGCTTTGTGGGAACAATCCACACCCACAACCGTGACCACCTCGTTGAAACCTCTTGACGTTGCTTCCAAAAGGAGTTGTCTCATGGCGGGGCGATAATCGGTGGACGCTAAACACTGACCGTTGTGGTTGATCACCGCGTCGAACAGCACCCCAATCTGGGGAACTTTGTTGCTGAGCGGACCGTCGCCCTCGCAGGCGAAGGTTCCCGGCAGCCAGACCACGCCTTCGTAGCGGCCCTGAGCCAGTTCGGCGGCGTGTTCGGCATGAACAAGGTCGGGCGTAAGGGAAAGCGAATAGCCCGCATTCAACGCCTCTCGCATCAGGCGATCCATGACGTACGACTGAGTTCCGCCAAGCGCGAACTCAAGTTTGTGCGGGGCGCCAATGGCAAAAGAGTAGGTTTTGCCGCCTCGAAGCGTTCGGGCGATCGGGTTGGGTTGGTATCGAAGCGCCTTCGCGGCTTCGCGAATTCGTTCTGCCGTGGTTTCACTGACGCGAATGGAATCGCCGCGACCGTGAAGCACGCGTGAGACCGCGCCAATGCTGACGCCGGCGTATTCCGCGACTTCGCGGATGGTCACTCGTTTTCGTGGCTGTATGTTCAATGGAAACCGAAATCCCTCCCCCTAAGAGAAAACGGAACTGGCGTTAGTGTAGGAGCAATGTTCCCATTTGTGCAAGATTTAGTCGCGAAGGGTTAACGAACGCCTATCTACACCAGGCTTGGAGGAGAATTCGAGCGCATCGGCGTCCACGAATCGCCAAGGGGTGTGGAAGCCCTTCTGGGGATGCAATCCAATTCGCGGAGTGACCAAAACCCTTGTTTCCGCGCGATCGGGAGGGAGCAACTGCAAGGGCGAACTCTCGGATGGAAAGAAATCGCACCCGTTCTGCGACGCGTCGATGCCGAGCGCCTGAGCCAATTTGCCTGGACCAGAGAGCCATCCCGTCGCTTTGGAAACTCCTCGGCGCTGAGCCATGACCTCGCCGCCCTCCAGAGGCTTTCCGGCTCGAATCAACACCGCCGAACCGTCCCCTTCCGGATGCGCCACCACGTTGAGCATCCAATGATTGCCGTAGGTGAAGTAAACATAGGCTCGCCCAGCCGGACCAAGCATCGCCATGTTCTTCATCTTGCTGCGACCATAGGCGTGGCACCCGGGATCGTCCCATCGATAGGCTTCGGTCTCAACAATCTCGATCAGGCATTCGCCCGAGCGGAGACGCCAGCCGAGAAGGGAGGGAGCGGCGAGGACAACGTCGCGCTCAAGAACCGCTCGTAAATCGTTTTGGGTCTGGGGGGTTGGAACCAAAAAACTCGCCCCGGCAGAGAGTTGGTCTGCCCAGGGCGAGTGGTATGTGGGGTGATTTTGTGGAGAGATCAATCCTTCCAGTCGGCGACGAAAACGTTGGTTTCACCGCGCACTTTGCCGTATCGGTTGGAGGCGAAGAGCAACTTCTTGCCGTCTCGCGAGAACATCGGGAATCCGTCGAAATCACCGCTGAAGGTGACTTGCTCCAGACCCGTTCCGTCCGTGTTGATCAGGAATAGATCGAACTCTCGACCGCGCGGGTCCTTGAAGTTCGAGCAGAAGATGATCCGTTTGCCATCTGGGTGAAGGAACGGAGCGAACGAGGCCGAGCCAAGTTTGGTGACTTGCTTCGGATTCTTTCCGTTGGAATCCATGATCCAAATCTCCAACTTGCTGGGGCGAACCAGGTGCTGAGACAGGAGTCCTTGGTAGTCCGATCGCTCGGCATCCGATTCCAGAAGGTCTCGTCGCCAAACAATCTTCTTGCCATCCCAACTCACAAAAGGACCGCCATCGTAACCCGCCTCTTTGGTGAGTCGCTGAATGTTCTTGCCCTTCAGGTCCGATCGGTAAATCTCGAGGTCGCCTTCATAGTCGCTGGTGAAGGTCATGAACTTGCCGCTCGGATCAATCGTGGTCTCTGCAACGTAGCCCGGAAGTTGCAGAATCCGCTCCACGGCTCGGGTTGGGCGCGTTTGGTTCTTCGAAAGAGGTTGAACCGTGGTTCGATACAAACCGAAGTCCGGGTTCACCATCCACAGGTAGCCCTTGCTCATGTCGAGCTTCTTCTGCGGACCCTCGTTCTTCTCATGCGTGCTGGAGAAGTAGACGTACTTGCCGTCTGGCGAGAAGTAGCTGCACGTGCATCGACCCAGACCGGTGGAAAGGAGCATCTTGCCCGATCCGTCCGCGTTCATGGTGAAGATTTGCTCATCCGGAAAGCCGGGCTGGAGCGATTGGAAAACAATCTGCTTGCCGTCTTTGCTCCAGTAGGCCTCTGCGTTTTGGCCTCCGAAAGTCAGCTGAGTCACTCGCGAGAAGTGCTTCTCTTCCGGGTTGAGAGCGACCTCTTTGCCAGAGCCTGCCAGCCATTCTTTAAACGCATCCGGCGTGGTTTGAGCCTGCGCGGACTGCATGTCGAACTCCGGCATCAGTGAGCAATCGAAGCAGTGGGGGGTGTGCTTGTGCGTCGGCTGAAGAGCGACAGTGGCGAGGAGAGCCAAAGACGATAGGGTCACGATAAAGAATTATCCGGGTCTGAACGCCAGAAGGCTTGTCCACCTTGTCGCTGTTTTGACCGACATGACGGAGTTCCGAGCCCATCTATCGCCAGTATCTTGCGGCAACGTGTGCAACGCTCTGCCGGTAGATACAATGGAGTCAGAGGCAAGTCGCCTCGGCATGGAAGCATGATGAATCGACCTACGTCGACACGAGGCATTACGACTTGGCGCGCATTCGGCGCCCTCTTGATCTCCGCCGCGATCCTTTCCGGCTGCGGGCTTTTCGGCTCGAAATCCAAAGAAGACTCTGCCGCGAACGTCACTCCGGTTTCGGAAGGGACGAACGAGCCGGAAAAGCCTTCCGATGGTCGAGGTCCAAAGCCCTCCATGGAGGACATCAGCCTCTTTGCGCAGAACCGAAAGATCCCCGTGATCATGTATCACGACGTCATCAAGGAACGCACTCGCCGATCGATGTGGTTCGATTGCAGTGCCAAAGAGTTCGAAGACCAGATGGAGAAGATCAAAGAGGAGGGCTACACGCCCATCTCGATCGGCGATCTTTACAAGCACCTCACCGAAGGGTTCGAAGTCCCAGAGAAGGCGATCGTCCTCACGTTCGATGACAACTATCAGGGCTTTTACGACAACGCTTGGCCGATTCTGAAGAAATACAACTTCCCGGCGGCGATGTTCGTTCACACCGCTTATGTAGGCGACACCAAGGGCGAGCACCCCAAAATGAGTTGGGACACGCTGAAGGAACTCATTAAAGACCCCCTTTTCACAGTGGGCTCGCATACCGTCACCCACTACCTGGACCTCAAAGATAAGGACGAGCCGACTCAGCGTGAAGAACTCGAGAAGTCTAAGCGCGACCTAGAGCAGGAACTGGGCATCACCATCGACTTTCTTGCCTATCCCAACGGAAGCAATAGCGAATACACCCAACTGCTTTCTCGAGAACTGGGCTACAAGATGGCGTTCACCATCGAGAACGGTCTAGCCGAAGAATCGCCCAACATCATGGCGATTCAGCGGTACGTGCATACGCGACTGGAAAAGGCGATGGACGAGCGTGAGAAGGCGGTGAAAGGTGCTCCGCCCGCTATCTTCCGAGGTCCGCTCGAGGCGAAGCCTGTTCGATACGAGACGGGCAAGTTCGAGGGCGTTGAATTACGAATGACCAAGGGCGGCATGCCCAAAACGGTGATGAGCGAAGGTCGGGATCCTGTGAAGACGTTCGTTGAGAAAGAAGGTGCGGTTGCCGGAATCAACGGCGGTTTCTTTGCCATGTCCGCGATCGCTTCCACCGATAACCGCATGGTCGGCCCGTTGAAAACGGGGACGATGGATACCATCGTCGCCGATGATGGCCGGTATCGGTGGGACAAGATTCGCAACCGGCCCTTGGTGATGTGGAGCGATAAGGAGATTGCGATCCTGCCTTACGTTCCCCAGAACATGCGCGATCCTGAGCAGTTTCTCTACTTCATGCCAGATGTCACCGATGTCTTTATGGCAGGCGTTTGGCTCGTCCGCGACGGCGTCGCTCGAACCAAGGAGGAGCAATCCACCTTCGGCGCTTCGGATATTCAAGACTATCGACGCCGTGCTTGGATCGGCGTGACCGCGGAGGGCGAGTTCGTTGCGGGTGCGGCTACCCAATCGGTAAGTTCGGAGAAATTGGCGGCTGCAATCGCGGCGGCAGGCGTTAAGGAAGCCGTTCTTTTGGATTCCGGTTTCAGCACGTCGCTGGTGTTCAACGGCAAGATCAAGGCGTCGGGTCACTCGACGCCGACGACCCCGTCGCGACCCGTGCCACACGCCATCGTCATCATGGGCGAGGCGGATGCCACGACCGACGACGCAACGGACCTGAAATCGGCTTACGAAGAGGAAGATCGACCCCGACGGCGTCGCCGTCGCTAGGGGGTATTGATCTACCCCTTGCCGTTTGGTCGTCATCCATGAGTTTCTTCCCTTGCCAGGGCCCCGCCCTTCCAGGGGAAGAAAACCGTCCATCCCAGGGTTAATACCCTGGGTTGCGATGATGGTCGCGGCTCCGCCGCATACCGGCGAGGGGTTGCCCGAAGGACCGGGGTGGCGGGAGCTTGCATTCGTTGACCGACTTCATTCTGGGTCCCATCGGCGGTACCCTCCCCCACCCGGACCATAAACAAATCAGAACCTCGGACTCCTCCTTTCACCGGAAACCGACATTCAGCATGTCGGCCATCCCTCAAACCTCGTAAGGTGTAAGGGAAGTTGCCCCAGCGCAGCGGGAAGACGCCGATGTCCAACCAGTCCCAAAAACCAAAGCTCCTGCAAACAAGACTCGGAAAGATCATTGCCGGAGGAGCGGGTCTGGCGGCTCTCGCGCTCGTGAGCGTAAGTGTTTACACCCCCGAGCAAATCGACTTCAATGAGGCGGCGAAGGGCTTCGAAAAAGCGCGAGAATCGGCGATCGCCGCCGGGATTCCGATCTCCAAAGACGACGTTTGGCCGGCTCAAAAGCCAAGCACCGAGAACGCTGAACCGCTCTTGAAGGCGATGGCGGATTTCCGGCAGCCGCTCGGTTCGGAAGCCGAACTTAAGATCCAGCAAGACATGGCGGCGCATCGGTTCGCAGAGGTTGAAGGGGGCCTCAAGGCGTACGACAAGCTCGTTTCGATGGGTTCTGAAGCGGCCAAGAAGAAAGGCTTCTGGACCAATAAGGCGTGGAACGGCTTCGCACGAGATTTTGAGTTTCATCGGGGAGTAAAGGCCGCTGCCGCCGCCCTCGAACGAAAAGCGTTTGTGGCTTTCAAAGCTGGGGATTTAGACGGCGCGCTCGACCTTCTGCTGCAATCGGCTCGACTGGCGGATTTACTCGCCGAGCAGCCCGGAATCAACCCGGCGATGGCTTCGGTCGCCATCAAAACGAGGTCGCTGCAGAACATAGCTACCATGGCGGGCGCTTTCTGGGATGATGAGGGGCACCTCCGGCGGCTGGGTGAGGCTCTTTCCAAACTAGAGATCCACCCCGACCTTCGTCGAATCGTTCAAGGCGAGGCGCTCAACCACCGGTTTGTTTTGATGAATGCGTCCACCCACGGGTTCGCTGCGACTGCGCGCATGTACTGGCTGGATTCGCTCGATGGAAACATGGAGTGGGCAAGCCTAGAAACGATTCCAAACGACGGGGATGTGGAGGAAAAGCCCACCACCTTCCGCGAGAAGATGATCGAGAGCAAGCTGAAAGCGATGATCGTCGGGGAAAAGAATCGGAAGCGCGTGCCTTTGTGCCTCGATCAGGACCCGGAGGCGGACGACACTTTGGGGCGTGCCCTGTACGCCCGATACTACGAGCTGTACGGCAAGATTCTTGGGTTCTTCAAACCGGATGAAAAGGAGCTCACGCCCGAGCGAGTGCGGGAATTCACCATTTGGGTGAGCGAGTTTCAATCGCATAGCCACCCCGATCGCATCAGTTACTTGCCCGCTACGCCGTCGGTCTCCTTCTCCGATGCCAGCGCGCACATCCTGCGATCGATGACCCGTACGTTGGCGACCCAGATCATGCTCACAAGGCTTCTTGAGCCCATGAGAAACTCGACGTACCCCATCAAGTTTCCGAACGATCCCATTACGGGCAAGCCTTTCCTTACCGCGGTCGAAGGGAACTCCGTGCTGGTCTACTCGCCCGGTTTCGACGGAGTGGATCACCGGTCGAAGGGTGGCAATCACGACGACGTGATCGTGAGGGTGAGTCTGCCGAAAGAGAGCATCAAGGCGATGGCCCGCTACTTTTAGTTATCAGGGGTGTTCATAGACCTTCTCGTTAACCTCTATCGAACTATTTTCCCGTTAAGCATCGTCTGATCGGGTTGGACGCAGGTTGCGGAGATATGGGGAAGGGTAAGAAGTGGTTGATCGGGTGCTTAGGCACCTTTGGACTTTGCGGGATCGGCACGTACGCGGCGTTGTCTCCGTTCGTGGACTTTCTCGGGGCATCGCGAGACCTCGACAAGGAACTCGCCCGAGCCAAACAGCTTGGCAATCCGATGACTTCAGCCGAGCTTCTTCCCCCTAAGCCAGCCGACAAAGACAACGCTGCGATCGAACTGGGCCCGATCCTACGCGAGTCTAAAAAGGCTGAGCTAGGGACGATCGGATCGAAAGTGACCGACGCGCTCGCCAAGAAAGACTTTGCCGAGGCAGAGGCTATCCTTGCCCCTCACCAGGCGGCTTTGGCAGCGGCTCGAAAAGCTTCGGCGAAGTCTAAGTTCTCGCTCGATCGTGACTGGGATACGGGCGTGTACTTGCTCTTTCCGGAGTACGCCCAGTCGAAGGGCTTGGCGAAGTGCCTTGCCGCCCAAGCGCAAATCGATTTTTCTAAGCGGAATCGAACCCAGGGAAGCTCCAACTTATCGGCAGCGTATAAAGTCGGCGAGTTCGTTGGGCAAGAACCCATCCTCATCGGCATGCTGGTCGAAATCGCCAATCGGGCGATTGCCTCAAGAGCAGTGGAAACCATCGCCGTGGCTAGTCGGAACGACCTTGCAAGCCTCACCGCTCTTGAAGGAGCGGTTGGCAAACGGCCCACGCCGAATTTTGAACTCGCTCTACGCGGTGAGATGTTCTTTGGCACTTCCACCATTCGCAACTTGGATAAGTACGGCGGGGTCACTCAGTTCACCAAGGCGATGACCGACATGGGTTCGGGCGCCGAGGAGAGCGGTCCGCCTCCGCCCGATCCCAAGACGTTACGACGCGAAGGTGTGCCGAATGGAGTTCTAGAAAAGGCGTTCCTTACCCGGCACCTCGCGCTCTGGAACGATGCTCTTGAGGAGATGAAGAAGTCGTCGGATCCGCGCCTACTTTCCCAATGGCTCGATAAGAAGTCGGCGGAGATGGAGGAAAAGAAGGCCCTCAGTTACATCCTGTTGCGCATCATGCTCCCTGTTTTTGGGCAGGCCGGTACGGCAGTTACCAAGTGCGAAGCGACCGAAGGAGCGACGCGTGGCTTTTTGAAAGTGTTGAAGTTCAAGGCAAGAACCGGTCGATATCCCAACGATCTTGCGGAAGCCGGATTCCAAGAACTTGATCCGTTCACCAAGGCTCCTTACAAGTTCTATCGCAACGGAGACATCGTACGGGTGTATTCGGTGGGTCCGAACGGCAAAGACGAGGAAGGTCTTGGGAAAGAATCGAGCGGTGGCAACACCCCCGCCGATCAACTCGATGACTTCGCGGTTCGCACCGACCGTCCGATCAAGTTGCCCGCGCGTCAACCGGGAGTGAGTGCGGTGCCACCGCCCGCAGTTCCAAAAGTTAAGTAGGGATCTCCGTCAGGGTCGGAGTGACGCTTAGAAGGTCACTCCGCCGCCGTCGGCAAACGACCCGTCGGCGATCTGCCCCAGCGTCTCGCCGATGTCTTCCGCCGTGTTCATCACGAACGATCGATACTGCATCACCGGCTCGTTGAGCGGTGCGGCAGCGATGAAAAGATACTCCGCCCCCGATTCTCCCGCGTGAACCGTCAGGCGAGACCCCTTGGAGAGAATGTACAAGCCAGGTTTCGCTTCCTGTCTCTCCCCAATCTGCAGAGAGCCCGAGAGCAGATAGACAATGGCCGTGTCACCTTCTGAGCCTTGCCAAGACCAACTCGTCTGAGCGGGGGATTCGACCCGTACCAGATAGGGACTCGTCTCCAGACCGTCTAGCGGACCGAGGTTGCCTTCGTGAACGCCGGCCAGGAGGTGGACGATGTTTCCGGCGCTGTCCGTCCAATGCGGTACGTCGTCCGCATAGGCGGCTCGATAACTGGCAGGGTTTCGCTTGGCAGACTGAGGAACGTTGAACCAAAACTGCACTGCTTCGGTCCCCTCGGCGGACTTCTCCAACATCTCGGCGTGCCAAATGCCGTTGCCGGCGGTCATCCATTGGGTTGCACCTGGACCGACCCATTCGTTATTGCCCAGCGAATCTCGGTGATTCACTCGGCCTTTTAGTACGACAGTCAGAGTTTCGATGCCGCGGTGTGGGTGCCGAGGAAAACCGATCACGCCACCTGCCGGGTCGGGCTCCACAAAAAGATGATCTAGTAGCAAAAGAGGATCCAATAGCACCAGCCGCTCGCTTCCAATCGATCGCTTGATCATGACCCCTGGCGCCTCATTGGCTTCAATAGGGTCGGCGTAAAAGGCAATGGTGCGCTCACTCATGCTTCATTCCTACACCTCGATCGTGGGGTGCTGTTGTGCCGAAGCGTACATTCGCGGCAAAGTTTGCGGTTCCGGTGATAAACCCACGGGTCCGGGTTAGGTTCATAATTCCGGCGAGGTGTCCGAACAAACGATGAAGCGCATCCTGCTGATCAACTACGCCGTCGGCGCACCTTCTCATGGCGGAATCTACCGTTCGCACATCCTTGCCGAGCATTGGGTCAAACAGGGAATAGAGGTGCGGTTCTTGGCCGCTTCTTACAGCCACCTCATGCAGTCGCCTCCGGAACCGACCTCGGAGGAGCGATCGGAGCAGGTGAACGGGGTGGACTATCGGTTGCTGCCCGTAAAGCCTTATCGCTCGACCATTCAACGTACGAAGGCGCTTTACAGCATTTGGAAAACCGGGGCCGAGGCGATCAAGCGCCACGCCGCCGAGTTCAAGCCCGACCTCATTCTTGCAGGCACGGTCTATCAGTTGGAGAACGAGGCGGTTACCGAGGCGGCACGAGCCGTTGGGGCGGTTTCGGTCCGCGAAACCCGCGACCTCTGGCCGATGACCATCAAAGAGTTTTCGCGTACCTGGCCGATCAACCCGTTCGTCCCCATCATTCAGCAAGCCGAAGACCACGCCTGCCGAGAGATGGATTTGGTGGTGAGCACCCTTCCACGGGCGTTCGATCACTTCTCAACTCGTGGCTTAACTCAAGATCGCTTCCTCTTTTCTCCGCAAATCGCCCCACCTCCTGAATGGTCTCAAGACCTCCCGTCGGACATAGAAGACGGGCTCAAACGACTCCGCGATCAGGTGGATGTATTGTTCGTGTTTGCGGGCGGGTTTGTTCCTTCAAACGGAGTGGACTCAACCATGAAAGCGGTGGCGGAGGCCGGCGGAAAGGTCGGCCTTGCCGTACTGGGTGCAGGAGCTTTGGAACCCGATTTGCGCGAACTGGCGGCAACCCTCGGGCCGAATATTCAGATGCTTGGCAGCGTGCCGCGAGCTTGTCTCGGCAACGTCCTCACCTACGCAGACGGTGGGTTGCAGTGGTTCCACGATAAGCCCATTTATCGGTTCGGAGTGAGCCCCAACAAGGTCACCGAGTATCTGCACTACGGGGTGCCGTGTGTGATCACCGCGCCAGAGGGCGGTAGCGTGGTCAGCCTCTCGGGCGGCGGACTCTCGGCTCCTACCGGACAGTTTCAACCTTTCGTTCAGGCCATCGCTCAGTTTGCGAGTCTCTCCGCAGAAGAACGAAAGGCGATGGGCTCGGCGGGCAAGGCCTACGTCGAGCAAAACTGCACCGCCGAAACCATCTCGGCGAATCTCCTGCGCGCCGCTGAAGCGAAGCGCCGATAGCGGGGACCTGGTTTAGCGCACGGCTTCGGACATGACGCCCGTCAAGATATCCGCGCAGCGGTGAATTTGCTCGACGGTGAGTCCTGGATGCACGAGAAATGCCAGCGATGTCTCACCGAGTTCTTTGGCGATCGGGAGCCTCTCCTTCGGTGCCATTTCGCACGTTTGGAAGCACTTCTCCAGATAGATTTCGCTGCAGGATCCGATGCTCAGCGACAATCCTTGCTCGGCACACGCTGCTTGAACACGATCTCGGCTCCAGCCCTCTTTCAGGGCTTCCGGTTGGACGTAGGCGTACAGTCGATACCATGCATGGGTGAAACCCTCGCCGGGGACCGGAACGCGGAGCCCAGGCACGCCTTGGAGTCGGTCTAGGTACAAGCCTGCATTGGCGGCGCGTTGGGCGTGCCAATCCGCCATCTTCTTCAACTGCACGCGACCAAGGGCGGACTGGACTTCGGTGAGTCGCCAGTTCGTCCCCCAAAGTTCGTGGAGCCAGCGAAATCCGATCGGGTGCTTCCGGTGATGCACGGCGTCGTACCCTTTCCCGTGATCCTTCAGGCTCCACATGCGCTTGTAAAGCTCTTCGTTGTCGGTGGTGACCATCCCGCCTTCGCCGCCTGTGGTCATGATCTTGTCTTGGCAAAAGCTCCAGCTGGTGGCCTCACTCCAAGAGCCGACGTGCTTCTCACCGATTTTTGCGCCATGCGCTTGAGCGCAGTCCTCGATAATCGCCAGCCGATGATGGTCTGCGAGAGATCGGAAACCCTCCATGTCGCACGGCCAGCCTCCAAGGTGCACCGGAACAATGGCGCGGGTGTTGGGACCGATGAGCGGCTCCACGGATTGCGGGGTGATGTTCCCGCTGTCGCGATCGATGTCGGCAAAGATGGGTTTCACCCCGTGGAGCACGAACGCGCTGGAGGAAGCGACGAAGGTTCGGGGAGTGGTGATGACTTCGTCGCCCGGCTTGAGCCGAAGACCTCTCAGGATGAGTTCGAGGCTCACGGTTCCGTTGCTCACGGCAATGCCGTGCTTGGCTCCGCACCAATCGGCAAACTCCTTTTCGAAGGCTCGCCCTTCGCCGCCCGTCCAGTAGTTAACCTTGCCAGATTGAAGCACCGCGGTCGCCGCGGCGATCTGCTCTTCATCAAATACGGGCCATGGGGCAAGTTCCACGGGAGTGCTCATCCTTTTGTGGAGGGTACCAGTCGTTTTGCGGGAACGCCCACCCAGGTTTCCCCTTCAGGAAGGCAACCTTTCAGAAACGCTCCCCCACCTAGAGTGGAGTCGGCTTCCAGGATCGCCCCTTGGTGAACCGAAGCGCCAATCCCGACAAAGGCACGGGGATGGACTTGCACTCTTCCCCCGAGATGGGCCCCGGGAGCGATTTGGGCGAAGTCGCCGATAACCGACTCGTGGTCGATGGTCGCACCTGTGTTCACGATCACGTGATCTCCGATCTGGACTTCCACCTGCACCATCGCCCCAGCCGACACGAACGTTCCTTGACCAATAACCGCCGTGGGACAAACACACGCCGTGGGGTGGATGATGGTTTCCCATTCCACGCCGGCAAACCGATGGTGAAGCGATTGCCTCGCGGCGTTGGAGCCGATCGCCAGGTGAGCGATGTCTCCCGGTTTGAGAAGATCGAATCCGCCCGTGACGGGAATTCCCAGGATTGATTGCCCCCACATGTTCGGGTTCTCGTCCAGAATCCGGACCTCGTGGACTCCCAGTGCGCGCAGAGTTGCGATCACGACTTTGGCGTGTCCGCCCGCCCCAAGAATGGTCATCGCGATTCCTCCACGGGCTTGATTTCAGACCCCATGAATTCGGGCATGGTGACGTGTCCTTCGGCGCTCACCCCCGATCGTTTAAAGACCTTAGCCAATGTCATCAAGACGATTCGAACATCGAGGGCGAACGAGAGATTCTCCACGTACCAAACGTCCATCGTAAAGCGTTCGTCCCAGGAAACGGCATTGCGACCGTTCACTTGCGCCCACCCGGTGATTCCGGGGCGCACTTCATGGCGCCGGGCTTGTTCCGGGGTGTATCGATCAAGGTACTGAACCAACAGTGGTCGAGGGCCGACCAAACTCATTTCGCCTTTCAAGACGTTGATTAGTTGGGGCAGTTCATCCAGGCTGAGCGACCGCAAAATGCGCCCGTACTTGGTCAATCGCACTTCGTCGGGCAGCAACCGACCTTGTTCGTCTTTGTCGTTCCGCATGGTGCGGAACTTGACCAGTTCAAAGACTTTGCCGTTGAGACCGGGGCGTTTTTGCCGGAAGATCGCAGGTGGTCCGAGGTAGGCGTAAGAGAGCGCCGAAACCACCAACATCAGAGGGAAAAAGAAGACAATGGCTAGACCGGCTGCCACAAAGTCTAGAACCCGCTTACCCCACGCTCGATACACCGGGAACCCCCTTCGGGATCAAGTATGATGCATACCTAGCGATAATCATCGTTTTTTTGAGGTGCAGTACCAGTGAGCGCAAATGTCTCGTCGCAGATTCCAATCCTCGACCTCACGCCCGAAGTCGAAGCACTTTGGCCCGCGTTAAGCGAGAAGCTGAAGGAAGTGATCTTCAGCGGCCAGTTCATCATTGGCCCCGAGGTCAAGAACTTTGAGTCGGAAGTCGCCGCTTGGCTGGGCACCAAGCACGCCATTGGCGTGAACTCCGGCACCGATGCGTTGGTGATCGGACTCCGAGCCGCCGGCATCGGGGAAGGCGATGAAGTCATCACCTCGCCGTTCTCGTTCTTTGCCAGCGCCGAGTCGATCAGCAATGTAGGCGCCAAGCCCGTCTTCGTCGACGTCGAGCTGGATTCGATGAACATCGATCCCGAGAAGATTGAAGCGGCGATCACCGCCAAGACGAAGGCCATCATGCCGGTCCACTTGTTCGGTCGCCCGTGCGCGATGAACAAGATCATGGCGATCGCGGAGAAACACAACCTGAAGGTGATCGAGGACTGCGCGCAAAGCTTTGGTGCACGGTACGAAGGCTGCGCGGGTTGCGCGCTTCCTTCCTGTGCCTCCTCGGCTCACATGGGCAAGATGACGGGCACCATCGGACTGGTGGGCGCTTACAGCTTCTTCCCGACCAAGAACCTTGGATGCTACGGCGACGGTGGTCTCATTACGACCAACGACGACGCGATTGCAGAGATGTGCCGAAAGCTTCGCGCGCACGGCTCCATCAAGAAGTATCACAACGAGATCCTGGGCTACAACTCTCGACTGGATAGCGTTCAGGCGGCGATCCTTCGCCTGAAACTGCCGTTGGTCGCAGGTTACAACCAAGCTCGCCGAGCCATTGCGACGGCTTACAAGGAACTGTTGGCAGACGTCCCCGGCGTGATCGCGCCAGACGTCACTCCTGGCCACGTGTTCCACCAGTACACGGTGCGAGTAACGGGCAAGGATAGAGACGAAGTGGTTGCCAAGATGCAAGAACGCGGGGTTCAGTGCATGGTCTACTATCCCATTCCGCAAGATCGCCTTCCGGTCTACGCCGGGCAGTACCCCACCTACGAAGTCAATGAGGTGTTGAGCAAGCAGGTGATGAGCCTGCCGATTTGGCCACAAATGGACCAAGCCACTCAGCTGCGCGTTGTGGACGCCCTGCGCGAGGTCCTCGCCTAAGTTCGAGTTGCGCTCGAGTCGGACCAACGAATCCGCCCGCTAGCATATGAAGAGTCGCCTTAAGAACATCGTTCGAAAGGCGACATCTATGTTTCAGTCAGAGGGTCCGGAGATTCTGTCTCTGGTTGCGGCGGTTGGCCTAGTCATCAATTTCGTCTCGCAAATGATCCTCTCGCGGATCTATCCGCCAGAGATGTTCGGCGTCCTCTCGGTCTGGGTCAGCCTCGCTTCGTTGATCCTTCCCGCGGCGATGTTCCGCCTAGAGACGGCGATTCTTGTTCCCAAAAGCGATGAAGAGGCCTCCGCCCTGTTGCGTCTCTGTGTGTCGCTGGCAGTAATCGTCTCCGTGATTCAAGGGGTTGTTTTCCTCTTGTTTCGAGTCCAGGTCATCCAGATGCTCGGGAAGGAGATCGGTAACTACCTGTACTTGGTGCCGCTCTACCTTCTTATCACCGCCGTGAACTTGGCGGGTGTCCAGAGCTGGGTCCGGAAAGGCGCGTATCGACAGTACGCCTATTCTCTGGCGGCACAAACGGTTACCAGTGTTGCCCTCAAGTTCTTGTTGATTCCTCAGCGCGGCTTCTTTAACCCGCTGGTGATCTCGGAACTCGGTGGATGTTTGGCGCAGCTCTTTGTTCTGCTAAGTCTCAACGAGACTTTCCGAGGCGGCGTGTTTTCGCCTCTCCGGCCGAGCGAAGCTTGGAGTTTGCTGAAAGAGTATCGCCAGTTTCCGCGAGACGGCCTCCCCTCGGCGTGGCTAGACGGCCTTCGACGGGAACTTCCGATCGTCGTATTGACTCCGCAGTTTGGTGAGGCCGCGGTTGGGCACTACGCGCGCGCCATTCAGCTGGTTCGGATTCCGATGAGCGTGCTCGGCAAGCCGGAGTCGGCTCGCCTGATGAGCGAGGGTTCACGCGCCTTTCGTGAAGAGGGCGACTGTCGACCCGTGTTGAAAGAGGCGGTTCGCAAACTCGCCACCCAGGGCGTGGTCGTGTACGGATTCCTTGCTGTCGCCATGCCCTTTCTGGTGCCCCTCCTCTTCGGAGCCAAGTGGGCAGAGGCGGGGCGACTAGGTCCCATTGTCTCGCTGTACGCGTTGTTCGCCTTTGTCGGATCGCCGGTGAGCCAGGTCTTCTACTTCACGCGGAAGACAACCATCGATTTAGCGTGGGGCGTCGTCACGCTGGGTCTCACTTTCTTTGGACTGTGGGCAGGCGCCAAAGTGGGAGGCTTCCAGGGGGCTCTTCTCGGCTGGGCGATCGCTTACAGCCTCTTGTACGTCTTATTGGTGCAGATGGGTTGGAAGATCGCCAAGGCAGAGCCCTCCCACCAGGTCTCGGAGGAAGTGAATGACGGAACGGCGTGATTGGCCCGCAAATCTGCTCATCCTTGCGTTCGCCCTCATTGTCGCTCGATCCGCAGGACCCCTCTCCGGCGTGCCGTTGCTCCCGTTGCCGACCCTGCTCGTAGCGGGCTTGCTCGGCGGGGCGCTGTGGCTGAGCG
Source organism: uncultured Fimbriimonas sp. (assembly GCA_964471545.1). Lineage (GTDB taxonomy): Bacteria > Armatimonadota > Fimbriimonadia > Fimbriimonadales > Fimbriimonadaceae > Fimbriimonas. The sequence goes on along the minus strand of CAYYJX010000015.1, from coordinate 25,783 downwards.
TGTTCGCCCGAACGAAGGTTTTGTTCACCCCGATGAAGGAGGCGTTTCTCCTTCACATCGGAGCGTTCCTCTTCATCGCTTACGCGGGTTCGATCTCAAACTACAAGGTCACCACGGGGGAGACCGCTTTTCTCTTCGCGCCGATCGTGCTGCTGATGCTGGCGGCCGTTTCCCACCTGATCGCCATCGGGCGCCTCAAGGATGTGATCGATGCCTCTGCCGGGGTCATGGCGATCGTGTCGATCCCGGCGGTGATCATGGGGCTGCTGAAAGTTCAGGCGGAGCTAAGCGGCTCGTTGGCGCTGAGCAAAAGCCCCGATGGTCGGATCATCGCACCCGGAATCAGCATCGTGCCGGACTACAACATCTTTGCGATGATCGTCTTTTTGGGCGGTCTGGGCTGGTTGCACCTGTCTCAGCGATTCCCGAAACCCTACGATATCGCGGCGAGGGTGGTTGGGTTCGTCATTATTCCGCTGCCTCTCCTCTCCGGTTCGCGCCGATTCATCATCGTGTTCGGGCTTTCTCTTGCCGCTTGGATGATCTGGCAGTTGGTGGGCATCGTGCGGAAGCCACGCCAAGAAAGAACCTGGATCGACTACACCATTCTCGTCTCCGTATCGGTGGCGGTGGTGATGGCGGTGGTGGGCCTGATCGCCAGCGCGGGTTTGGACCCCAACAAAGTCGGCAATCCGGTGCTTCGCAACGTGACCATTCGATTGAACAGCCTTTTTGCTTTCCAAGAGACGTTGGCAAACTCGCGCGGTGAGGTTGGCTCAAAGGGGCTGGAAATCCTTTGGAACGGACCGGCGCGAACGTTCTGGTTGGGAGAAGGATTCGATTACACGCGAAAGATCTCGCCCGAGGTGGGGGTGGAAGGCTGGCCGCACAATCCGATTGTTTCCGGGTGGCTGTATGGCGGAATTCTTTCCGGACTCCTCATCGCGGTTTTGGTGGTGCGCTCCGCGTGGTTTTCAATCAAAAGCTGGAAAGCCTCGCCTTATGCGGCGGCGTTCGCACTTGTTGTTACGATCTTTCTGCTCGTTAGCGGAAACACGTACTACGACAGCCTAATATTGCCCCTTGTCTCGGTTTGGGGATATGCTCTCAAGGCGCAGGAAGATTCGGTGAATGTACCGGGAACCGAGCCTGCGTTTGTGCCGATATCGGAGCCTTATGTCGACGCCTGAAAGCCACCTTCGCACCGACGCTTTCGAGCCGTTGAAGAGAAGGAAGTTTTTGATCCTTGGGCTATCGGTTCTAGGAGCGGTCGGCGGTTTCCTTTCGGTCTATCTCGGGCCGAAATCTTACGAGGCGCGCGCGGCGTTGGTGTTCAACATCGAACAGCGTCAGAACAACCCGCTGGCAGCATTTGCCGCGGCAGGGCCCAATCCGGTGGAACTGGTTTCGGGCGTCCTCAAGAGCCGATCCGCCGAGGATCTCATTGTCAAACGAACGGGCATCTCCCGAAAGGATCTTCGCGACTGGTTGGTGATCCAAACCGATGTCCCGGCAAACCAACTGATCATCACCATGAGCTACCAGCCGAATAAGAAGGCGCTCGAGGTGATCCAGGCTTCCATTCAGGCGCTCAGCGAACTCGACGAGCGGATCGTCTTCTCGAACCGGCGGCGCAAGATGAACTCGCTTTTGCAAGCGATTAAGGACAATCGGGTCGAGCAAAAGCGGGCTCAGGAGCGACTCATCGTCTACCAAAAGGGGATGAAGAGCATGGTCGCCGGCGAGCCGACGCGCGAGGGCGTGAACTACCTCCTTGCCGCTCAAACCATTAAGCGTCAGCTCCGGCAGAAAGAGTACGAACTCGGTGCGGCTCGATCTCAGCTTGCCGATGCTCGGAAGCGAGCCAAGATGAGCGCGGAAGCCACCTTGGACTTTCCCGTTGGCGTTCCGCAAATCGCCGAGTGGCGGCTGCAACTCACCGGAAAGCAGCATGAACTGGATTTGCTGAGCGCAAGCTTGGGCCCAGAGGCTCCAGAGATCGTTCGGGTGCAACAAGAGATCAAAGCGCTGACCCAAACGCTTCGTAACGAGGTGAAGAAGTACATCTCTAGCGTGAACTCAGGCGTGGTTCCAGAGGTAGGCGAGCTCGAGGCGACGGTGCTTTTGCTGCAGTGGCAAGTCGATTACCTACGCCCCTTGGCTGATACCGCCCCGACCGAAGCCGCCGAGTTGAGTCGCCTTTCGGACGAAGTTGGCACTCTCACCGAGGTGGGTCGGCAAATTCGAATTCAATACGAAACCGCCAAAGCGGAAGCCCTGTCTGACCCGTCACGATGGAGTGTCTTAGACGAACCTTCTCTAGACGTTCTTCCGTCGAACTATCGGCCCACGAGAACCGCCGGCATTTACGGATTGGTGACGCTGGTGTTCAGTTCTCTTGCGATTCTCTTCTTCTCAAAGCCGTCGAAACGGAGTGCGGGTGATCAACGATGATCGGAGTCATTGAATACGGTCTGGGCAACATTGGATCGATCCTCAATATGTTCAAGAAGGTCGGCCTCCCTTGCCGACTGGTGACGACACCCGAGGAGATTCTCGATTGCGAAAAGTTGCTCCTTCCGGGAGTCGGACACTTTGATCGAGGCATGACCGAGTTGCGCAGTCGAGGGCTGGAGGAAGCCATGAACAAGGCCGTCTTCGACAATGGCGCCACCCTCCTTGGTATCTGTCTCGGCATGCAGTTGCTGCTAGAGGGGAGTGACGAAGGCAACGAACCCGGACTAGGTTGGATCAAGGGTCGCGTTCATAAATTTCCCGCCGATTTGGAAGAGGAAGGGGTTCGACTCAAGATTCCCCATATGGGATGGACCGATGTTGAGGTTCAGCCGAACACCAAGATGTTCCAAAACTGGGAAGACGAGTGTCGGTTCTACTTTGTCCATGCGTACTACGCCGCTCCAGCCGATCCCCAGGTAGTTGCAGGTCGAAGTTGGTATGGGATGGACTTTGTGTGCGCCATGGAGCAAGGCAACGTGATGGGCGCTCAGTTTCACCCGGAAAAGAGCCACAAGATGGGAATGAGGTACCTCCAAAATGTCTTCGGGTCCTAGAGCAAAGCGACTTCCCCGCGTCATTCCGGTTCTGCTGGTTAAGGGCCATGGACTGACGAAGACGGTTGGCTTCAAAGAAGGGAAGTACGTCGGCGATGCCGTTAACGCGGTGCGCATCTTCAACGAGAAAGAAGTCGACGAGATTATGATTCTGGACATCGAGGCGAGCCCGGAGAAGCGGGGTCCTCGACACACCTTCATTCGCGAGATCGCCTCAGAGGCGTTCATGCCGCTTGGTTACGGAGGCGGCATTACGACCCTCGAAGAGATCGAAACTCTCTTTAAAGGGGGCGTGGAAAAGGTTTGCCTCAACTCTGTTTGCTACACGAATCCCACGCTGGTTACCGAGGCGGCAAGGATTTTCGGCAGCCAAAGCGTGCTTGCGTCCGTCGACGTTCGAAAGCAACTGCTGCGCGGCTATCGTTTGTTCTCATCGTCGGGCAACATCGCCCAGTCTGTTGCGCTGGTGGATCACCTCAAGAAGATGGAAGACGCCGGAGTGGGTGAGATCGTGATCAACTCGATTGATCGCGATGGTCAGATGAAAGGCTACGATCTGGATCTCATCAAGATCGCCTCGGAAGCGGTGAGCGTTCCGGTGGTCGCCCTGGGTGGAGCCGGTGCCGTTGAGCACTTTGTGGAGGCCAAGAAAGCGGGCGCCTCTGCCGTGGCGGCGGGCAGCTTCTTTGTCTTCTTTGGGAAGCACCGGGCGGTTCTGATCACCTATCCTGGTCGAGCGGAATTGAAAAAGGCTTTTGCCTAAGAACCCCTTCGATCCTCGGTTCGTTACACAAAGTTGGGACAAGACGACCAATTTGCTAATGTTAAACTTGTTCAATTGTTAAAGATTGCAAATCTTGGGGATATTGCAGGTTCCCGATTTTTGCAAACTGTCATACTTCTGTCCGGCGAGATCAAGTACGCCCACTCCTTCCGATGCTTAGTCGTTAACGAGTGGAAGAGTTTTAGTAAAAAGACCGATCGTGTACTTGCGTAGAAGGTTACTCTCGCCGAAGGCGATCATTGCGAACACTCAACGAGAAGAGCGAGCCCATAGGCGCGCATACAACTTCATACCAAAGATGCTCCCGTTGTGTCATGGACACCTCGGATCCGCTCATTCATTTCGATGAAGAAGGGATTTGTCAGTACTGTAAAGAGTTCCTGAATCGCTTAGAGAAAGAAACCTTTCATGGTTCGTCTACCGAACCTCTTGATCGCATGCTTAATGTGATCAAGGAAGCAGGTAAAGGGAAGCCATACGATTGCATCATTGGTCTTAGCGGCGGGGTTGATAGCTCGTTTGTTGCCCGAGAAGTGGTCCGGTTAGGCCTGCGACCATTAGCGGTTCACCTGGATAACGGTTGGAACAGTGAACTTGCGGTCGACAACATTCACCGTATTCTCGACAAGCTCAAGATCGACTTTCAAACCCATGTCGTCGATTGGGATGAGTTCCGCGATCTGCAGCTTTCCTTTATCCGAGCATCGGTTCCGAATATTGAGATTGCTACCGACCACGCAATCAATGCGCTGCTTGCTAATGTGGCTCGGCAGAACCGGGTGAAGTACATCATCACGGGCGGGAATATTCGCGGGGAAGGCATTTATCCTAAGTCTTGGGGTTGGTACAACCTCGACCTTAAGCACCTTAAGGCAGTGCATAAGCAGTTTGGTTCGCGGACGCTCAAAACGTATCCCACCATCTCGCTAACCGACTTTCTTGCGAATCGTTTCTTGTTCGGAATTCGCTACTTTTCAGTTCTTAACTACATCGACTACAACAAGATCGAAGCCCAGCAGATTCTCACCGACGAGCTAGGTTGGCGGCCCTACGGAGGAAAGCACTTTGAGTCCATCTGGACCCGCTTCTATCAGGGATACATCATGCCGAGAAAGTTCGGCGTGGATAAGCGGCTGGTCCATCTATCGACTCTTGTGGTTGCCGGGGACATCACCCGAGAAGAGGCGCTCGCCGAGCTTGAGCGAGATCCGTACGCCGACGGGGACGTTGAAGGCGATAAGGATTACGTGATCCGGAAGCTGCGATTGAGCTTGGCGGAGTTTGAGAACATCATGAGCTCACCGCCAAGACCGCACACCGACTATCCGACGAGCGCATGGTTCTTCGAGGGCGCGCCTCAGCTCAAGTCCATGGCGAAGCGTCTGCTGAGAGGGTACTAGCGGCGGGAATCGCCTGTCTGGAAGAAGCTTGAAAACCTTCGGATTGAATCTATTGAACACGAAAAGGCGGTACTTGGACCCCCAGTTCGGGTCTGGTATTCTCACCGGAGTTCGGTGCGATTTTGCGCCACCTGCATTATGAGTAGTTTATCGTCTGGGCGTCGGTATCCCCACATCATTAGCGAGGGAGAAGATGGTTATCAGCGTTGTACGCGCTGCATCATGGATACCACCGACCCTTGGATCAAATTTGATGAGCAAGGCGTTTGCAGTCACTGCCAGAAGGTAGACGAATTCAAGCAGTCGTGGAGCCCAGAGGGGGATCCTGCCAAGTACGAGAAGATGCTCGAGCAGATTCGAGCGGACGGCAAGGGCCGAGACTACGACATCATCATGGGCCTTTCCGGGGGCGTGGACAGCAGCTACGTGGCGTACCTTGCCCGAGAAGCCGGTCTGCGCACGCTCGTTATCCACTGCGACACGGGCTGGAACTCGGAACTAGCGGTCAAGAATATCGAGAACATCGTCAGCAAGTGCGGTTTCGATTTCATCACTCACGTGGTGGACTGGGAAGAGATGCGGGACTTGCAGCACGCCTTCTTTAAGTCCGGCGTTCCGAACCAAGACATTCCCCAAGATCACGCCATTGCGGCGGTGTTCTACGGCTACGCCCGAAAGCACAAAGTGAAGTGGTCGCTCTCTGGGAGCAACCTCGCCACCGAGAGCATTCTTCCCAACAGCTGGGGCCACGATAACTTGGACATCACCCACCTGCGGGCGATTCACAAGCAGTTCGGCACCAAGCCGCTCAAGCATTTTCCGACCATGGGCTACATGGAGCACGTGGTGGTGAACCAAATGCTTCTGGGTATGAAGGTGGCTCGACCGCTTAACTACATCGCTTACAACAAGTCGCAGGCGATGGAAACGCTGACCAAAGAGTTCGACTGGCGCTACTACGGTGGCAAGCACTACGAATCTCGGTTCACCAAGTTCTTCCAGTCTTACTACCTCCCGGTTCGTTGGGGATTCGATAAGCGACTGGCTCACCTTTCGAGTCTGGTCGTAAGCGGCGAGATGACTCGAGACTCCGCCCTGCACGAGTTCAAGACCGGAACGCTGCCGCTAGAAGAGATCGATGCGGACAAGGACTACATGGCTCGCAAGCTCCAAATCTCGCGAGACGAGTTCGAAGCGCTCATGGTCCTTCCGTTGAAGACACACGAGGAGTATCCGATCGCGAAGTATCGATTGCTGAACGCCTACAAGTCGCTCCGGCTGGCCATGAAAGGCAAGAAGAGCTAGGAAATCCTTGCCGCGTGATTGATTCCAACACCTGCGGGGATTACGATGGCTGAGGTGAAGAAGGGCACCTGCGTCCAGCTGTATCCGAGTGATATCGAACAGGCATCGCGGATTATTCGCACTTGCACCGCCCTGCACGAGTCGCAACTATTCGACGAAGTGATCTTCCTGGGGGCATCGGAAACGCATGAAGACGCCACACCGGTTCGCCACCCCGGCGGTTTTCTCGTTCAGCACTTTCACCGTTCCGTTGATCGCCAAGCGGGGTTCGTGCAGAAAGCTCTTTGGACCCGTGCGCACTCCAAGCGGCTCATTCAACGATGCGTCGATCTGAACCCATCGGTGATCGCGATTCGAACGCTGGCTTATTTGGCAACGGGCGTTGAGGTTAAGAAGCGAACGGGCGCCAAGCTGATTTACGACATTCACGAGCTTGAAACCGAAACGGAAGGACTCGGGAGCAAGAAGAAGGCTCTGTATAAGTTTCTGGAGCGGAAGTTCATCTCAAGCATGGACGGGGCGGTGGTTGTTGCCGATGGGATCGCCGACTGGTACCGAGACACGTACTCGATGCCGCGTCCTGCGGTTGTCCGAGCGGTTCCTGACGCCGATCAAAGCCTGTTGGGTCGATTCCCAGAATCAGTAAAGTCGCTCTTGAACGTCCCGGAAGCGGGATTGCTGTTCGCGTACGTAGGGCTGCTGGAAACGGGTCGCCAGATCCAAGAAATCCTAGAGTCCTTCGAAACGGCTCCCCAAGACAAGCACGTGCTGTTCCTCGGCATGGGATCGATGGAGGGCGTGGTTCAGGAGGCGGCTCGGAAGCACACGAACATCCACTTCCTCTCGGCGGTCGCCCCAAACGAAGTGGTGAGCCGACTCGAAGGCATCGACGTTGGGATTGTCGGCGTTGGTGGAGGGGGGTTGAGCCACCGATTCGCTCTGCCGAACAAGTTCTTCCAACCACTCTTTGCCGGGGCTCCGGTGATCGTGCCTAATCGACCAGAAATGGCAGGGCTGGTACAGAAGCTCGGTTGCGGATGGGTGCTTTCCGATGCACCGAATGCCTTGCAGCAACAGCTTGCCGCGATCACACGGACCGATGTTGAAGAGAAGCGCATGAGAGTTCCCGCAGCAAAAGCCGAATTTAGCTGGTTGAAGGAACGCGAAACCTTGGTGAACGCTTACGCCAGACTCGTTCAAACGAACCGTTGATTCGGGAAGGACGCTGAACCAAGGACTGTATACTTTGCCTCGTATTTTGCCGAGGGTGGTGTTTGATGGCTATGAAAGAACAACTCATTGAAAGAATCAAGTCTCGCGAAGCCGTGGTTGCGGTGGTGGGACTCGGCTACGTGGGTCTTCCCTTTGCCGTAGAGAAGGCGAAGGCAGGCTTCAAAGTCATCGGCATCGATCGCAGCGATTACCGCTGTGGCATGGTGAATCGGGGCGAAAACTACATCAGCGACGTCATCGACGAAGAGCTCAAAGACGTGGTGGACAAGGGCCTCATCGAGGCCGTCACCGGCTTCGAGCGAATAGGCGAATGTGACGCCATCGTCATCGCGGTTCCCACCCCCCTCGATAAGAATCTCGCTCCGGACCTACAGTACATCGTCGCCGTCACGCACGCGATTGCGCCTCACTTGCGCAAAGGTCAGCTGGTCTCGCTCGAATCCACCACGTTCCCCGGCACCACGGAAGAAGTGATGCTTCCGATCTTGGAAAAGAGTGGTCTTAAAGTGGACGAGGACTTCTTCCTCACCCACTCGCCGGAACGCGTCGATCCTGGCAACAAGCGGTACACCACCAAGAACACCAACAAGGTTGTCGGCGGTTACGGGCCGAACAGTCTGGAAGTCGGAGTGGCCTTCTACAGCGCCACGCTTCTGAGCGTGGTTCCTGTGAGCAGCGCCAAGGCGGCGGAGATGGTGAAAGTGTTTGAGAACACCTTCCGAGCGGTCAACATCGCTCTGGTAAACGAGCTCTTGCTTCTCTGCGATCGCATGAACTTGGACGTTTGGGAAGTGCTGGAGGCGGCCAATACCAAGCCGTTCGGCATCATGCGGTTTATGCCCGGTCCCGGCGTAGGCGGTCACTGTATTCCGCTCGATCCGCACTACCTCGAGTGGAAAGCGCGTGAGTACAACTTCTGCACCCGGTTCATTGCCCTCGCGGGTGAGATCAATCGCCGGATGCCCGAGTTTGTGATCGAAAAGACGATGCGCGTGCTCAACGATCACGGAAAGTCGCTGCGAGGAACCCGAATCCTGGCACTCGGCGCTTCCTACAAGAAGGACATCGACGATTGGCGCGAAAGCCCCTCCATCACCTGCATGAAGCTGTTGGAAGAGAACGGAGCGGTCTTGGATTATCACGATCCGTTTGTGGATGAGTTCAACGATCACGGCTACGCGAAGAAGGGGGTTGCTCTGACCGAGGAAACCCTTGCGAACTACGACCTGGCGATCATCTTGACCGATCACTCGACCGTTGACTACGCCAACGTTGCGGCTAAGCTCCCGGCGGTTCTAGACACCCGAAACGCAACTCGCAACCTCTCCGACGAGCTGCGCAAGAAAGTTACGCTCCTATGAAGATCGCAGTTGTTGGAGTCGGTCGGTTCGGGCAAAACCACGTTCGAACCTTGAGTGAGATGGGCTTGCTCTCGGGAGTCGCCGATCTCAACGCAGAGGCGGTGGCAAAGGCGGCTGAAACGTACGGCGTTCCGGGCTTCACCGATCCGCAGGCACTGATCGAGACGCGACCGGACGGAATCGTGATCGCGACTCCGGCGCACGTCCACTTTCCGGTGGCGAAACAAGTTTTGGAAGCGGGGATTCCCTGTTTCGTCGAGAAGCCTCTGACGCTGGATGTAGCCGAAGGGGAAGCCTTGGTGGCATTGGCGAACGCCAAGAACGTTCCATTGATGGTGGGGCACCTCCTGATCTATCAACCTGCCATTCAGTTCATCAAAGAGAAGCTGGAAGAAGGTCTCATCGGCAAACTCGTTGGGCTTCACCAGGAGAGGTTGAATCTTGGCAAAGCGCGCGACAAGGAGAATGCTCTTTGGAGCCTTGGCGTTCACGATGTTGCCGTGGCGATGTACCTGATCGGCAGCAACCCGGTGAGTTCTCAATTCTTCGGACAGTCGGTGATTACCCCCGGTGTTGAGGACGACACCTACTTGCACCTGAGCTTTGAAGGGGGCGTCAAGGCGACCATTCACAGCTCCTGGCTTTGGCCGCATTTGCAGCGCAAGATGACTCTTATAGGCGAGAACGGGATGATCGTCTTCAACGAGTCCACCAAGCAAGTGGTGCACGTGAAGAAGCGGATCGACAGCGCTCTCAACAACGTTGACGAAGGCGAAGAAGTGATCTTCGAAGCGTCTGGTCAACCTCTCACGCTGGAACTGCAGCACTTCTGCGACAGCATCGCCAATGGAACCACGCCGATCAGCGACGGTCAAAGCGGTGTTGAAGTGATTCGAGTGCTTGCCGCTTGCGGCGCTTAGGCCCGCTTGCCCACAAGAGCCCGGTAAGCGTCGAGAAGAACAGGTTCCTCGACCTTCCAGTCGATCTCGTGCGCTCGTTCTAAGGACGAGCGCTTCTTCTCTTCGACCTCGGCCCAGGTGAGGTTGTTCACGATCGAAGCGATGGCGGTTGGGTCATTGGGCATCACCCAACCGCAGTTGCGCTCCTCAACAAAGCGACGCATCTCCACCAGGTCGGTGGTCAGAATCGCCAGGCCCGTGGCGGCGTATTCGCAAAGCTTGTTCGGCAAGCAGTATCGATAGCTCAAGCACTTGTCTTCAACGCCCGTCACTCCCACGTCGGCGGATTGCGTCCAAGACAAAACCTCGTTGCTGGGGACGGCTTCTTTGAAATGGATGTTGGGAGCGTTTTTGGCGGCTTCTTTGACCAAGTCTTCCAGTTCTCCGTAGCCCATGAGCACCAAATGACGATCGGGCTCAACTTGCCGAAAAGCCTCGAGCATCTCCGGAATCATTCGTCCGTTGAACAGGGCCCCTTGATACAGGAAGACCAGATGATCCTTGGGGATATTGAATTGCTCTCGGAACCTGTCCGACCGGTCTTGAACGGTCTGCCAGGTCCGGTCGGGATAGGCCCGAACGAGTTTAGGCATCCGACCATAGGCGTTTCGGTACCAATCGGCGATGGAAGGCGAGACCACAAAAATCTCGTCTGCTTGAGCGATTCTCGAACGCTCCAGCCACTTTTTGAACTGCTTGATTCGCCCCTTGGAAGCCAGAGTCTCCGTTTCCAGTTCATGGCAATCGTAGAGCAGCGGCGCCTTGGTCAAACGCTTGGCGATGACGCCCGAAGCAAAGCCGAAAAGACTATGCGCGTGGATGATGTCCGGCTTTAGTGCTGCGGCGGCTTTCCCCTGCACCTGGAAGGTCCCGATGAGTCGGAGCATGGCAAAGACCCCGCCACGAGGCATCTTCTCCAACGGTCGCTTCACACGAACAATTTCGACCCCGTCTTTGGTGGTTTCTCTTGCCGGGAGGCTGCCGTCAAAATCGAGCGCGACAATGGTGCATTTGGTGGCGACACCCGCCCGGAGACTGCTGCGAATCTCCTTATAAAGCCGCGTCTCAGTGGGAGTCGCGGCATTGGGCATGATGTGCAGAATATGCATGGGGGAGTTCTTGCTTTCCAGTCTGGTTATGCCAATCGCTCGACGCGGTCTTCAGCGACGAGCTTGTACTTGCCGCCCACCGAGTCCTCGACTTCTGACCCGACCCCGTCGAAGTCCAGGCGATCGCCGTAAGCGCTGATCCAGCCGATGATCCTTGCCGGAACGCCCGCCACCATGGCGTAAGGGGGAACGTCTTTCGTAACCACCGCGCCTGCTGCCACGAACGCGCACTCGTGAAGCGTGATCCCACAGACGATCGTGGCGTTCGCGCCAATGCTCGCTCCGCGCTTGATGAGCGTCTTGTGATAGTCGGAGCTAGTGTTGCGAGGGTATTCGCAGCGCGGGGTGAGCACGTTGGTGAAAACCATGCTTGGGCCGCAAAAAACGTAGTCTTCCAGTTCCACGCCTTCATAAAGCGAAACGTTGTTTTGGACCTTACAGAAGTTGCCGATCTTGACGTTGTTGGCAACAAATACGTTTTGACCAAAGACGCACTTGGTGCCGATTTCAGCGCTTGCCGAGATGTGCGACCAATGCCAAATCTTGGTGCCCTCGCCGATCTTCGCCCCGGCATCGACAATCGCGGTCTCGTGGGCAAAGAACGTGGAATCCGAACTCATGCCGGAGAGATTACCTGCTTGGTTTCGAGGTTTCTCGAAGCCAAGCAGGGCACGAACCGAGGTTCGTTTTTAGTGTCGGAAGTGGCGATATCCGGTGAAGACCATCGCAATTCCAAGCTCGTTTGCGCGGGCGATGACATCCGCATCTTTCTTGCTGCCGCCGGGCTGAACGATCGCAACGATTCCCGCCTGGTGAGCGGTATCGATGGAGTCTGGGAAGGGGAAGAATGCATCGCTGGCAAGGACCGCGCCTTTCACTGCATCGCCCGCTTGCTCAACGGCAAGCCGAACCGATTGAACGCGGTTCATCTGTCCGGCGCCGACCCCTAACAGTCGTGTGGAAGTCCCCACGACGATCGCGTTGGACTTCACGTGCTTCACGATCTTCCACTGAAGCCGGAGCGCTTCCATGAGATCTTCCGATGGGGCAGTCTCGGTGACCACCTTCCATTGGGAGTCTGGTTCCTCATCCGACATTTGGATGATTGCGCCTCCGCGCAGACCCTTCACCAGCGGGATGCGGTCTTCGGTGGGGAGAGCGGCTTCGATGAGGCGGACGTCTTGTCCCCATCCCGATCGGTCTCGGAAGATGGCGAGGGCTTCTTCGGAGAAGGCGGGAGCGATAACGACCTCGAGGTAATTGCCCTTTTCCGTCATCGCGGTGGCAGCGGCGACATCGACCGGCTTGTTGAAAGCGGCGATTCCGCCGAAGGCGGATACCGGGTCGGAGGCGCGAGCTTGGCGGTATGCCTCGCCGAGATCGCCAGAGACGGCGGCTCCGCAGGGGTTGCCGTGCTTTATGATGGCGCAGCCTCCGGCAGGGAGATCGCCTACCAGTTCCCAGGCCCCATCGGAGTCGTTCACGTTGTTGTAGCTAAGCTCTTTGCCCCACAGCAACTTGCCTTGCGGGAGCCCTTGACCGGCGAGAGGGTCTACGTACAAGGATCCCGGTTGGTGGGGGTTCTCGCCGTATCGGAATCCTTGAATGCGTCGCAATCCAAGGGAGAACGTCTCGGCGGCGAGGAGGTCTTCACCCGCTTTTTCGGTGAGATAGCGAGAGATGACGGAATCGTAATAGGCGGTGTGTCGGTAGGCCTTCGCCGCGAGGGGAAGGCGCAACGAGGCGATGTTTCCGTTCTCCAGGGCTTCGACCACCCGACCGTAATCGTTTGGATCGACGACGATGGCGACCGATTCATGGTTCTTGGCGGCGGCTCGCACCATGGTCGGACCTCCGATATCGATCGATTCGATCGCCTCTTCCAGAGTGTGCGGCCCGGAGATTTTCTGTTCGAATCGGTACAGGTTGACGGCTACCACGGTGATCGGGGCAATGCCGGCTTCTGCCATTTGAGCCACGTGGGCGGGGTCGGCCGTTCGTCCGAGAATTCCTCCGTGCACTAGCGGGTGCAGGGTCTTGAGGCGTCCGTCCAGCATTTCTGGGAAGCCGGTGACCTCGGAAACATCCAGCACAGGGAGCCCGGCTTCTCGCAGAGCGGTCGCGGTTCCTCCGGTGGAGATGAGTTCGAAGCCTAAGCGAACGAGATCTTTGCCGAAGTCGACGACGCCGGTTTTGTCGGTCACAGAGAGAAGTGCGCGGGGTTTGGACGGGCTGGAACTCACCTTTAGGGTGTACCCGCCCTTAACATCCTTAGTCTCGCTCTTCCAGCTCTTCCAGTTCCTTTTGAAGCAGAACGTTTCGGCAGGAGAAGCAGACCTCTGGCGACGAATATCGCTGTTCTAGGTAATCCAAGATGGCCGGATCGCCTGAGATCTCGGTCTCGGCGCCAAGAAGTTGAACGAAGAAGAGATAGTTGTCTCCATTCTGTTCGATCAACCGGACCACCCCTGCCGGACCCTGCTCATTGGGTTCCCAACTTACCAACCTAGCCCAGAGGGGATTATTCAACTCGGGTTCTCCTATCGGGTTCGATTAGGCGATCCGGGGCGACCGGCGTCACCCGATCCGCGGAGGCGGTCTTCGCCGTCTCCGGTAGTTCCCGCAGTGCTTGCATCGGTGCCTGAGTCCATGCTGGGAGCTACCGGCTTGTACTCCACGGTTTTGCTCTGAGTCACCGTCTTACCGTTCTGATCAAAGACCTTAAGAGTGAAGTTGGTCTTGCCCGTGATCGGTACCACCATCATGCCTTCGGCGGCGAGCTCTTGGGTCTTCGAGCCGGTGTAGGAGAGTTCCACCCGAGCGGCAGAGGTTGCCTGCCACTTCACCGTCACCGAAGTGCCTTCCTCCGTCACCGTTTCCGGTTCCACGGTGAAGGCGATGATCTTGGCAAGAATGGGTTCGAAAACCTGAACGGAGAATCGCTTTCGGACGACTTTGCCCGCTTTGTTGGTGGCGATGACCTCGTACTCGTTGAGTCCCACCTTCGAAGGGGCAGGCACGAGATACTTATCGGTGTTCAGGTCCAGTTCGGTTTGGAACGGGCTGAGCGTGGCTTTCACGACTTCTGGCCCAAACGCGTAGGTAAGTGTGAACGGCGAGCCCAGGGGAACTTCCTTCGGATCGACTTCGAGTTTCGAGATCGAAGGATCGGGCACCACGGGCGGGGTTTCCACCGTGAGAACGAGTTCTCTGGCTTCGCCCTTCGTGCCGTCTTTCCGAATGGGATAAGCGGTCACGATGAGGGTTCCGGCGAGCTTCGGCGTGATCACGGTGGACCCTTCGGTTTCCAGTTCATCGCCCACGCTCTCCGCGCCCGCATCCACCTTCACGTTAAGTGCATTTTCTGCCGCCCAAGTGATGGTGACGGGTGACCCGACGAACACTTTGCTGCCCCCGATCGCCATGAGCTTGACCATCCGCGCAGGCTTGGGAGCCGTGACCCACAAGACCAGGAGCAAGACGAAGAGCGAGATGGCGGCAACCAGCGATCCGGGGCTGAGAAGCGGACGGATTTCAAGCTGACCCTGACCTCCGCAAGACGCGCTCGGCACCTCTACCGATCGGCCCGTCGCCGAGAAACCGACCAGACGCGATTGACCGAACGACGATCGACGGTTTGGGGTGACCGTGACTTCGACTTCGCGCTGCTGACCCGCGCCGACTTGCACTTTGTCTGCAGACCAGTCGTACGAGCACTCGTTTTCGGGGTCTCCCGCATTGAGATGAACGGTGTGTTCGGTGTTCCCAAGGTTCACCACCGTCACCGTGAAGTTGTTCATCCGCTTGGCGGCGGAGATAAAGCCTTTTCTTGGAGAAATTTCGAGCGAGAGGTTCTGGAAGGGCTGAACCTGAAGAACCCCCTGACCCGTGCGTTCCTCGCCCGTGACGAGGCTTCGGAACCGAATGACGAAGGGGTAGTTGCCCGCCAGACTTTCGCTCACCCGGGCAGGCTTGAAGAAGACCTTCGCATGTCCGGTTTCGTTGGGGTCTAGGTTGAGAACCGGGACGGGTACGGCTGTCCACTCCGGGTCCAGTCCTTCAATCTGAATCTCGACCTGGTCGGTCTCCGTTCCCCGGTTGGTGATCTCCACGCCGAGAGGTGTAGTCGTCCCCGGCTCAACAATCACCAGGTCCGCGCTCATCGCCGCCGAAATCGACATCCCCTCTATTTTAGCAGGGAACCGCCTTAACAACGGGACTAGACAGGTGCTGTCTAGGTATCCACCGCGCAAAGAAGGGACAAAAAAAGGCTCGGGATTCTTCCCGAGCCTTTTGACCTTCCCTTTTGGGGATTCTTACTTCTTGACGAAGCGCTTCTTCGCCTTGTCGAAACCTTGATCGACCTTCTTGGCATCGAAGTGCCAAACGGGCGATCCGGATCGTTGGTAGAAGCACGGGTAGCTGGAGAGAAGCGAAGCGAGCAGTCGTCGCGAGGCTCGTCGAACAACGTTCAGTTCGGCGAGGATCGCAAGGTAGTCCGCACCCTTCGGCCAGTGAGCCATGACTTCGATGAGAAGTTGGAGCGTGCTCTTGCCTTCTGCCGCCGCACCTAGGTTTCGAAGCTCTTCCATGCGCTGGGCAGAGATGTAAACCACGGGATCCGGCTGATCCAGATAAGCGAACTCGAAGACGTTCGGCTTGGAAGTCTTGGTGAGCGTGAAGACCGCGCCGCTCTCGATCGGTTGCTCGTACCACCAGTCGATGAGGTTGTACATCAGGCGAGCTTCGTTGTTGATCCAAACCTGGAGTTCTCGACCGTTCGGATCCACGAAGATGGCCTCTTGGATGGTCGGAGAAGGATCGATCCAGCCCGTGGGGATTTGCGCCAGCGGGAAGGTTCCAAGCTCTCGGTGAATCGACTTGAGCACGCACCGAATGGTCTCCGGCTGGCTCTTGAGGGCGGGTTGAACCTCCTCATCGAGAACGTCCAAAGCGAGCGGGTGCTGAAGGAGCTTTCGAAGTTGGCTGGAGAGACCGTCATCGATGAGTTCGACGTCGACATCTTCGCCCTCTTCGTTCTTAACGCCCGATTCGACGAATTGGAACGGCTCCGGAACTTCGTAAATGTAGTCCGGCATGTCGCCCGTCTTTCGGAAGCGGTCGCCACCGACCCACGCCACCTTCTCGCTGCCCTGAAGAGCGGCCATGAGGTTGGCAAGATCGTCCACGAACGTCTTGGTGCCCGGGGTGATCTCGTAGTGCTCCTCCAGAAGCCGGATAGCCGTGGTGGACTTCTCCGAACCGAGAATCTTCTCGACCATCTTGGCAACGTCCTCTTGCTTCACGTCGATCGGCTGAGCGTCGTCCAATTCAACGGACGGCGTGAGCTTATCGGCAAGCTTAGAAGCGAGGGTGATCCACTTGGCGGCTTCCTCGGCGGGATAGAACTTTCCGTCCGGAGCGAAGACGAAACCGGGAACGGTGAACAGCGCGGAGTAAATGGCCTTGGCGTCGTACAGAAGGATCGATCGCGGGTCGTCGGAGTTCAGTCGCGAGTAAGCGACCGCGCCGATCGCCTTGAGTCGGATCGGAGCGCCCGTTTTAAGAGCGTCTGCGGCCCAGGTGGGGCTTCGGAAGTCGATCTTCTCCAACTTGGCGGCAGCCTCGTTGAACTCTTCTTCGGTGACTCGGTTGATCGCAAGAGCGCGTGAGAGCTTTTGATCCTTTGCCAGGAATCCCCAATCGATGAGGCCGACGTATTGGTCCTCGATGAGGATGAAGCGAACGTCTCGGTCGATGAATCGGCGGGCTTGAGACTCCACCAGTTCTCGCTCTTCGCCGCGAACGCGAACGATTTCATCGATGAGCGTATCGAGAGATACCGGAGCGCCGAAAGCGTCCAGAATCAATCGCATGACTTCGGCGAAGGGGCGACCCTGCCCGGTCAATCGGGACGCAGGAATCCAGCGTCGCTCGTGGTAAGCAAAAATGTCGGGGTTCGAGGCCATGAGCGATCGAACCATCGCAAGGCCAACGTTTTGTTGGGCGAGTTTGTCGGCGAGTTCGCCGAGCTTTACCGCCGCCTCCATCTCAGACAACTTCGTCAAAATCAATCGATCGACGTAAGATCGGGCGAACTGCTCTTCGGGCTTGATCTCTACCGGCTTGGCCAAAGGGAATCTCCTACCCGTCGGTACGGGCGCAACCTAGAATTATCCCTGTTTCGTGCAACTTTTTTCTACGCTTGAACGTCTCAGTCTGCTTTTGCTCGCCCATATTTGCTCCAGCCTGCACATTCGGTGAACCAAGTTTGCTCGTCTCACGTTAAGTTAGGTGGGGAGCGGTCGGCTGAGATTCGCGCATTGAACGATGAAAAGAGGGTTTACGTTGATCGAGTTGCTCGTGGTGATTGCTATCATCGCGATCTTGGCGGCCCTCCTCTTTCCGGTCTTTGCTCGCGCAAAGGCGGCCGCCAAGCAGAGCAACTGTGTTAGCAACCTGAAGCAGATCGGCACGGCGATTTCACTCTACATGGGCGACAACGACGACGTCTTCCCGCATGCCCTGGATGCCAGCGACAAGTTCAGCCCCTCCATTTGGGACAACCAGCCGGAGTTTCGCGCTCGCATTCCCAATATGCCTCTCCTTCAAGATGTTCTTCAGCCCTATTTGAAGAACCGAGAAGTGTTCCGTTGCCCGGCAGATTCAGGCGCCTTTGTCTTAGACAACCACCTTTTCGATCCGTTCCCGGCGCAGCCTTCTATGTACGCTTACTATGGCAACTCCTACTTCTTTCGAACGGAGATCGCCTTCCGTGCATTCTCTCAAACCGGATTCCAACTGCCTGCCAACGTGAACGTGATGTTCGACGGCGCGGGTCACTGGCATAGTAGCGAACGGGCCATTCGGCCGGACGATCAGAACAACTTCCAAGAAGCTTTTCGGCTACTCAGAAACTACCGGTACACCACCCTGTTCGGAGACTTTCACGTCAAGTCCCTGACACGTGACGGTATCGATAACGCTTGGGCGACGCCTCTTTAAGCCTGTTCATTTTCGTAAACGGTTTAGTTTTTCAGACCAGTAATGTTATGGGGTGAAGCTCGATACATCTTAGTATTAGTACGAGGATTACGCTGGCATCTTTACTGGATAGAAGTGCATAAGTGATACAACGGCATGTTTATGCCTTTTACTAAACCCGGTGGCGCTGAATGCAGCTCCGCCTGGGTTTCTTATGAAAGGGAAAATTCTTTTGCTCCTTGGAGCATGCGTTACCGCCGGCGCTCAAGCCGACATTCTGCTCGACACGATTACGCCTGGAATCAGCCCCGGGAATATTACAGCCTCGCAAGATTTTGAGGCTGCTTTCAACACGTTTGATGTTGTTTGGGCAGAGAACTTCTCCACCACGTCGACCGCTTATCAGCTGAACAAGGTCTCGACCATTTTGCAGAAGTTCAATACGACGACTCCGAATGACTTTTCTGCCATCACGGGTTGGCGGGTAGAGATCTACTCCGCTCCGACCAAAGTCGGTATCAACCTTTCCGGAGACGTTGCGTCTCTGAGCTTTACTCCCGCGCAGGTTACAACCACAACTCCATCAACGGGTCTGCTGCAGGCTACATTTAACTTCTCGCAGCTGCTTTCTCCGAGCACGAACTACTGGATCGGTGTTATTCCGGTAAAAAACTTCACGGGCAGTGGTCAAATCGGTATTGTGCAAGGATCGGGCGGTGACAATGCATCGGTTCAGGGTAACCCCGGAGGCGCGTTCCAGTTCCCAGGTGGAATTCAACGCCTGACGTCAGATGCCGCTTATCGCGTCGAAGCGACCGGCGTGGTTCCCGAACCCGCATCGATGGTCGCACTTGGCCTCGGTCTTGCCGCGGTTGTTCGACGACGACGCAAGGCTTAACGAAAGTTCGAGTCCATTGCGATGAGCCCTCTCGCTTAGGCGAGGGGGCTTTTTGTTTTCAGCGGTATCGTTTTCTTTGTGGAAGTGCACGCACCCGTTGGCGACGATCTTGGATCAGGGATGCAAATCCTCAGACCGTACGCCATGGTGATCGAGGGCGAACTGGTTCGGGGGCTGGAAGCGATTCGAGTCGGTGCCGAGATTGTGGAGCTGAGACCTCACACTCGTCCCCCCGGCGATTACCTGCTGACCCCTGCCTTTGTAAACGCACACAGTCACTTGGAGTATCGCGGGATGATGGGCAAGATCCCCCTCGGCGACTACTTCCCGTGGATCAACCAACTCACCCAAATGAAGATGGAGGAGTCGGAAGGCGAGGTCATGGCATCCATCCAACTCGCCGCAAAAGAGAATCGAAGCACGGGCGTCGCGCTCATCGGCGAGCATACGGACCGCCTCGGATCTGCCCAGGCGATGCGAGAGCACGGCATGACCGGGCACCTCTTTCAAGAACTCATCACCTTTTTTGAAGCTCAGAATCCAACAGAAAAATGGCGATCGGTAGAGGAAAAGGCGGAGCAGAATAGACATTTCGGATCGCCTGTCACTCTGAGCCCCCACGCTTTCCAAACCGTGGACCGAGAATCTCTGCGACAGCTTGGCGCATCCGGATTCCCGATCAGCATTCACGTTGCCGAGACCGCCCATGAGAACGCTCTCTCCCTTCGTGGGGAAGGGGTCATGGCGGAGTTTCGTCAAAGATTCGGGCTTGAAGTGCCACAAACCGGCAAGTCGGTTGTTGCCTCTCTGCATGATCTTGGGGTGCTCAGGAAAGGCACTCAGTGTGTGCACGTCTGTGCTCTTGAACCCGGTGACCTTGATCTGCTGGCTTCATCGAGGGTGACGATCGCCCACTGTCCACGGTCGAACAAGAATCTAGGCTGCCCTCCGGCGCGGGTGCGCCGATTCCTGGACGCGGGGATCACGGTGGGTTTGGGGATGGACAGCGCGGCGAGTTCGGGCCCCATTGATATGTTCGAAGAGATGCGGAGCGCCTTACACACATCGTATGAACTGGGCGAACCCGTGACTCCGGAAGAGGTCTGGCAGATGGCAACCTCTTGGGGAGCGGCCTCGTTTGGAGAAGATCTGGCAAAGCCGTGGGGCATCTACGAAGGTTCGCGAACGCCCCTGGTGCGATTGCACCTGCCATTGATGCACAACATCGAGCAGGTGATTGAAGAAGCAAACCCCTCCCATGTGGACTGGGTTTAGAGGGTGATCGGGTTTAAAGGGCGATTGGGTGTAAGGGGAGTGGAGTCGGCCTGTAAGCCGGATTCTGTATTTGTGTGACGATTTATCTTCGCGGCCAACCCGAAGGGTCGCCGAGCAGGGTCTACCCCTTCCTATTTGGCCTTGCTTCCGGCGGGGTTTGCCCACGGCCGCCTTACGACGAACCGTAGTGAGCTCTTACCTCACTGTTTCACCCTTACCCCGATTGCTCGGGGCGGTTTGTTTCTGTTGCACTTTCCGTCGGGTCGCCCCGCCCCGTCTTGCGACGGGCGCCGTGCCCTATGAAGTCCGGACTTTCCTCCGCCGGGTTGCCCCGACAGCCGTCACCCGGCCAACTCCAGGTTCATTATCGCCCATGCTCGCTATTTCAATGAAACCTTTAAGGGCGCATCGGGCATACAATGATTCTGGCGATGTCTGGCAGCGCAACTACACTCCCAAATAACCCGGAACCCGCCGCCATTGATTGGGAGTCTGTTGTTAGCTATTTGAATCAGGCCGACCTCAAAACGGTGGGCGCCGCCGACCTTTGCGAGCGGTTCAATGTTCCCAAGCCCGTTGCCGAAGCGATCTTGTTCAAAGCTCTTCGCGGAGAAGGTCTTCGGCAAAAACGATCGAGAGAATTCGACTGGAACCGAATTCGCCGCCGCTTGATTCCGATCCAGGAAGCGTTCAAGCGACTGGCCCAAAACCCGCTCGTCTTCCTCACCGTTACGTCTATCGCCGGTGCAATCTGGTTCTTCCTTATCCAGTACGTCCGACGTCTCGGGTTCCCGGAGGGGCATCCCGCACGACTTCCGCTTGGAATCACGAGTATTGTCGGAGCGGTCGCAATGGTGGTCTACCAGTTTGCGTTCCTCTTCCAAAGAGCCAAATCGCGCCTTGCTCTGCTGGGTACGGCTATCTTTTCCGCAACCGTCGCCGTCACGGGCTTTCTGTGGTGGATTGCTAGCCGAGCCAACAAGGGCATGTCCTGGTTTGACGTGGGCATGGGCGTCTTTTTGGCGGTCTTTGCAGGCCTCGGTTTGGGAGCGGTTTACTCGGCTTGCAGCATCACGACGGTTTGTGTGGCAATCTTCCTTACCGACCGAGAGGAGCAAAACCGAGCCGCCAAGCTCAACCGGAAGGAGCTTTTGGCTTACTACTTCTCCCTCCGAAAGCGTCTGGAATCGGGGCAGACGGTGATTGTCGAATCTTCGCCCTTTCTAGAACATCTTCGTACCCACTCCGTTCGCCTCTCCTGGATCACGGGTTTTGGGTTCGGCCTGATAGGTGTGGCTCTGAGTCTTGCGTTTGGCCTCCGAACAGATGGTTCGGGTGGAAACGGAGTGATGCAGGCCGTTGGTGGAACGCTCGCCGGACTCTCTGGTCTCGTCAGCTTTGTCTGGGTCTGCCTTCTGGCGTTTGCAGAAATTAGAATGCGAGACGTCATTAAGGTTGTGGGCATCTTCCTTCTGGCGAGTTCGGTTCCGTTGCTCGTCCCCATCGGAGAGTTCGGTCCGAAGTATCTGTGGGATCACTTTGGAACCGTTGTCGGCAGCGGATTTGTGATGATGCTTCTTGCTGGGTTCACCCACCTGGGCTCTACCTTCTACTTTGCGGCGGAGAACGTGAAAAAGCGCGAGATGGGCGACACCGCCACGTTGCTGGCAGAGATGGTGGTGGTGCAAAGACGCTTGGCAGAAGGTGGCACTACGATCGCGGTGATGGTGGTCGACATCGTCAAGAGTCGCGATCTAAAAGCGGGCGAAGATCCTCTCACGGTGGAGCACTGTTTCGCTCAATTCCACCAGTGGGTTCGGCAGGTGGCTCGCGATCACTCCGGGCGGATTCTCTCGACTGCCGGAGATAATGCGATCCTCACTTTCCAAAGAGCCTCGGACGCAGTCACGGCCTCGCGGCGGATGCAGCGTGAAATTGCTTGGTTCAACCAAACCCATAACCGCCTGAAAGGACAGTTTGCGGTGCGGATCGGAATGCACGCCGGAGACGTTGTCGCCGACGTCCACGATGTGGAGTACGCCGACGTTATCGACGTTGCGGCTCACTCGGAAAAAGGTGCCCCGGTGGGAGGAATCGTCGCCACCGAGGCCTTTATCGCCCTGCACCAGGACCCCGGTGCGGAGCGAACGGAGAACACCGTGGACGGTTGGCGTCTGTACAGCATCTCCAATGAGGCGCCCGAAGAACCCGAATATCTCCGCCCCGCTACTTTGGAGGCGAGTCCGGCTTGACGTTCGAAGTCATCGACCTAGGACTGCTGAGTTACCAAGACGCCTACAACGTTCAAGTAGAACGGGTGACCGCGGTGAGAGAAGGGCGATCGCCGAGCACGCTCTTTCTGGTGGAGCATCCACCCGTCCTCACCCTAGGAGCCGCCTTTCATGAAGAGAACCTTCTGCTTTCTGCAGAGGCGTACGCCAAGAGGGGTATCGACGTCGTCAAAACCGATCGGGGGGGCGACGTGACCTACCACGGACCCGGTCAATTGGTGGCGTATCCGGTTTTCGATCTCGAACCCTTGGGCAAGGACCTTCATGCTTGGCTAAGGTTGCTTGAAGAAATCGTGATCGGGGCGATCGGGTCGTTCGGAGTCCAAGGGCAGCGTCTCGCGGTGAATTCCGGAGTGTGGGTTGGCGAAAACAAAATCTGCGCGATGGGAATCAAGGTCCGCCGATGGGTTTCGTTTCACGGCATTGCGCTTAACTGCAACAACGACCTCGACCCGTTCGGGCTGATTGTTCCTTGTGGGATCAAGGGCCATGGCGTGACCTCCTTGACGCAAGAGGTGGGGCGAGAGATCACGGTGTCCGAGGCGACGCCCGCCTTGGTGGAATCCTTCCGAAAGGCAGTCGCTGAAAAGTAGAAAAGCCCCCTTCTTTCGAAGAGGGCTCTGTGGTTTTGGGGAAAGAGGTGGCGGACCTTACTCGGGGTCTCGTTCGGGGGCGAGTTCCCACTTGCTCGGCACGCGCCACAGCTTAGAGAGGATGAGCTCTCGCATGAGAGTCATCTCCTTCGGCAAGCGGTCGAACAGCTTGCTGAAGAGTTCTTCGTGGCTCAGGATTTCGGCTTTCCACTCTTCCGGATCCACCGACATGACCTTGTAGAAGGTTTCCGGGGTGACGCTGCTGCCGCGCCAGTCCAGATCGCTATAGTGCGGCATGTATCCCAACGGGCTCTCGACTCCGCGAGCCTTGCCTTGGGCACGCTCGACGATCCAGCGCAGGACGCGCATGTTCTCGCCAAAGCCCGGCCACAGGAACTTGCCTTCCTCGTCTTTGCGGAACCAGTTGACTCCAAAGATGAGCGGCGGCTCGGTGAGTTGTCGACCGATGCTTAGCCAGTGAGTGAAGTAGTCGCCCATGTGATAGCCCGCGAACGGGAGCATGGCGAACGGGTCTCGGCGCACTTGTCCGATGGTGCCGAACGCAGCGGCGGTCATTTCGCTACCCATCGTGGCGGCTTTATAAACCCCGAACATCCAGCTCGTGGACTGAACCACCAACGGAATGGTGCCTGCTCTTCGACCACCGAAGATGAACGCACTGATCGGCACGCCTTGCGGATCTTCCCAAGCCGGGTCGATGGACGGACATTGGCTGGCAGGCGTTGTGAACCGGGCGTTGGCGTGAGCGGCTTTTCGTCCGCAGTCGGGAGTCCAATCTTGGCCCGTCCAGTCGATGGCGTGGGCGGGTGCGGGACCCATGCCTTCCCACCACACGTCTCCGTCGTCGGTGAGAGCGACGTTGGTGAAGATGGTGTTGGTCTTGATGGTCTCCATCGCGTTCGGGTTCGACTCGTAGTTCGTTCCCGGTGCGACGCCGAAGTAGCCCGCTTCTGGGTTGATGGCGTAGAGTCGACCGTTCTTGGGTTTGATCCAAGCGATGTCGTCGCCAATGGTGGAGACTTTCCAGCCCGTCATTTCCTTGGGCGGAATGAGCATGGCGAAGTTGGTTTTTCCGCAGGCGCTGGGGAAAGCTCCGCCCACGTAAGTTTTGTTTCCTTCAGGGTCTTCCACCCCCAGAATGAGCATGTGCTCGGCTAGCCAGCCCTCGTCGCGAGCCATCGTGGACGCGATTCGGAGAGCGAAGCACTTCTTGCCAAGCAGCGCGTTTCCGCCGTAGCCAGAGCCGTAAGACCAAATGGATCGCTCCTCCGGGAAGTGAACGATGTACTTGACCTCTGGGTTACACGGCCACGCTTTGTCTTGCTCGCCCGGAAGAAGCGGGGCGCCGACCGTGTGCAGACACTCGACGAACGGCTGCTCACCCATGGCTTCCAGGGCGGCTTTGCCCATTCGGGTCATGATCCGCATGTTCACCGCTACGTACGCAGAGTCGGTGAGCTCTACGCCGTATTGGGCGATGTCGCTACCGAGGGGACCCATGCAGAACGGGATCACGTACAGGGTTCGGCCGCGCATACAACCTTCGAAAAGCGGTTGAAGCGTCGCCTTCATCTCTTTGGGATCGACCCAGTTGTTGGTGGGACCGGCGTCGGGCTTTCGAATGGAGCAAACAAAGGTCTTATCTTCCACTCGGGCGACGTCGCTGGGGTCGCTGCGACAAAGGAAGGAGTTCGGGCGCTTTTCGGGGTTGAGTCGAATGAAGGTGCCCGACTGGACCATCTCTTCGCAGAGCCGGTCGTACTCTTCTTGACTGCCGTCGCACCAGTAAATGCTGTCCGGCTGGGTGAGCGAGGCGTAGGCAGCCACCCAATCGAGGAGGTCTTGTCGCGTCACATAGTTGGGCGCGTTTACGGATTCTCGGGTAGCTGGGTTCATGTTTGGAAATAGGATATCGGACCTGCGCCCGCCGCTCAAGGTTGCTTGACCGACCGGCAGCTTGGGAAGTTGCTGGGCAATTGTTTGGGCGCTGTCGACGTTGTCGTTCGGGTTGGGAAGCGTAAGGCTCATTTGCGAATCTCCTTGGCGGTTCCTTTCGGAGTTCTGAGGATGGGGCTCCCTTTTTGCCAAGAGTGTGTTGGCTTTTTGGACCTTCTGGGCGAACCGAGCCTCGTTGTTCAGGCCGACCTCCAGCGGTCGGTCGTCATTCGCTTTGGGTTCCCGATCTCGGGCGCCTTTGCCCTGAGAGCTCCTTTCTCGGAGCCGGATCGGGTGGCTTCTCCTCAGAGTTGCCGTCTAGAGTATCGGCGAGGATCCGATGCCCCGAACGTCATGAAATTGTTGGGCAGGGAAGGTTGTTCAGAGTTCCTGTTTCGCCCCAGGCTAACCGACTTAGGTTAGGGCGAATTGCCGTAACTCCTCTTCCAGTCCTTGGACAGAGCACCCGCCCTGCGCGTTTAGATGGATGAGCTCCGAGGGGAAGGTCTGGATACCACTGAGGGTGGTTTGAGACTCATGACAGAGCTTTACGAACGGTTCCGA
>CAYYJX010000014.1:45127-47459 GCA_964471545.1 uncultured Fimbriimonas sp. | reverse complement strand
AAGGGGGTTCCTAGAAACCTATCGCGTCTTCGGGCGATCAGGAAATCCGTACCGAGCCGGAGAGATCTTTAAACAGCCGGAGCTAGCCCAAACTCTGCAGAGAATCGCCGACTTCGGTCCAGACGGATACTACAAAGGCGAAACCGCTGAGCTGATCGTTGCCGAGATGAAGCGCGGGGGTGGAATGATCGCCCTCGATGATCTTGCCAGCTACAAGCCCGTTTTTCGAGAACCGTTGACCGGAAGGTTCCTGGACTATGAAGTCGTGACGATGCCTCCACCCAGTTCAGGCGGGATCATTCTTCTACAAATGCTCGGAATGATCGAGCCCGACAAGCTCAAGTCCGAGGGGTTTGGGAGTTCCGGTGCGATTCACTCCATGGTCGAAGTGATGAAGCGCTGCTTTGCGGATCGAGCTGTCTGGATGGCCGATCCGGACTTCTTCCCGGTTCCGGTGTCCAAACTGCTGGACCCGTCGTATCTGAGGCAACGTCGCTCCACCATTACGGATCGAGCGACGCCGAGTTCCAATATTCAAACGGGCCTTCCGGCTTCTCCTGAGCACGAAGAAACGACTCACTTTTCCATCGTCGACAGCGAAGGCAATGCTGTGAGCAACACCTACACCCTTAACGGAGGATACGGCAGTAAGGTCACGGTGACCGGCGCGGGCTTCCTGCTCAATAACGAGATGGATGACTTCTCTGCTAAGCCTGGGACGCCGAACATGTTTGGGTTGGTTCAGGGAGAGCAGAACGCGATACAACCCGGCAAGAGACCCCTCTCTTCCATGACGCCTACTCTGCTCGTTAAGGACGGGAAGATAGCCTTAGTCGTGGGATCGCCCGGTGGTCCTACGATCATCAACACCGTTTTTGAGACCATCGTCAATCGAACCTTGTTCGGTCTTTCCGCTCAGTCTTCAGTCAGTTCCCCGAGATTTCATCACCAGTGGCTCCCGGATGAGATCGCCATTGAGTCGCTTGGTTTGAGCAAAGATGTGGCTACCGCCTTGGAGTCCCGCGGACACAAACTCCGCCGCCGATCCTCTCAGGGTTCGTGCCACTTGATCGTCGTAGAGCCACAAACCGGATTACGGGCGGTGGGTTGCGACCGTCGACAATCGACAGCAGGCCTTGCCGGATACTAAACGGACTTCATCCACTGTTCGAGGATGCGCGTATCCACGGCAACGTCCTGACCGAGAAGATTGACGTCTCTCTTGCCGTTCTCTGTTCGACACACCACGCAGTCGTAATCGAGCTTGGCGTGCCTGGCGGATTGCCAGTAACAGGGCATCACGTACGCCTCGGGGAAGATTTCGAACACCTTCGAACCTTCCTTCATGAAGGAAGAGCAAGCGAGGTTGGCTCCGTGAACCCCGAACATCGCACTGCTTTGCATCAAGGTCTTCACCTGATCCACAAAGGAGAGCTGTTCCGGGTACACGATTTCGAAGTCGTACTTCTTGGCGAGTGCCGCCACTTCTTCCTCGTTGTGCACTCTCCGAACCTTTGCGTTGGCTCGGCTGAGATAAACACGTCGCCCACCGGTCGGACTGCCTAGAAGATCGAAGAAGCAGGCGCGGATGTCTTCAATGACCCAGGGCTCGACGGTGTGGAGGAATGTCCTGCCCGTGGCGATGAGCCGCTCCGCCTGCAAATGCGGGTGATCTTCGGAGCTGATTCTCTTGTCACTGGGAATCTCCAAGAGTTCCAAAGCGTCGCGGAAGAACGCAGGGCCTTTGGTTCGTGTGTAGTAAGCGTCGATCTCGTCCCGCGAATAGCTCTTCCAGATTGTGAGAAGTCTCGGAAGAGTCGTGTACAGAAAGTGGCTGATATTCGCATCGCCGTATCCGAGGCCCACGGCAACGGAGCCTGACACCTTTTTGACGTCCGGCATTCGAACTTGCTGGAAGACACCCCAGTGCCACGTGTTGATTGCGGTTGGGTCAAACGACTCGTGAGCAAGCAGGCAGTCGTCTTCGGTGATCAGCGCGACCGACGGTCCATAGACCCGGCCATTCGGGAGTTCGAATGAGTATTCCGGAGCGACATATTGCTCGGAGTGCATCCGAAAGGTCCGGATGTCGTGCTCCTCCTTGCGATTCGGCGGTGCGATGAAAGCCACCGGATCGTGAGCGTAATGCTTGATCTTGAATGAACCGGCATAGCCGCCGTATCGGATCTTGTCGAAGAGATCGGCGTTGACGAAGTGCGGAACCAAATGCTTGTCTGAGGATCCTCGCTTATGGAACAGTGCTTGGACACGATAAAGCGCTCGGTACAGACCGCCGGAGTTCTTCACCCAAACTCGGTGAAGCATGGTGAGC
>CAYYJX010000014.1:0-45117 GCA_964471545.1 uncultured Fimbriimonas sp. | reverse complement strand
CAACCGGTTCGAAGCCACGAGGGGCTTAATCATTTGTCGAATCCGGTTCTTCATGGTCGTAAACGTACCTTACAGGGTTTCCCGTTCAAGGTTATCGGTTCGCCCTCGGGGAAAGTCAGCCGTTCTCGCAGAGGCAGGTGGATCTCCGTGGCGTGGCAGACAACTTTTTCTTGCAGAAACCGTGCCGTACTTGCCAAGAGCCGATAGGATTTTGTTGATTGATTGAGCGTTCAATCGGAACGAGGGTCAAACCTAGAAATGTTGCGGGTCGGCTAAAAGGTCAAACATGAAAAGAGAGCGGTGTGAGCCGCATTTTCCGCCTATTGTCCGTTGTAGCGCTATCTGTTTGCGCCCTCACAAAGGGGTATGCGCAAGAGACGCTTCAAGTCTTGCCGAACTCAGCCTCTGACTTTGCTCTGGAAAGACATTCAGCCGGAGCCACCGTCGATCAGTTGATCGATTACGGAACACACAAGGGAGTTCAGGTCACCCTGCAGCGAAATCAAAGCCGTGCCCGGTTCACCCTTCCAACCCCTCTGAATGCCACGGGCTTCGAGGGCATTATGATGGAGGTCGAAAACGTCGGGACGAATCCGGCCGCCTTTGACATCACCATTCGAAGCAACGATGGCGTCGAGCGTGGCATCGGAACTTGGGATACAACGCCCCCCGGCCGCAGGCGACGAATTCTTGCTTGGTTCACAAACCCGGCGACGAACGTTCCGTATCGACTGGGATTCGCCCTACCCTCGATCGACGTTCCCTTCCAAGTCAGTTACATCGCAAACGGACAACCTAACTTCACCGCTTTTCGGGTGATCCAAATTTGGAACGGCGGTTCGGTGCCGTTTAGTCTTCGAGTTCACTCGATCCAATTTGTTAAGCGCCGAACCAACTACAACGGCATCATTGATAAGTACGGTCAGGCTTCCTATTTGGAATATCCCGGTAAGGTGCATTCGGATGCCGAGTTGATCGCGTCCGCCGAGGTGGATCGTGCCAACTTGGCGGCAAAGGCGCCGATCGATCCGCTTGGAGGCATTCCTGGAATGCGACCCACCCGGGCAACTGGACGGTGGCGCATTGAGCGGTCACCTTCCGGACGGTTCTTTGTAGTCACACCCGCAGGCAAGCGCATGTGGATTATGGGTGTGAACACCGTTGTTGAGAACAATGCGTCTCGCTACCAGAATCGAGACGCGGCCTTTCAAGAAGTCACGCCTCGAACTCCTGCCAACGAAGAGGTCATCTGGCTTCGACGCGGTCACCTCACCGATGGTGTGGGCTGGGCATACGACTTCGTTCGCAACAACCACTCAATCAAGTACGGACAAGGATGGCGGGCTCAAATTCGGCCGCGAGCGGTGGACCGACTGAAGCGGTGGGGGTTCAATGCCATCACCGGCGGTATCGACGGAGCCACTCCGGTGGACGAGTATCCCATGGTGTTGGCTTGCCAGCTCGCCAACTTCAACAAGAAGTTCTCGGCACCGTACATCATGCACTACCTGCCGATCGATGTGTTCGACCCGACCTTTGAGGCCTACGTTGAGACCTCGATCAGAGACACCCTTGCCTACGCCAATGGCAAGACGGTCATCGGGTTACAGGTCGACAACGAACTTAGCTGGGGTCTTCGAGGAAACCAAACCCTCCAGTACTCGGTTCCGATCGGCATCCTTAACTCTGCCGGCACACTGGCTGCGAAGCCTGTCTTCGTCAACTGGCTGAAGACGAAGTACAAAACGGTGGAAGCGCTGAACACCAGTTGGGGAACCTCCTATGCGTCCTTCGATGCGATGCTGGCTCCTCTTGGACTCCCGACTTCTAACCTGAATGCCAATATTCGGGCCGACCTTTCCCTGCTGCTTGCTTACTACGTGGACAAATACTTCAGCACGGTGAAGCGAGTGCTCAACAAGGTTGGTTATCGCGGACTGTTCTTCGGAACGCGTGACGCCCCGGGTGCGACTCCTCGTGAGGTCTGGCGTGCGGCAAGCCGATATGTGGACGCCATCACCGTTAACCTGTACACCGAGGACAATGCGATCTGGCGAGAAGTGGCGAGCATTCCCAAGCCTGTCATGATCGGCGAGTACAACTACAACAGTAGCGCCGCCGGATATCTGGGCTGGATGCGAGACCTGATCTGCTTTGACGAGCAGGAGCGAGCCGAGCGCAACTACCAGTACCTGGTCCGAGCCGCCCAAACGCCGAACATCATTGGAGCCTGCTGGTGGAGCTACGCAGAAGTTGCACCGATCGGTCGATGGTGGGACGACGAACGACTGCAGACAGGATTGGTGGACGTCAAAGACTCACCGTACGAAGGCCTCGTCTCGGGATTCCGAAACTTCATGATGAACCTAGCGACGATCCGGCGACCGTAGCCAAGGGATCAGAGGAAAGATCACGCACCGGCGACCTACGGGTAGCCGGTGCGTGCTTCTTTGTTAAGCGCGGGTAGTATCTTTCCGGACCAATGCCGTGCCTACCCCGTATCACCGGAACGTTTCTCGATGAGATAACGCACGACATTCCAAGCCAAAACTGGACTGAGAAGCAGTGGCGGCGCGAGTTCGAGCTCTACTCCAAAATCGGACTCGATACGCTCATTATCATTCGAGCGGGCTACCGCAACAAATGCATCTATCCCTCAAAGGTCATTGAGGGGCTGCTTCCGATTTACGACGACATCGGGGAGATGTTCTACTCCCTTGCCGACGAGTTTGGGCTGAACTTGTACTTCGGAACCTACGATTCTGGCTTCTACTGGTGGCGACGCTCGTGGTGGAAAGAAGTGGAACTGAACAAGGCCTTCCTGGATGAGGCTTACGGTCGGTACGGACACCACAAGAGCTTTAAGGGCTGGTATCTCACCCACGAAACGGGTAAGAACGACGCACACATCATCGACCTCTTCAACCATATCGGAGGTCACTGCAAGCAGCTGTCCAACCTACCTGTCCTCATCTCACCCTATCCTCAGGGCGCCAAGCAAATGGGCGAAAACGCGCTCACGCTGGAGGAATCGTTCGACCATTGGGAGCGAGTTTTTGAGGCGACGAAGGGTGCTTACGACATTTGCGCCTTCCAAGACGGGCAGGTCCACTACGAAGAGCTTCCCAAGTTCATCGCCGGCATCGAAGAGTTGGGCAAGAAGTACGGGGTGACCATTTGGTCCAACCTAGAAACCTTTGACCGAGACATGCCGATCAAGTTTCCACCTGCAGACTGGCGCTACCTGCGATTCAAGCTGGAGTCGGCAATGCCCCTGGCCGAGAAGATCATCACGTTCGAATTCCCGCATTTCGTTTCGCCGTTCAGCTGCTACTCGTCTGCGCACAACCTCTTCGATCGGTATCTCGACTACTCGCTCGCGGAGTGGGATCCCGCTCAGGTGCAGCACGTACGCGAATGGGTTCGCGAAGAGCGGCTTAAGGCTCTTTAAGAGGCCTTATTCTCGCTCTCGTCGAGCGCGGTCAACATCGCGTGCCACGAGAGCGACGCACATTTGAGGCGGGACGGAAGCATGTGGATGCCCCCTAACGGTGCGAACACGTCTGTCTGTTCGATCTCTCTTTCTCCTCGGAAGACCTCGATGGCTCGGCGCACCGAGTTCCGTGCTTCTTCGACCGTTTTGCCCTCCACGGTTTCGACCAGCATTGCCGCCGAAGCTAAGGAAATGGCGCAACCGTCACAATCCACTTTGGCTTCTTCGACGACACCCTGGCTGACGCGGATGGTGACCATCGAGCGATCACCGCAGCTCGCGACTCGTCCGGACCCCTGTCCGGTCGGCTGCTCAACTCGGCCTCTTCCGCGAGAAGATCGAGCGTAGTCCAGGATGAGATCCTGGTAAAGATTGAACGTCGGCATCTTAGAGCCTTAACCTCCGGACGGCTTCGGCTACCCCCTTCACAAGAGTATCAACCTCGGAGAGAGTGTTGTAGGGGGCAAAAGAGGCCCTTGTGGTTCCGATCTCGCCGAGGCACGTCATGAGAGGCTGACAACAGTGCGCTCCGGCTCTCACCGCAATGTCGGATTGATCCAGCCAGCCGGCGATGTCGTGAGGGTGAACTCCGGCAGCCACGAACGAGACGATGGGGGCGCGTGGACCACACCCCAAGACCTTCACTCCCGGAATGGACTCTAGCCCGGAGGCGGCTTCTTCAGCCAGTCGCTGCTCGTGGGAATGGAGATCAGCTCGACGATACTCATTGATGAAATCGATCGCGGCAGCCCATGCCACCGCTCCGGAAGCGTTTGGCGTTCCGGCCTCGAAGCGAGCCGGCAACTCGGCATATTCGGTCGACTCAAACGTGACCGACGATATCATGTTTCCCCCGTAACGCAATGGGGTGATCTGGTCAAAGCGAGACCGTTTACCGATGAGCGCCCCAACTCCCATCGGACCGTACATCTTGTGGGCTCCGGTGGCATAAAAGTCGACCTTACTCGCGGCGAGATCCACTTCAACGTGTACTGGGGCTTGAGCCCCGTCGACGACTGAGATTGCCCCATATTGAGCAGTCAATCGACCGAGCTCCGGCAGGTTTTGGATGGTTCCGAGAACGTTGCAGACATGCTTGATGCAAACCACCTTAACCGGGGAGGTCGAAGTGGCGAGTTCTTTCTCAAGCGAGGCTAAATCGATAAAGCCCCACCGGTCGGTTGGAAGCTTTCGTAGGGTTGCCTTCTTCTTACGGGCGTGGTTCTGCCACGTGACCAAGTTGGCATGATGCTCGAATGGGGAAACCCAAATCTCCGATCGGTGGTCCAACAGCGTCTCGGCAATCCCATTAGCGACGAGATTAAGGCCATCCGTGGTCCCCGCAGTAAAGACCAGTTCAGAATCCTTCGGCATGCCTAAGAAGCAAGCGACCGTCTTTCGAGCGGACTCGAACCGTTGAGAGGCTTCATCGGCCAACCGGTAAAGGCCGCGATGCACATTGGCGTTCGTGTAGGTGTAAAAGTCTCTCGTCGCTTCGATAACGGCATCCGGACGGTGCGTGGTTGCGGCGTTGTCCAGGTAGACGGACGGTGCGTATGGCGCATCGTTGCGGCGACAAGAACGCAGTGCGGGAAATCTCCTTCGAAAACCGGCGACTCGGAACTCAGACATGGTGGACTCACCATGAATATGCGGGAAAAAATGACGCCGTCCCGTCGGTAGTTCAATGGACAAGGATCTACGCCCAGGTTCAAAGGGGCTAAGACCCGTTGCTATAGTGAGGTTGTTGGAAAAGAGCGAAGGCTCTGATTCAACAGAGCCTTCCGCTAGGGTTGGCGGAGAGAACCAAAACTCTCTCCGCGAGCGTTAGTGAACGCTCTAAGACCCCCGCAGCCGAATTGGGATCCCGCGGGGGTCGCTTTTCTTAGAACTTAGCGTCCTGTTCGATCGTGGTCGTTTGTCCCTTGCCAAACCGACTGAACTTCACCCGCTTCACCGCTCCCGGCTTCAGCTTCTGAACCTCAGCGGTGAGCTCGGCGATGGAAGTGACCTCTTTGTCGCCGATCTTTTGGATGAGATCTCCAGGCTTCATGCCAAGCTTCATGGCCGCCGAATCCGGCTGAACGCTTGTGACAACCACACCCTTTAGGTCCTTTGGAATCTCGTACGCCTTTCGAATTTCTTCGGTCGTCTCGGCGATTCCCACGCCCAAACGAGCGGGGCGCTCACCAAGCGGTGGGACATCCTTTTCTGCGGGCGCATCCGGAGCTTCTTTCAGCTTCTCGCGGAAACGCTGCATCTCGTCTCGATACTTCTTAAACTCGGGATTATCTTCAAACTGCTTGAAGAACTCCTCTCGGTCCTTACCTGGAACTTCTTTCGGTGCCAGTTTGGCTTGCTCTTCCGGAGTTGGCGGGGCGACAAGCTTGGCGCTCACCGTCTTTCGTTCCGATCCTCGGAGCACTTCTACGGCAACGCTGCTGCCAGGCTTGTGCTTCAGCATCGAGTTGCGAAGATCGATTTGATTGCGGATCTGATCCTGCTCGATTCGAACGACGATATCGCCTTTCTGAATGCCTGCCTTGTCTGCCGCGGAGCCTGGTTGAACTTCTTCGACCAAAGCGCCTCCGGTCAGACCCTTCTCCTTAAGCTGATACTCCTTGAGATTGGTGGGAACGACGCCGAGCAGGGACCGGGTGAGCTTGCCGTCTTTGATGAGCAAGTCCGCGATGAGGCCCACTTGGTCGCTGGGAATCGCAAAACCGACGCCATTGCTACCACCCGTGGTCGAGAAGATGGCGGTGTTCATACCGATCACTTGACCATCGATATTGACCAGGGGACCGCCGCTGTTGCCTCGGTTGATTGCGGCATCCGTCTGAATCATGTCGGGGTAGTACCGAGCCCCTTGGGGCAGATCCATATCTGGAACCGTGTTTGCCCGTCCGAGCGCGCTTACATGACCGATAGTTACCGAGTTCTCAAGACCAAAGGGGGTGCCAAACGCGATGGCGAATTGACCGGGTCGAACCTTCTTGCTCTCCGCCAGTTTGAGTGCGGGCAAATTGTTCGCGGTGATCTTGACCACCGCGATATCGGACTCTGGGGCGCGAATGACTTTTCCTTCAAACTCGCGACCATCTTTCAGCACGACGGTCACTTTGTCGTAGCCGCCCGCAACGTGGTCGTTGGTGATGATGTATCCATCCGGCCGATAAATGAAGCCTGCGCCATCACCCGCTACGGTTCCTAAGCGGCGACCCATTTCGTCGGTCTTGGAGTTCGAACTGGCTCGAATGTGCACAACGGCAGGCGCCACAAAATCCGTAAGGTTCGCAAACGCTTCGTCGAGCGAGCGAATGGTTCCAAGATTTTCAGTGGATGTGCCCGACGCTTTTTGAAGGACAGCCTTATCCTGAATTCCGGCAACGGCGGCAGGAGGTTGAACTCCTCCGTTAAGGAAGACCATTGAGACCGCACCGGTTGCAAAACCGAGGGTCAAGATCACGTAAGTGGCAACGGGTTTTCTCATAGTCCTGATTTGTGCCAAGCGCTTTACTTCTTTACGCTAAAAACGTCTTGTTCGCCGAGATGTTTTGAAAGATTTTCTCAAAGTGCGGCGAGTTCCATTTGTGGGAACGGTCATCGAGAGGATCAGAGTTCCCACTTTCCTTTCCACGGGGCGATAGGCCCAAACCTTCGTTCATGGGCAGCGCCCCTCAGGCTTAATCTCGACCAGGTTGCGTGCGCGAAACGATAATGTCGTTCCACCCGTTGCGCTCGGCGTCTCGCGCGAAGGCGACAAAGGCATCCAAAAGCTTCTTGCGAACCGATGCACCCAGTTCCGAGACGAGCATAACTCGAATGCCACGCTTTGTCCCAGCAGTGCGGTTATCCATCGTCGCAACCTTGTCGTCCTCTTCAGACTGGCGCCACTGGTAAACCGTCGCTCTCACCAGTCCATCCGTGATCCGAACGGCAACGGAGGCAAGCTCTTCGGTTTCGTTGACTTGGATGCTCTGAACTTTGAAACCGAGCGGCAAATTCTTGGGAACGATCGGGATAAATCCAACAAGCTTTTCCGCTTGCTTCGGGTCTCGCAAGTCGGCGGGGCGATCGTAACGAAGTTCTGTGACGCCACCAATTTTGCGCATTCGGAAAATCGCAGGATCCATGGTGGCTGGATATTGAATCTCTTTCGTGGTGAACTGAATATCCACACGGTTTCCGCGAACGACCTCATGCCGCAAGGGATAGGAAGTCTTCTCATCGAGATACAACCGCCGTTCGTCGAGCCATCGCTCCCGAGGCTTGGCGGTCACCACGGTGGTTCGGCGACCTGCAATCACGGGACCCTCGTCCAGCGTCAGTAAATAGTTCTTACCAACCAGGTCCACCCGAAACTCGACATCACCGTCGGCCTTCTGCGGAGACTCTTGGTTGATGACCATGTTTTCCGATGGGAGGTACATCATCGACCGCTCGCCATCATCGATCGACATCACCCCTTGGCTTCGGAGAGGCTGAATGATCTGGTGTCGGGTGCTTCCGCTCCGCGAGCGATCCACCTTGACGAGCTGCATTTCGCCCACGTTGGACGGATCTCGCTGCTCGATAACGGCAACGATATTGACGCCAAAGGAGCGCTGAAAGCTTTTCGCCAAGAGCTCCTTTGCACGCGCATCCGCTCCCGCAGGTTGCAGGAGAAGCGTGGCAAAGGAGAGGGTGGTCGCGAGGAGACTAACGCCTTCCATAAGTCGTAGCCGTCACGATGGGCGTGCCCGAGATTGCATCGCCGTCCGAAACGAACACGATGTCGCTTCGCAGGCGTCGCTCGACGCGCTCTACAAATTGCTTCTCTCGGTCTCGCTCGATCTTCTGATTCACCGATACGAATCCAAAAAGGGCGAGGGCACACACGAGCCCTCCGGCGAGTACCAATCGAGGAGAAGGGCGAGATGCTTTCCGGTCTTCGGCATCCAGCGCCGCCATGAGTCGCTCTTCCATGCCGTCCGGCAGGGGAGGGGTCTCGACCGAGTCTTGAATCATCCGTCGAACGGTGGAGAGAGCTTCCAACTCCATTTGACAGGATTCACAAGAAGAGAGGTGCTGTCGGATCGCGATCATTTCTCGACCCGGCAGCTCGGAATCGACAAACGCGGAAAGCTTCACTTCAACATTACGACAGGTCATCTTCGTACCTCCCGTAAAGTTCAGGCGCATGGATCTTCAAATAGTTCCGCAGCATCTTTCGACCACGGTGAATTCGGGACCGGACGGTACCGACCGAAGTGTTCATCACCACCGCAACCTCGTCGTAGGCCATACCCTCGAGGTCAGCCAAAACGACCGCTTGTCGAAACTCTGGATTGAGTCGAGAAAGACCCTTTTCAACGACGTCTTCCAACGCACCATCGAGCATTTCTCGATCTGGAGTCGAGGTGTCGTCGGCTATTTCCCAATCGGACTTTCCTTCCTCGCCGTGACCGTCCAGGGAGACCGACTTAATGCGATTTTTTCGTCGAACGATATCGATATGGGCGTTCGACATGATGCGGAACAGCCATGCGGTGAATGGCAGGTTCTCGTCGTATCGATGGAAAAACTTGTAGGCTCGAACGTACGCCTCTTGCAGCAAATCCTCGGCGTCGTGAGCGTTGCCGCAGAGTCGGAACGCGTAGCCGTATGCCTGACGCTGACTTTGTCGCATCAAGCTTTCAAAGGCGGCTCGGTCCTTCTCGGCGGTTCTGGTTTTTGTGAGACTAAAGAGCATCGCAACCTGCTTGGAGTTCTTGCCTACCCTACGAGTCCGGAAGCCGAAATCGTTCCCACAAGTTCCAGGTTCCAGTATGAAGGGAACCGAGAATCGGTGCAACCTGGGGGACGTTGGACCTAAGGAGGAGGGGCTCCCCGGCAAGAAACACCGGGGAACCGAGAGTGGAGACGGCCCCTTAGCCGACGCTGCCTTCTAGGCTTACGCCCAGAAGCTTTTGCGCTTCGACGGCGAATTCCATCGGGAGCTCACGGAAGACATCCTTACAGAAGCCGGAGACGATCATGTTCACCGCATCTTCGGTGGGAATGCCACGCTGGTTGCAGTAGAAGATTTGATCTTCGCCGATCTTGCTGGTGGAGGCTTCGTGTTCAACCGTCGCCGTTGGGTTCTTCACCTCGATGTACGGGAAGGTGTGCGCCCCGCAACGGTCTCCCATCAGCATGGAGTCGCATTGCGAGTAGTTTCGCGCGCCATCCGCACCCGGGTTGATCTTGACGAGACCGCGATCAGTGTTTTGACCGTTGCCTGCCGAGATACCTTTGGAGACGATGGTGGACTTGGTGCGCTTACCGATGTGGATCATCTTGGTGCCCGTATCGGCCTGCTGCTTACCTGCCGTCAGCGCCACGCTATAGAACTCGCCGACCGAGTCATCGCCCTGAAGGATGACCGATGGGTACTTCCAAGTAATCGCCGAACCCGTTTCGACTTGAGTCCAGGTGATCTTGGATCGCTTACCCATGCAGCGACCACGCTTGGTCACGAAGTTGTAGATGCCGCCCTTGCCCGTCTTGGGATCGCCGGGATACCAGTTCTGGACCGTGGAGTACTTGATCACGGCATCGTCTCCGGCTGCCACGAGTTCGACAACCGCTGCGTGCAACTGGTTCTCGTCTCGCTTGGGAGCCGTGCATCCTTCCAGATAGCTCACGTATCCGCCCTCTTCCACAACGATCAGCGTGCGCTCGAACTGACCCGTGTTTTGAGCGTTGATTCGGAAGTAGGTCGACAGTTCCATGGGGCATCGAACGCCCTTCGGGATGTAAACGAACGATCCATCCGAGAACACTGCCGAGTTCAGCGTGGCGTAGTAGTTGTCGCTGTAGGGAACGACGGAACCCAGGTGCTTTTGAACGAGCTCCGGATACTCGTGAACCGCCTCCGAGATCGAAGAGAAGATGATGCCGAGTTCCTTAAGCTTTTCCTTAAACGTGGTGACGACCGAGACGCTGTCGAAAACGGCGTCGACGGCCACTCCCGAGAGGGGAACGTTGCGAGCATCGGCAGCCGATGCGGCTGCGCCTTTTACGTTGAGGA
The DNA here is from genome assembly GCA_964471545.1 of uncultured Fimbriimonas sp. Lineage (GTDB taxonomy): Bacteria > Armatimonadota > Fimbriimonadia > Fimbriimonadales > Fimbriimonadaceae > Fimbriimonas. Next base: position 34,570 of record CAYYJX010000014.1, on the reverse strand, counting down.
GAACCTTCTGCTCGTCGATGGGGATGCCCAGCTTCTCAAAAGTCTTCAGAAGTTCGGGGTCGGCCTCTTCAAGGCTATTCAGTTGAGGAAGGGCCTTTGGTGCCGAGTAGTAAGCGATCGACTGAAGGTCGGTGGCTTCATAAGCGACATTGGGCCACTTCGGCGGCTTCATCTTCTGAAGCTGGCTGTAAGCCTTTAAACGCCAGTCCAGAAGCCACTGCGGCTCGTTCTTTTTGGCGCTGAGCCGTCGGATGACGTCTTCGTTGAGACCCGGCTCGAACTGGTCGGCTTCTAGGTCGGTCGACCAACCGTGTTCGTAGTCTCGGTTGGCAAATTGCTCTAACAGGGCTGTGGATTCGTCCAGAACCTTTTCGCTCATATTCTTTTCCGTGCGAGACCCTCCCGGCAGCACCGGCTACGTCTTGCACCCTCTTCTACGATCCGCGAAGGACCGCATCATCCCATTGTGGATGAATCTTTACAAAAATGGAAAGGTTGGGGGACGCCCGCAGGGAACGCCTACTTCAAGAATCGGTTGAGCGTCGTTCTCAATTCTTTGACGCGCTCATCCTGCGATTGAAACTCTGCGTGGTCGCAGCCATAGACACAGTCTTCAATGTGCGAGGTCAACATCAGGAGACCGAACTGATCGAGAGCCGAACGAAGGGCGGAGACTTGCGTAAGGATGTCGACGCAGTATCGCTCGTCGTCGATCATCTTTTGGATGCCCGCTACTTGTCCCTGGATACGCGCCAGACGCTTTTTAGCGTCGTCATAAACTTCCGCCTTCATAGGTGTTGCTGCCATGCTACCGTCTCTGGGTTTCTACGTCCAGAGCGAGGGTTGCAAAGCAATTCTACAAACCTGTTATAAATACGGAAACTTATACCCCTATAGGGTAGTAGCATATACGGAAGGGGGGTAGCCTATTTGAGTATGCGCAAGTTTCGTGCCGGCTTTACGTTGATCGAACTGCTGGTCGTGATCGCGATTATCGCCATCTTGGCCGCCATCCTCTTCCCCGTCTTCGCTCAAGCGAAAGAAGCGGCAAAGAAGACGCAGTGTGGCAGCAACATGCGCCAGCTCTCCATTGGTTTGCAGCTCTACGCGGGCGACTACGACGGTGGCGTGCCGCAGTCCCGTCACGATCCATTCCTGCCCGAAGAAGATTCCTGGGTGTTTACGCTTCGACCTTACATCGGGAAAGTGGACGACATTCGTATCTGTCCTGCCGATCCAAAGGCGCGAGAGAGAATCCGAGCCAATGCCACTTCTTACGTGATCAACGGCTACCTTACCGATGCAGTTGCCGCAGCAGCAGGCGGGAACAGAAACTTCGATTCCCTGCCCCGGCCGTCTGAAACGCTGACGCTTTTCATCGTCGCCGACTCGGCCCCGGTGAACGCCTATTACGATCACGTTCACAGCTACTTCTGGTTCCGAACGACCAACACGCAGACGATTTGGAATCGCATTCTGGCGGAGATCCAACCTGATCGTTTCAACGGATCGGCGGGTAACCGAACTCAGGGCAACGCCAACTACGCGTACGCCGACACCCACGTGAAGTCAATGCCGGCCGGCAAGCTTCGCGGATGGGCCAACCAACGTTTTGATTTCGCTATGCCACCCCAATAGGGATGGTGTGTTTTTAGGTCATTGAGGCAACAACTATGAACATTCGATTGAACGCAACTCTGGCGGTGCTTGGACTTGGTCTCGGCTCTGTCGCATCGGCTCAAACCGTCATCTCCGGTGGACACGTCGACCTTTTCGAGGTTGAGTGGGAGAACTCCGAACTGCACCTTGGCCTCCACGCCGAGGACTATGCTCCCGGTCACTTCGAGCCGGGCGATGCCATCGTGGAGCTCGATCCTGAGGCGCTCACGACGCGTCCCGCAGGGTCTCAATTCGACTTCATCGGCGTTGGCGCAGGAGCACCGATCTTCCGCGTTTGGCAAGATCCGTTTGCCAACCCGGTGAACACTCCGTGGTTCGGAATCGCCGCCGAGGATATTCCTGCAGGCACGTTTAAGAGCTACACCGAGTCCGATGCACGCGTTAGCGGTTTCGGCAACCGAGCATGGGTCACCATCTCGCTCGTTTCCTTCTCCGGCCCGGGACAGTTCTCCATCTGGCAAGACAACGGCACCGTTTGGGCGGCAACTTCCAACGGTCTCGACGCTTCCGACAAGTTCATCTTCCCGTCGGGTAGCCACGTTCACCAGAACTGGGCATTCACCGCTTCTGGCGTCTACCAACTGGGTGTGAGAGCCTCTGCCTATCTTCCGGATGGCTCTCTCGTTTCTTCGGAAATCGAGACCTACACGGTTAACGTTGTTCCCGAGCCTGCTTCGATGGTAGCCCTCGGCCTTGGCGCTGTCGCACTGATTCGCCGACGACGCAAGTAAGTCGGCAACTTATTTGGAGAGGAGAGTGAGACCGGGTGCTAGCCACCCGGTCTCTTTATTTTTGGCACCTTGTTCGGGCGAGGATTTAGATTAGTTAGCTTTTCTCGAAGCTCGGTATCCGGGAGCGATCCCTCTATTCTCAGCAGTTGCTTCCGGTCAGGCGAAGCAACGATCATCGTCGGGTAAGCCTCGACCTTGAATCGTTTCACGAGACCGGACATGTTCGGGTTCTCAGCATCGATTTTCAGGTGGATGAGCTTGTTCCACTCCGCGTATCGCTTCATGCGCGGAAACACTTGACGATCCATGCTTTTACACGGTCCACACCATGTGGTGTAGAAGTCGATGAACACACGTTTGCCTTCCTTTTTAGCTTTGGCGAAGGCGACCGAAGGGTCTTTCTCCCAAACGGTTGTGTCCACGGCGGCTTTGCCCTTCGCCGTCCCCTGACCAAAGGAGAGTCCGGAGAGGACTACGGCTAGGAACCCGGCAAGAGCCAAACGCGGGAATGATTGGTTCATTTTCATCGTCTTAAGGTAGGGACGTACGGGCTGGACCGCCCGGTACACTTTCATTTCCGATTATGAGCGCACCTACTTTAAAACTTTACGATTCGCTCAGCCGCACCGTTAAGCCGCTGGTGACCCTTGAGCCGGGAGTTTTGAAGTTTTACACCTGTGGACCGACGGTTTACTCCTATGCCCATATCGGCAACTTCCGCTCGTTCCTAACCGCCGACCTGATTGTCCGGACCGCGAAAGCGATCGGTCTCGACGTGATTTGGGTCACCAACATCACCGATGTCGGACACCTCACCGAAGATGACGTGGCCGACGCACAGGGCGAAGACAAGATGGCAAAGGCGCTTCGCAGCAAAGAGGGCGAGCACTTCAACAACGTTTGGGAACTCGCCGAGTTTTATGAGGATGCGTACAAGGAAGACTGGCGAAAGCTCAACCTATCCGAGCCCAGTATTCGTCCGAAAGCCACTCAGCACGTTCGGGAGCAGATTCTCGCCGCGCAAACCCTCATCGATAAGGGATTTGCCTACGAGACCCCGACCGGAGTTTATTTCCGCGTCGAGGCCTTCCCCGAGTACGGCAAGCTGAGCGGCAACACGCAGGAGAAACTCCGAAGAGGCGTACGCGAGGTTGTTCAAGACGATAACAAGCAGGATCAGTCGGACTTTGCGGTTTGGAAGAAAGACGACAAGCACTTGATGCAGTGGTTTTCGCCCTACGGTTGGGGATTTCCCGGCTGGCACATCGAGTGCTCGGTGATGGCCCGTGCCTATCTGGGCGATACGATCGACCTCCACTCCGGTGGCGAAGACAACATGTTCCCGCACCACGAGTGCGAGATCGCTCAAAGCGAAGCGCTCACCGGCAAGCCGTTCTGCAACCACTGGGTCCACACCCGATTTCTCCAAGTTAACGGCGAGAAGATGGCCAAATCAGCGGGCAACTTCTACACCGTGCGCATGTTGCTAGAACGAGGTCTATCGCCCCTCGCCATACGCTACGCGTTGATCGCAGGTCAGTACGGGAAGCCTTACAACTTCACCGACCAAACGCTGAGTGACGCCGAACTTAACGTCGAGCGATACAAGAGGGCATCCACTGCCGCCAAGGAAGCGGTTGAGCGTGGGGCGCCCGGCGAGGATAGCGCCTTTGCGGCTGAACTCACCCTGCTCTTCCAAGAAGCGCTTGAAGCAATGTGCGAAGACCTAAACACCCCCGTGGCTCTTGCCAAAGGGTTGGCAGGTGCAAGAGCGATTACTCGGTTGGGCGATTCGATGTCCAAGACCGATGGCGAAAACGCGCTCGCCTTCTTGGAGAAGCTCAATAGCTTGCTAGGAATCGTTCACAGCGATTACGAAGAGGAGACGGAAGAGAAGGTCGAAGAACTCACCGTGTCTGCCGATGAAGCGGCCGAAATCGAGGCACTGATCGAAAAGCGAAAGGAATCCAAGAAGTCGAAGGACTTCGCCACTGCCGATGCGATTCGCAAGGACCTCAGCGACCGAGGGATCACCTTGGTCGATAACCCAGACGGGACCGTCACCTGGACGCGCGGCTAACCCCCGCTCCATCCAATTTGGCTACTTAGCGGGGCGCATCGCCTCGCTAAGGACCAATACGTACGCCGCCTGATAGTAGATGGCAGGCTCGGTGATTTCCCAAGAGGCGTCGTTCTCCTTCGCCTCGTTGTTCCAGCCTCGGGACCAGTTCTTGTACGCCTTCATCGGCGGTTCCCCATACGGCGGAGCAACTCGCTTCACGGAGAAAGATCCGTTCGGCCCGCCTGCCAAATACCCGGGAGGAGGTCCGAGTTCACCACCCTCGGCGCCATCGTACATCGACTTGTACTTGAACCAAGAGTGGTAGATGGAATTCACCGAGAGCGTTGCTCCCGCCTCGGACATATTGGACAGATAGCACCATCCGAGCGGATTTCGACCGTGAATGAAGTGCGCGTAGCCGTTGATGACCCCACGCGGGTCCTTCGGAGATTGAGGCATGGCACCGAGGTCGGTTGCCATGATGAGCACGCGTCCCCAGAGACAACGTACGTTGTTGCTCCCCCAACTGTAGTGCCCCGGATACAGAAAGTTCAGGTAAGGGTCATCAGCTCCACCCGTGTTATCTAGGATGAGTTTGGAGGTGTTGGACAAGGCAGATTTGAACGTCTCCACCAGTTGCTTGTTCGGACCCTGCGCCTTGGCATAGAGATAGAGCGCTTGAGTGATCTCCATAGCGTTCAGCGGATCGACCGATTTCCAGTCGCCCTTGAGCGGGTGCAATCCGCTTTGTTCGGTAGCTCCGATGTTGGTGACGTTCTTCTCGACAAAGGTCGCGTATTCTGAGCCGCCGGTAAGCCGATACAGAGCCGCCGCTGCGTAGATGCGGGCGCGTCGATCACCGTTGGCATCGGATTCGGCTTTGGCCGAGACCACCGTTTCGTCTCCATCTCTGCCCGAGGGAGGATCCATGTTCGGCTTCGCTTGCAGATACTTCCATCCAAGCAGTGCTGCCGACCGGAATCGATTGGCCTCTCGTTGCAAAGCGGGGACTTTTTGAAACAGATAGGCCGCTTGCGCCCAAGAGGCGACCGCAGTGGCGGTAGCCCAAGTTGTCTTGGCGGTGTAGAACCGTGGATTCGGGTCGGTATCAGGTCCTAACTCGCCCGTGTCATGCGTCGCTGATCCGTTTCGGTTGTGGACGCCTCCATCGGTGTCTTGCATCTTGAGCGTCCAGTTAAGTTCCCAGCGAAGCTCATCGAGGAGGTCCGGGATACCATTGCCCGACTCTGGAATTCCGGTGTTGTCTGGAAATGCGCTTGGATTGCGCTCGAAAGCGAGAAACAAGTTGAACAGGGTTGCGGAGAGGAACGGGATGTACTTGGTGTAGTCGCCTGCGTCGTACCACCCACCGGTGAGGTCCTTGGGGCGACCTTGCGGTTTGCCGCCTTGAATAAAGCGGGCGGCCTTGTCTTGGCCCGGGCCCAAGTGCCCGCCCTTGTGATTCCATGCTCCGCCGAACTTTTCTGGGATTGGGGTGTTTGCTCGGTTGTAATAGAACATCTTGGTCGCAGCGTTCATCACCTTGCCGTACACCCCGTCTTGGATGGCGAAATCAAACGATCGGTAGCGAGAATTGGGCTCTTCGATGTAGTACCGACCGGGCTTCTTGAACTCGGAGAAGTCTGCAAACCAAACGCGATCGCCCGAGAGCTCGCTAATCTTGCGGTCGTTCCAAGCCGTAAGCTGTCCTTTGAAAACGATCTGCCTCGTCTCGGCACTGACAACCGTAAACTGCTTGCCAGGAGGAGCGCTCGGGAAGGGTTTTTGCCCCTTATGAGACTCGCTGAAGATTGCTATCTTCTGCGCTTCCGGTCGGTACCCAAACTGATCGACCCAGATGGATCCTGCCAAGCGAGGAATTCCAGTCTCGTCTTGCATAACGGCGTAAGCGGGACCTCCGAACGAAGACCCGCCTGCCCCACCGCTTCGACCCACTCGACCGGCCTTTTCTCGCTCTCGTAGACCAACAACAGAACCCGTTGCAGGTGCTTGCGCTTTAGCAGGCGTGCATCCAGACAACACTCCTGTCGCCAAGGCGACGGCGCCTAGCCAGGCGATGGGACGGTTCTCCTGGTGGCCGGTACGAGTTGATCGATGCATCAGTTGAAGCATAAGCACTCTTTCGCGATTCAAGCGTCCGTTTTTGTCCTTATATCGTGGTCTGGCCCGAGGAACGCCAGACATACTTGATAAAGGTATGGCGATCTCTCACCGCGTTTACGGAACCCTTAGCGACTCTTCTCCCTCTGCCCTCAAGACGGTTGAAGCGTATACGTTAGTTGGGGAGATCGTTGCCGGGAAGCCGATCGAGGTCGAAATCTTAACACTGGGCGGAATCATTTCCCGGATATCCGTTCCCGATCGTGAAGGCAAGCCCGCCAATGTAACGCTTGGATTCGACAACCTTCACGCTTACGAGAAGGAATCACCGTTCTTCGGATGCATCGTAGGGCGATTTGGGAATCGCATCGCCGGCGGTCGATTTGAGATCGATGGAACCCCCTATCAACTGCCAACCAACGAGCACCCAGCAGGCGGAAATGCGGGCACTCTGCACGGAGGACCGGTTGGGTTTGACAAACATGTTTGGCAAGCCTCGGTGGAGGGCGAGACCCTAGTTCTCACGCACACCTCTCCAGACGGCGACCAAGGTTTCCCCGGTGAACTCGCGGTAACCGTTCGCTACCGCTTGGAAGGCGGGGCTCTGGTGATGGAGTACGAAGCCGAAACCACCGCAGCGACCCACGTCAACCTCACCAATCACGCTTACTTCAACCTTGAGGGCGAAGCTTCCGGTGACATTCTTGGGCATACCCTGACGCTCAATGCCGGTCACTACACCCCGGTCAACGTGAGTCTTATTCCGACCGGAGAACTACGATCGGTAACGGGAACACCCTTCGATTTCACCACCGGGCACGCTGTTGGCGACCGCATCGAATCAGACGACGAGCAACTGAAGATCGCGGGCGGATATGACCACAACTTCGTTCTTGACCGAGCTTCTGAAGGGATGATGCTTGCCGCGCGAGTGGACTCGAACTCCGGTCGAAGCCTAGAGGTTTGGACAACCGAACCGGGAATCCAGTTCTACTCTGGAAACTTCCTCGACGGGACGCGCGTGGGGCCGAGCGGAGTTGCTTACGTGAAGCGAGCCGGGTTCTGCTTGGAGACCCAAAAGTTCCCCGACGCACCGAATCAGAGTGGATTCCCCTCCACCCTCCTTCGACCAGGTGAAACTCTGAAGAGCCGTACGGAGTACCGTTTTTTAGTTTAAGAGAGGGCGGGGTTTTGCAATCCGATTGATAAAATGCCGTACCATAAAGAGACGGTTTGAGCAATCACCTTCCCGACCACGCGAGCACGCCGGACGATCTTCCGAAGCTCTCTAGCTTGTTCGCCTCCGGTTCCGACATCGATGACGATGGTCGGGAGCCCCGCGAGACGACCCATTACCGGTCGATCTTCTTGTCGGATGTTCACCTAGGGGCGGTAGGGAGCAAGCCCGCCGCCGTTCAGGATTTTCTCTACTCGGTGGATTGCGACCACCTTTTCCTCGTCGGCGACATCATCGATGGGTGGGTCACCCGTGAACGGAAGTGGAAGCAGGAACACACCAACGTCATTCGCACCATTTTAGGAAAGGCAAAGCATGGGACCGAGATTCGGTACACGCCGGGTAATCACGATGCCTTTATGCGCAGGATGAACGGCTTCGAGTTCGGGTTCATTGAATTCGCTCACTCCTTCAGTCACCGCACAGCCGATGGCAAGGATCTCCTGATCGTTCACGGCGACCTGTTCGATCGAAGCTGCACGAAATACACGAAGATCGCTTGGCTAGGCGCATGGCTGTACGAGTACGCGCAGGCAGTGAATCACCGCGTGAACAAGAAGCGGAAACGCAAAGTCGACTTTGCCTCCAAACTCAAGCGCTTCACCAAGAGTTTGTTCGCTCCCCGAGACCACTTCGACGAGATGCTGATCGAGCACGCCCGCGAGGAAGGTTACGACGGGATCGTTTGCGGTCACGTCCACCGACCTGAGATTCGTGTGTTGGAAGACGGATTTGTTTATGTGAACTGCGGCGACTGGGTAGAGCACAAGACCGCCGTTGTAGAATATGCAGACGGCACGCTGGAATTGATCGATTGGGAGAAGGAGAAGCCGACCGTCGAGCCAACGTCCAGCCGATCGCGTCGTAAGCGAGCGAAAGAACGCGCTCGGGAGATCCGACGTCGAAATGCCGCAACGGGCGCACCGCGCTAACGTATCAACGATCAGCACCGCGAGTACGTCCTATCTTGAAACCCGTGAATTCCGACCAAACTCTGCCTCGGCAAAACTTGCAGATCACGTTGCTCCGCCTTCTAGGTGCGAGTGCGGTTCACGAGGCAATGAGAAGGTTTTGGGGAGACCGTCCTCTGGTTTTCCGCTCGCCAAGCGGATTCACCGCGCAAGAACTTGACGACATCACGCGCGGCGCTCGCTACTACGGCTACAGCAACCTGATTCGTCTCCTCATGAACCTGGGGCCGTTTTGGCTGCTCACGATGAACGGCTTCTGGTTTGAAGCCGCGCCGATGATCCTGCTGTTGGCGGTTCACCTGGTGTTTGTTCTCAACGAGTTTTACAAACTATCGATTCTGCCGATGGTGCCTGCCGATCCAGACGGTCAGCCCAAGGAACGGGAGAAGGCAGTGTTCTCTCCCCCAAGAGGCGTCCATAAGTTGCTCTGGTTCGAGAACGTAGAGTTCTATCGCGCTTTAGGGTTTGAACGGTTTAGGAAGTTCGTGGTGGACTACGTGGATAAGCTGCGGGAAGAGAAGACGCAGTTCATGGAGTCGAATTACGAGGGCCGCGTCCGCTTTGAACAGGACACCCGCACTGCGGAAAAGATTCACCTTGTTGCGGGCATTCTGAACGTTCCAGGCTTTGTGCGAATGATCATGATGGGCGCCTATCCCTTAGGCTTCCTGATCGGCATTCTCCTTTGGCTGGACTTCACGTTGGTCCTGTTACAGCGCTACCACCGCACGCGAGTGATACGAGTTCTTGATCGAAGGGGTCACGCCGCATAGGTCGCTCCGGTACGATGAAGACCGTCTTTTAACGTTTCCTTTACAGGCCATGCGTAAGCGATTTCTAGTTCTTTCCGCCTCCACGGGCAATGGACACCACAGCGCCGGAAACGCGCTGGTGTCTGAGCTTTTGCGCCGAGGTCATGAGGCAGAGATGGTGGACTGTATGGACCACGTTCCGGTTGCGTTCCGGCATTGGTTCAAGGGCGGCTACGAGATGTTGGTGCGGCGCAATCCGCGCATGTGGGGGCACCTTTACAAGACTTCGGACCGACCTTATCTGAACTACTGGGTCCAAACTTGGCTCGACCGCACGTGGACGTATCCGCTTGATGAGGTGATTCGACTCTACAAGCCAGATTGGGTGGTGTGTACGCACAGCGTTGCGCAACCCAGACTTCCCTCCATTCGAAAGGAGCTAGGTTGCAAAGTCGCGGTGGTCGTCACCGACTTGCGTCCGCACCGAATGTGGTTGCGCGGAAAGCCCGACTACTTCTTTGTGCCGACGCCCTTCACGGAGAAGATTCTTTACGAACGACTCCCTTACACCAAGGGACACACAGACGTCGTTGGCATTCCGATCCATCCCGCGTTCACAGGCGCAGTGGAGTACGAGCGATCTCCCAACACGCTTTTGCTTTCCTCGGGTGGCATTGGCGCAGGACCGTTTGAAGAGGTCATCGAGAAGCTTTCCCACCATGACGTGAACATACAAGTGGTTGCTGGACGTAGCAAGGCCGCCCACGATCGTCTCACTTCCCTTTTCGGATCGAGCCCCAATGTGGAAATCTTCGGGCACGTCGCTCCGGAGCAGATGGCGGAGATGATGCGTCGCACCACTTTGCTCATTGGTAAGAGCGGAGGCCTCACGACCTTTGAGGCGCTGGCAACGGGCACACCATTTTTGATTTACAAGCCGTTCCTCATTCCCGGACAGGAAGAGGACAACGCGCGCTGGCTAGACGATATCGGGGCGGGCAAGCTCGTTCTGGATTCCGAAGCGCTGGAGAAAACGGTGGACGACTTGCTGGCAAACCCGGCGAATCGCGCCCGAATGACGGCAGCGGGAATTGAGAACGCCTACCCGGATGCGGCTCAGATGATCAGCGACCGGCTGGAAGAGTTAAGCCGCAGTAGCCGGACGAGCAAGGCTACAATGGCGTGAAGCCAGCTTGTGCGAGTACTTGTCGAAGAACTCGCCCATGATCCTCACAAAGGTGCCTTGGACGAGAATCACGTCGACGATCCACAGGATCACGCCCGCCGGAAGCACGTTCACCAGGTTTGGCACCACTTTATAGCCAAACGCAATAATCGCCGCGTTGATCGGTGAAACGATCACCAAGAACATGAGCCCGAATTTGATGCCCTTGAAGTGGACGGGCAGCAAGTCTCGTTGCATCTCCAAGAGGCACTCGAACTTGTTCTTGTGCTCAGAGAGGTAAAGGCGTCGATTATCCAACCACCAAAGCACTTGGTACGCCAGCGTGGTGATGAGGATCGTGTAACAAACGGTTCCGCCGGCTCCCCACCACGGGTTCTGGGTCCAGATCTGAGTCCAGTGCCCCAAGATAAGCGCGAGGATGCTAAACGGCCCGGAAAGGAAGAACGAGGAATAGAGCTTGGCTCGGAACATCTCCGCCACCTGCTCGATCGTTTCCGTTGGCCACCAAGTTTTGCGCTCTTTGAAGGCTCGCTTCATGAGAACGAAGTCTTCTTTGACTTTGCTCACGTGATACCGCGGGCTGAGATAGCGCAGAACGTTCGACATGACCTGATGATCGTTTACGGTCCGGTTGGATGGGCGGCTTCGCCCCCGAACCACAAACAGGCACAATCCGCAGAAAACCGCGAATCGGCGCTTCTTAGATTGTAGGCGATTCCGCGACTGGGTGGGTACCCCAAGTCTCGCTAGGGTTCGAGCTTACTTGACGCTCGTCTTCATCTTCTTGCGCTTTTCGGCCACCATCCGAGGCTTGACCTCGGTCTGTACGACGGCCAAGGTGCTGGGCGGTGCGCTTCCACGCTTCGCGAAGATTTGCCGCAGATACGTTCCGGTGTGAGACTGTTCGGACCGAGAAACAGTGACCGGATCGCCTTGAGCGACTACGGTTCCGCCGCCTGTTCCACCTTCGGGTCCCATGTCGATCAGCCAGTCGGCGGTCTTGATGACGTCCAGGTTGTGCTCGATCACTAAGACGGTGTTGCCTTGGGCAACAAGGCGCTGCAAGACACCCAACAATCTTCGGACGTCTTCAAAGTGGAGCCCCGTCGTTGGCTCGTCGAGAATGTAGATCGTGCGCCCGGTGGATCGCTTCGAGAGTTCCGACGCGAGTTTGACTCGCTGAGCCTCTCCACCGGAGAGAGTTGTCGCCGGCTGTCCCATGCGGATGTACCCAAGACCAACTTCCAGAAGGGTCTCGAGCTTTCGGTGGATCTTGGGGATCGGCTTGAAGAACTCGCACGCCTCTTCGATAGTCATGGCGAGCACATCGGCGATGCTTTTGCCTTTGTACTTCACTTCAAGCGTTTCCCGGTTGTAGCGCTTCCCTTTGCAAACTTCGCACGGAACGTACACATCCGGTAGGAAGTGCATTTCGATCTTGAGGACGCCATCGCCTCGGCAGGCTTCGCACCGACCTCCCTTCACGTTGAAGCTGAATCGACCCTGCTTGTAACCACGCAGCTTGGCGTCGGGCGTCAGCGTGAACAGGTCCCGAATCATGTCGAACGTGCCCGTGTAGGTGGCAGGGTTGGATCGAGGCGTTCGCCCGATTGGCGATTGATCGATGTCGATCACTTTATCGAAGTGCTCCAGCCCGGAGATATCGTTATGGGGTTCCCAGACCGATCGGGTGCCGTACACCTCGAACATCAATCGGGGGAAAAGCGTGTCTTGGATGAGGGTGGACTTTCCAGACCCACTGACACCGGTGACACAAACGAAGCAGCCAAGCGGAATCTCGACATCAACGTTCTTGAGGTTGTGACCCCTTGCTCCGGTGATCTTAATCCAACGATCGCCCGGGTTCCTGTACTCTGCCGGAATCTCGATCTCCCGACGGCCTGAGAGATAGTCCGCCGTGAGAGTATCTGCTTTTAGGAAGGTCTCCAGATCGCCTGCGGCAACCACTTTGCCACCATGCTCTCCTGCTCCGGGTCCGAGTTCGAGGAGGTAGTCGGCCTCCATCATCGTCTCTTCGTCGTGTTCAACCACGAGAACGGTGTTGCCGAGGTCTCGCAAACGGTTGAGGGTTTGAATGAGCTTGCGATTGTCTCGCTGGTGCAAACCAATCGACGGCTCGTCCAGTACGTACAGACAGCCCATGAGACCCGACCCAATCTGCGTGGCGAGCCGGATTCGCTGGGCTTCGCCACCGCTCAGCGTTCGAGCGTTTCGATCCATGGTGAGGTAACCGAGTCCAACATCCAGAAGGAACCTGAGGCGCTCGATAATCTCTTTGACGGCTCTTTCGGCAATGACAAGCTGACGCTTCGACAGCTTCTCTGGAAGACTCTCAAAGAATCGAACGGAGTCTTCAACGGACATGGAAGTCACCTGCGCCATGTCATGCTCGGCGACGCGGATGAGAAGTGATTCTGGCTTGAGTCGCTTTCCTTGGCACGAAGGACACGGCTTCGTCGCCATGTACTGCTCCAAGTCCTGCTTCACCCACTCCGATTCCGTTTCGTCGTAACGCTTCTTGAGAGAAGCAAGAACACCGCGCCATTCGGTGGTGAAGGTTCGGGTGCTCTTGCCGTACTTCATCTGGACGACAATCGGTTCGTCCAGTCCATTCCAAACCGCTTCCATTCCAAATTCGGGAATGTCTTTGATCGGTAGAGACGCGTCAAAGCCCAGCGCTCGCCCTACCGCATCCAGCATCTCCGGCCACCAGTCTTTGACCTCCCCCGATTTATAGACGAACGGCAGGATTCCGCCATCGCGAAGCGACTTGTTCTTATCCGGGGCGACGAGATCGGGATCGAACTCGGTCTTCGTTCCGAGCCCGGTGCAGTCGGGACACGCTCCGAAAGGAGAGTTGAACGAGAACATTCTCGGTTCAAGGTCGGGCAGTGAGAATCCGCAGACCGAGCAGGCGTAGGCTTCGCTGAAGAGAAGGTCTTGCCAGCCTTCAGTGAGACTCTCGCCCGCATGGCGTTCGAGCATGTTTCGGATGATCGCAGGAAGTTCGGCTCCCTCAGTGGGTTGGATCGAGAGTGTGACCAGACCGTTGCCCATCTTCAGGGCGGCTTCAATCGAATCCGTGAGACGCCGCTCGATGCCTTCCTTCACCACCAATCGGTCGACGACGACCTCAATGGTGTGCTGCTTGTAGCGGTCCATCTGGATGTCATCGGAGACTTCGTACATCTCGCCATCGACCCGAACGCGTACGTATCCGGCTTTGGCAATGTCCTGGAGTTCTTTCTTGTACTCGCCCTTTCTCCCCCGTACAACCGGAGCCAAGATCTGCATCTTGGTGCCTTCCGGGAGCATGCGCGCGACGTCGACGATTTGATCGGTCGACTGCCGTTCGATGGGTCCGTGACCGTTGATACAGTGAGGAGTTCCAACCCGAGCGAAGAGAATCCGGAGGTAGTCGTATGTCTCCGTGACCGTACCAACCGTTGAACGGGGGTTCTTAGACGCGCTCTTTTGGTCGATGGAGACCGCCGGCGAGAGTCCGTCGATGTGATCGACGTCTGGCTTGTCCATCTGCCCAAGGAACTGTCGGGCGTAAGCGGAAAGGGACTCGACGTAGCGGCGCTGACCCTCGGCGTAGATGGTGTCGAAGGCTAAGCTTGATTTGCCCGAACCGGAGAGTCCGGTGATGACCACGAGTTTGTCTCGTGGAATCTCGACCGTCACGTTCTTAAGATTGTTCTCTCGGGCACCTACGACGACGATCTTGTCTTGAGACATAGCAACACCTAAATAGTAGACGAAAGGATACACGTTTTAAGCAAACGTGCGCAGAACTCCCCGCTCTTCTACGCGAAAAACGAGACGCTTTTGCGTCCCGTTTTTAAACAGCATGCCTTTTCTTTACACGAGAAAACGCCTCGTTCTTATTGAGCAAACACGATACAGGTTGGCTTCGGCATTGTCGCCAGGCTGGAGCGGAGGGTTAATCCACCAGTGGTGGAGTCAAAGGAAACCACTCGCACCTCGTCGGCGTCCATGCTCCCCACCAGAACCCACTTTCCGGAAGGGTCGATCACAAAGTGGCGAGGGTGAGTCAAAGGCTTGTGGACGCGGGACGTAAATCCAAGCTGCCCGGTGGCACCGTCCAGCGCAAAGCTGCTCACTGTGTTTTCGTCCAGTCGGTTGGAAGCCAGCAGCCACTTTCCGGAAGGGTGAACGGCAATTTCAGCCGCGCCCTTTCGGGGCGCATTCGATTCCATCAGCGAGACTTTCTCGAATCGAGCCATTGCTCCGGTCCCGGGATCAAACGAGAAGCGCGTGACGGAAGCGTCCATCTCATTCACTACGTAAACGCGCTTGCCCGACTTATCGAAAGCGATATGACGGGGTCCCACTCCGGACTCACATTCGGCCGCGAATACGGGCTTTGGAGCCGTCCCAACTAAATAAACAAAGACGCGATCGGCTCCAAGGTCGGCGCTTAGAAGGAACTTTCCGGTCGGATCAAAGTCGACACTGTGAGCGTGAGGACCCTCTTGCCGACCCTTGTTTGGACCAGACCCCTTGTGTTGAAACTCGCCGAGTTTTGCCCCGAGCTTGGTTGGGGCGGCGAGTTCAAAGAGGAGGACCACACCCGTGCCGTAATTGGCGGTTGCCAGGTACTTACCGTCTTTTGAGATGGCAAGGTGGCAATCCCCGGTCGGTCCGATTGCGGTCTTCTCTACGAGTTCGAGACCGCCGGTCGACGGAGATGTTCTGTAGATCGCTAGAACGCTTTTACGCCCAGTGGATGTGTTCTCCTCGCCGATTGCATACAGGTAAGGCTGGGAAGGGTGTTTCACCAAGAAGCTTGGCGAGTCGATCCGGGCGGCCATTGTAAGCGGCGAAAGTTCTCCCGTTGCTTGATCAAAGGTGCCCGTGTAAATGCCCCCTTTCTCTCCTCCCGCAAAGGTTCCGCAGTAGATTCGCTGGATTGGAGCGGGAGCCTCAGTTCCGAGTGTGGCAAGACCAAGAAGGCCAAAAAGACTAAGAACACCTGGGGCAACGATGCCGAGCGAGAACATACGCTCACTTTATCGCTTGAAGCGAGGCAACGGCGCAATTGTCCTGAATTAAACGTTCAGAACGAGTTAGACGGCTTCGTCGGACGAACGGGTGTTCGCGAGAGGCAGGCGAACGATAAACGAGGTGCCTTTCCCTAACTCGCTTTCAACTGAGAGTTCGCCCCCGTGCGCCCTAACGATTTCATGGCAGATCGAGAGTCCGAGCCCTGTTCCCCCCGTTTCGGTGCTACGAGATTTGTCCACCCGGTAGAAGCGTTCGAAGAGATGCGGAATGTGCTCGGCGGCGATTCCGGGGCCGTGATCTTGAACCCTAACCACAACCTGATCCTGCCCTAACTCCGCCAACACTTGCACTGGCGTGGCATCGGAAGAGGTGCCGTACTTGAGAGCATTCTCTATGAGGTTTTGGAAGAGCCGGAGAAGATCGTCTTGCGATCCCACGACCGTGGCTTTCGACGACATCTTCGTCTCAACCGCGGTGGTAGGCCCTCCGAAAGACTTGATCGCGCCATCGACCGCCTTTGCAAGCGTTGACGAAAGGTCCACGATCGATGGTGAGAGGGCAGAATCCTTTTGCGCGTCGAGTCTCGCTAGGAGAAGCAGGTTCTTGACCAACCGCGTCATGCGATCGGAAGCTTCGTCAATCGATTCGATGGACTCTTGCGCGTCGTCGGTGAGGTCCTTCTCCGTTTTGAGCAGACCCGCATGCGCCTTAATGACGGCGATCGGGGTCTTCAGCTCGTGCGAGGCATCGGCGGTGAAGCGCTTCTGGCGTTCGAGCGATGCTTCCAGTGCTCGCTTCGCCTCTCGCTCCTGGTCGACCGTGACTTGAATGCGATCGAGCATCTGGTTGACCGTTGCCGAAAGCTGTGCGAACTCGTCGTTTCCAACAACGGGGAGGCGTCGGTCTAATCGGTCGCCCTGAATCTCCTCCGACTCCGTTTTGAGGACTCTTAGAGGTCTTTCAATGAGTCCAACGATGAGCCGTGCGCCGAGGAGCGAGAGGCCGAGAGCCAGCGGCAAGATGACGGTGAGTAGCACCATCCGGAGCCGGTTCATCGAGCCGAGAAAGTCGCTGAGTGGATAGACCGCCTGCACCGTACCGATACGCTTCTGGTCCCGTTCGACCGGGAAGGTCAGGGCTCGCACCGGTTCGTTCTCGATGGTGATGTCGGAAAAGACGATTCGATTCGGGAACGATCTTTTGAGTGCCTCTTCGTCGTAAGCCTCTCGGCGCATGTCGGGTGGGAACTCAATGCCGCTTCCTGGAGCGGGTAGGAATCGCGGAGCATAGATGGCGTTGGGCCCTCGGAAGAACAGACCCATGTTCCCGCCTCTGGGTCCGCCAAAGCCAGGTCCATCGGGCTTAGGACCGTTACCGCCCATCCCTCCGTTCATGCCCCCGGTGGTTCCAGAACTCGTTCCGTTATCCGGCTGAGATCGGTTGGACTCCCCGTTTGGATTGCCTGGCCGCTCTCCTTGTCGTTGTCCTCGTCCTTGTCCTTGTCCTTGCCTGCGGGCTCCGCCTTGCTGCCATTGCTCGATTCCACCCGGCATTCCCATCATCGGTCGAAACTCTCCTGGACGACCGCCGGGACCTCCAGGACCGCGAGAAGCAACTCGCGCAAAATCTTGCGACCGCCGGAAGAGTTCCCCGTCGATGGATCGAAAGATCGCCTGACGCGTCGCGATATCAACAATGACTGCCAACCCAACCATTGCCGACAAAACAGTCAGCAAGGTGATGGCGTACAAACGTGATCGCAGCGGCAGGCTTGCCCAACTTGTCATTGCCCTGTTTCTTCCTCGGGTGCTTTGAGCATGTACCCAAAGCCCACTACGGTATGGATGAGTTTTGATCCAAAGGGTGCATCCACCTTCTTTCGGAGAGTGCCAATGAACACATCGACCGTGTTAGAGTACGACTCTTCATCGCCCCAGACTCGGTTCTGAATCACATCTCGGGTAAGGACCTTGCCCTGATTCACCGAAAGCGCCTCGAGTAACTGAAACTCTCGTTTCGTGAGCTGAATCTCTTGGCCAGATCGAAAGACCGTTTGGTTCTTGCGGTCGAGTTCTAGGTCGGCTACAAGAATGATGTTGCCTTTGAATGCCTTATCTCGCCGGAGCAGAGCGTTGACCCTTGCGACAAGTTCGATTCCTTCAAACGGCTTTGGCAGGTAGTCGTCCGCACCTAGGTCGAGCCCTTTCACGCGGTCTTCGGTCTCCTCAAGAGCCGTAAGCATCAGGATCGGAAGGTTGCGACGGGACTTTCGGAGGGTCTCCAGAATTTCCCAGCCGTTCTTGCCGGGGAGCATCACGTCTAAAACCAAAAGGTCGTAGTCGCCGCGCTTCGCTTCATCGAGGCCTTCTAATCCATCTCCTCGCCATTCCACTTGGTGCCCTGCCTGATCGAGAAGCCTCACAACGGCTCGGGCAAGTGCCTTCTCATCTTCTATCAGCAGGATCTTCATGGTGCGTGCGCGTCTCTTGACTCTGTTATGGGGTTGGCGGGATGAAGTTTGAATGAAGATTTATCGGTAAGCCGATTCTTCATTTCGTCTTCATGCCGGGATCGTTTACTCAGGATAACCGCAACGGAGAAACCGGACGAGACTTCTCAGAAGGCGCAACCCGCGGATGAACAGGTGACACGATGACGCACAACAATAATCGCAATCACGTTTCGATGAAGCAACTGAGCCTGGCAATCGCGCTTTCGCTGACCACGGCACTGAGCTTTGCCCAAGGCGGAGGTCCTGGCTTTGGTGGACCGCAGGGTGGCCCGGGCTTCGGTGGACCTGGCATGGGTCGACCCGGCGGACCGGGAATGATGGGCATGGGTCCGGGTATGGGACTCCCCCCGGTCATGATGCTGGTGCAGATCCCCGAAGTCCAAATCGAGATCAACATGTCGAACGCTCAGCGCCAAAAGCTCGGCGAAATCATGGAGGCCAATCGACCGGAAGGCGGTCCCGGCTTTGGCGGCAACGGCGGTCGACAAGGTCAAGGACAGGGCCGACAGGGTCAAGGCAGACAGGGTCAGGGCCGGCAGGGCCAGGGTGGACCTGGCAACTTCGATCCGGAAGCGATGCGGCAGCGTCGTGAAGAGATGGATCGGAAGGTGTTGGCGGTCTTCAATCAAAGTCAATCTCAGCGATTACGACAACTCCAACTGCAAATGGCAGGTGCCACTGCACTGTTTGAACCGCGGATTCAACAGGAGCTCGGATTGTCGCAGGACCAGATCGGAAAGCTCGAGGATCTTCGAGAGCAACTTCGTCCCCAGGGTCAGGGTCGTCCCGGTCAAGGTCGACCCGGACAAGGCGGACAAGGGCAACGATTCGGTGACAACGGATCGGGACAAGGACGCCAAGGCGGTCCGGGATTTGGCGGTCCCGGTGGTCCGGGTGGTCCCGGCATGGATCCTGAGCAGCGAAAGAAGAACGATGCGAAGTTCTTGGCAATCCTAACCGAGGCCCAACGAACGAAGTTCAAGTCGATGCAAGGAAAAGCCTTCGAGTTCCGAGGACCTGGCGGACCCGGTGGACCCGGCGGCCGACAAGGCTAAAGACTTCACTCCAAACCCTCTCCCACCCCGTTCCCGGTGAGCCGTCTGCACGCGGCCCCGGGGCGGGGCTTCTGTTTTTAGGTGCCAAGAATTGCTACCCTTATCTCATGTCTTTTCCGCTGAACGCATCGCTCGCCGGAAGGTGGACCGGCGATTCCACCCTCCACCTTTCCTGGCTAGAAAATGAAGCCGATCGATTACAGTCTGCTCCGTCTAACTTGGAAATATCGATCGACCCAAGCGGCACGTTCGGCGTCGTCCGATACGAATGGTCTTACCAACCGGTCTCCGAAATGAATTCGGCGGAGGAGATCGAAGCGGGCGCGGTTCTTCACTACGGTTGTGTTCTAGTTTCCGGTGGGGAGTTAGACGAATCCGGGTCGGCGCCGGTGTCTCTCGGATGGTCGGACTCCTGGCACCAACCTTCGGCGGTGATGTCACTCATCGGTGCAGGCGATGGGATCTCGCTCTCAGCCTCCGGAACGTATGAAGTGCCGGGATACCCCGAGTGGGGCTGGACCGTTCGGCTTGGTCTTGATGGCGATGTCCTTCGGTTTGAGATGGACAATCGCGAGCCGGGTGAAGATGGCGGATGGTTGAACGACTATCCGGCGGTTCGCGCCGACTATCGCCGGGTTTGAGAAGGGATTTGCCTAGAACCTCAACAATTCGAGCTGACTGCTAGAAGCAGTCAGCCCGAATTCCTTTGCTCGATGCGGACTTACTTGCCGGCAACGACGCTTTCGAAGAACTTCAAAAGTTGACCATCCTTCTTCTGGGCCTTCATCGCCTCGATTCCTTTCTGAGCCATTTCTTTGGCCTTCGGCATGTCCTTCAGTGTGCGATGCACTTGATAGGCGTAGTAGAAAATGAACTCGTCGTCCATTTTCGCTTCAGAGACCACAAGGTCGGTGATCTTCAGCGCCAGGTCCTTTGTCGCTTCCTTTTCAGCGAAACTGCCCGCGAGTTGCATAGCGGTGTACCAAGCACCCGGATTTGCGGCTGAGCCTTTGCCCTTCAAGTCTGCGAGGTACTTGTCTGGATTCTCCAGGGCTTCCCACATGCTTCGAGTAGGGGCAGACATCTCCTTAAACTTGGGATACTTCTTCTCCCAGGCATCGAGACTTGCCTTTGCCGAATCCTTCTTGCCCGCGTCGTATTCAGCCGAGATAGCCTGAAGCTCGCTCATGGCGGTGCCCATCAACTTGCCTTCTGCGTAGTCGTCGAGCACCTTCTTCTTAGAAGCAGCGACATCGTGCTTACCGGCCATGACATCCTTCAGAGGCTTGTCCATCTCCATCGGGTGACCCACCCACTGGACGACCTCATCCTTGACGATAAATGCGCAGGGGATACCGTTCTGCTTGGCAGCGGCCATCCAGGTTTGCGCCATGCCCTTTTGGTTGCCACCGAAAGCGACGTTGTAGTCCATCTTGGCACCCATGTCCTTAACGAACTTTTCGACTTCTTGGTTCTTGTTGTCCTCCCAAATGCTTACGCCGACAAACGTTGCCTTCTTGTTTGCCTTGGCAAGCTTGGTGATGTGCGGGATGGACTCGATGCAGGGACCGCACCAAGTTGCCCAGAATTCGATGACGTAGACGCCCTTCTTTTCAATCTTGGTGGGTTTGCCCTTGACCCATTTCAGAACTTCGATTTTCGGAGCCTTTCCACCAGGCAGCAGCGTGGGACCATCGTTTTTGGCTTGGGCGCCGGCGATGGCAGTGAATGAAAGAAATACCCCTAAGGTGACGAGAGGGAGCCGATGTAAAGGCATGATTCACTTTACATCAGCGCCCATCGTGTCTAGAAGTGGTTTCGACGCTAGATGCGTCAAACCCTATTGGCCTTGACCAAGACTAAAGCCGAGTTTTCCGTCAAAGGTGCACAAGTGTTCGGTCTTTACGAACTCGATTCCAGCGGCGTCGATCCTTTCGAGTAATCCGACGATCTGCTTGCGAGAAACCGCTTGGTCCCCTTGGAATCGGCATCGCCAGTGGTCCGTGCAGAACGTCTCCGACATCCCATTGGGCCACACTTTTACACCTCGGTTGGTGATGATCTGGAGCGGGAACGCCTCGTCTTGGACGGCCACTAATGCCTGAGCCAGCTCGTTTGCAGATCGGCGCGACTGAACGAAGACGTCCACACCGATCGTTTCCTTCTTCTGATCGAACTGAAGCGGTTCCAACATTTCCGGTGCCACCCTCTGCTTCTCGGTTTCTGCAGACGGATAGCGAGCGGGCTGCAAGGAAACGGGTTCAAGACCCAATCGCGAGATGATCTCGTCAGTGAACTGTTTGGTGCCGATCGCGTTCGCCTTTTCAGACTCGTTTGCGATGTCGATGGTCCGAACGCCGTCTTCCAGGGTGCGAAGCCAGGCGTTGTGAACCTTTTCTGCGATATCGCCCTGCCCGATGTGAACAAGCATCATGACGGCCGACATCAGAAGTCCGCTCGGGTTCGCCAAATCCTTCCCGGCGATCATCGGCGCGCTGCCGTGAATGGCCTCGAACATGGCGCAGTGGGCTCCGATATTGGCGCTCCCCGCCATTCCAACCGATCCGGCAACTTCGGCGGCGACGTCGCTCATGATGTCGCCGTACAAATTAGGGGTCACAATCACGTCCCACTGAGTCGGTTGCGTGGCGATCCGAGCGATTCCGATATCGATGATCCAATGATCCTTCTCGATCTCCGGATACTCGGCCCCGATCTCCTCGAAGATGCGATGGAACAGACCGTCGGTCAACTTCATGATGTTGTCCTTGGTCATGCAGGTCACCTTCTTCCGACCGTTCGCACGGGCGTACTCGAAGGCGTAGCGAACGATCTTGCGCGTCCCGGGTTCGCTCACCAGTTTCAGACACTGATAGACGTCTTGCGTTTGGCGGTGCTCGATGCCCGCGTACAGATCTTCTTCGTTCTCTCGGACGATCACGAGATTCATGCCCTTCGGTCCGACGGGGAGAACGGGGTGAAGTGTCACGCACGGACGAACGTTGGCGTACAACCCAAGCGACTTGCGGATGGTGACATTAAGGCTCTTGTAGCCGCCCCCTTGCGGAGTCGTGATGGGTGCCTTGAGGAAAACCTTGGTTCTTCGGAGTGAATCCCACGAGGACTCTTCGATTCCAGAGGTGTGACCGCGCTTGTAGACCGCTTCCCCAATCTCAATCGCCTCGGGCTTAATGCGAGCCCCGGCTGCGGCTAAGATTCGGAGCGTTGCCTCCATGATCTCCGGGCCAATTCCGTCTCCGAAGGCAACGGTAACGGGCACGGCTCTCTCCGTCGAGAACGTCAGTTCAGATAGCTGTCCAGCGAGCATGTATGAATTATGATGCACGAATTTTAGTTCGTGTATACTCATGTCTTCTTTGGAGAGCCAGATGAGTGATTTAAGAGAACCGTTGAAGAGGGACCCTGCGTGGACCTTCCTAACGAACCACACTCATGTCCTCATTTGTCTTGTCCGGGACCCTTACGCGACCCTACGTGCAGTTGCGGACCAGGTTGGCATCACTGAGCGCGCCACGCAAAAGATCGTGAAGGATCTTTCGGAGGCGGGCGTTCTATCGATTCAGAAGGAAGGCAGGCGGAATCGTTACGATTTCGATTTTGATAAGTCCCTCCGGCACCCGCTTGAGTCGGCATCGACGCTTAGAGAGTTGCTGACCGTTGTTGTTGGGACAGTTCCTGTAAGATTCTCTTGAGCCCAACCCGAGCGGTCACGCTTTCTTTGCGGTTCAGGACCTAACTGTGCCAAGACCTCCCTCTCTCTCCACGCCCCGGCTGGTGCTCCGCCCTTTTCGCCGAGAGGACGCAGCGATCATTCAGAGCGTTTTTCCACGATGGGAAATCGTTCAATTCCTTGGTTCGGCTATTCCTTGGCCCTATCCAGAAGACGGGGCAAGCACCTTTATTGAAGGAGTGCTGGCGGGCGAAGAGGAATCCGCTGACTGCTACTGGGCGATCGCACTTGCAGAGGATTCAGAGGGCTTGATCGGCGTGATCAGCCTTCATCCGAACAGCGACGTTTCCAACCGAGGCTTCTGGCTGAGTCCCGAGTATTGGCGGCAGGGGTTGATGAGCGAAGCAACCGAAGCGGTGACGGACTACTGGTTTACAACCTTTGAGGGTCGTCCGATGATTGTGGACAATGCGGCGGCCAACGTCGGTTCTCGGCGTGTGAAGGAGCGAATCGGCGCAGAGTTTCTCGGAACTCACGAGTTCAAGTTCGTTAGCGGACTCCAACCCGCCGAGCGCTGGAAGATCACGCAGGAAATCTGGTCAACATACAAAAAAAGCCGAGAGCGCTAAGCTCTCGGCTCTTTCAAGGAAGACCTACGAAGCCTTATGCAGACTTCCGTCGGCGTGCCATGGCTGCGAGGCCAAGGCCGAGGACCGCAAGGGTTGCGGGCTCAGGAACCGGAGCCGCCTCTGCCGCGAAGTTGTCGTAAAAAACGCTGTTCGGGAATCCGGTCGAACCTGCTCGAAGCTTGAACGAGCGTGCGACCAAGGAGAGGTTGCCACCGTTGTTCCAACCAAGGGCATCGTAGCTAGGAATAGTTCGGGTCAGAAAGTCGCTCGTGACGGTTGCGATGAGCGTTCCAGTTGCGTTTGCACCGGACCAAACCTCAAGGGTTGCTTGATCGGAGTCTGCGCCGAAGTCGCCGTACTCAAATTCGAAGGCCGAAACCGGAGCGTCGAAGTCGGCAACGAAATAATCGTCCGCAGTCGCGTTTTGGAACGGGCTGATCGATCGCGCTCGCCACTGAAGTGGGAACTGGAAGCTAGTGCCTCGGTACGGAGTGTGGTCGAAAACGTCGAATCCAAGACCACCCGAACGAGTTAGGGTCATGGTCAGCCCAGCGTCGGTTTGGCTCAAGGTCGTGTACGATCCGCCAGACGTGGGCGAAAGACTCTCGAACGTGTACAGCGAGAACGCGTGCGCTCCTCCAACAATGCCGAGCCCGGCAATAGCAATAGCAAATCCTTTCATAGGTTCCCCGGAGAAATACTAGCTCAGATTCACAAAAGAAAAGGAACGACCGAAGTCGTTCCCGTATAAATACCTGTGAAAAAGACCGTCAAATCGGGATTGCGTACGTCTCCACGGGACCAGAAGCAGGCTTGACGAATACACCGTAGGTCTTTCCGGAAGCGGCGTTAAGGTTGATGCTCGTTGCGGTGATTGTCGTGCTTCCGGGTGCGGTGAGGAACAACTTGTAAGTGCCCTTGTCCAGGATCACCTCACCCATACCCCCTGCCACCACGTTGGACCACTTTTGGACCGCGCCTGAGACCGTCGTCGCCGTAGACAGCACTAGGTGAGCGTCTACAGCCTCGGTACCTGCGTTGACGAAGAACACTGCCGCTTCGTTAGAAGTGGGAAGTCGGAAGGGATCGATGAGGAACACGCCGGGGTTGGTGAGAACCCAGAACGGCGTTTTGTCGGTCGATAAAGTTCGCGTGACGTTGACAACGTCGGTTGTGGTTCCAGAGAGACGGACGTTGATGTTTTTCGATCCGCTCGGAACAAAGAACTTGGTGTAATTGCCCTTTGCCGTGTTGGCAGCAAAGGTCCCGTCTACTCGAGTGTCCAGCCCAGGTGCGTCGTAGCCGATGTTCACC
The DNA here is from genome assembly GCA_964471545.1 of uncultured Fimbriimonas sp. Classification (GTDB taxonomy): domain Bacteria; phylum Armatimonadota; class Fimbriimonadia; order Fimbriimonadales; family Fimbriimonadaceae; genus Fimbriimonas. The sequence goes on along the minus strand of CAYYJX010000014.1, from coordinate 9,577 downwards.
ACCCCGAAGTAAGCGGTGTTTGGCGTTGTTGTATTTCCACCCGAACCGCCTCCGCAGGCGATGAGACAAAGAAGGACGAGCAACCCAAGATAGCGGACCATACGCGATTATAGCGATCCGCATGGTCTGCTGGGGAACCGGTGGCTGTAACGGGATCCTCCGGTCCCCGAGTGATCGAACCTACTTCTTAACCCTGAACCGGAGCAACTCCTTCTCGCCGCGGGCAAGGATAAGTTCACCCTCTTCCACGGTTGCCCGGTTGACTTTCTCAAGGAGTTGGACGAACCTTGACTCCAATTGCATCTGCGCCTCCTCGCCCGCCATCATCGTCATTCCGCCTGGATCGATTTGGATGGACGGTGCGGTTGATCGGTACGTGCCGAAGTATCGATTAACACCTGCAAACCCAAAGATCTTCGTCTCCTTGGAATCAAACCGGATGGTGGGTGGCTCGGCAATGCCTTCCAACTTCCTGCCGTCTACGGCAAATAGCTCCCACTCTTTGTCGGCCATCGACCAGCCAGGAACGGTCTGAACCTTTACGAGTTGCAGCACGGGTCGGATCTTGGAGTTCGGGTTGATCATGAATGCCTTGGCGGTTTCGAACATTCGCTTCCCGTTCAGAACCACCTCCGCGCGAAGTCCATACCTGACCCCGCTTTTCATCGCCGACCGCTGAACGGGCAGTTGGAAAGGAAAAGGCGATTGCTTTCCGCTGAGGGCTTGGGACACCTCTACCACGTTGGACTGCCCTTCTTTATCGAAGGCATCGAGACTGACGGTGAGGACTGCGCCTGCAGGGATCGCCATTCGCTCGCGGTGAACAGCCTCACCCGAAATGAGGGCAAACCCCGTTTGTGCCTGAGCGACAAGCATTCCAGTAAACGCCAAGAGAACAGTCATACAACTGTTTGACGACCGGCGGCGAAGGAATGATCTGTCCAAGTTGCGTCTGCGTCCGTCGCCGACTTGTGCCGGCGCCGGATGCCGTTCACTTAAAGATCAGCTTTGCAGAGGGGTCTTCCTTGTAGAGAGTTTCTCGCCCCGGCATCCACCGATCCTTTGCAAAGTACTCGGCGGTCACCATGATTGTCCCGTCCGATTTCAGCTCGCTGGTCCCTCGGACCTTTGTGATCCCGTTGGCGTCTCCTTTCACGTCTTCGATTGAAGTGAACTTTCCTTGGGATACCTCCAGCGTGCCCTCGGTCCGGAATCCAGCCGTGGTGAGATAGAAGAACGAAACCGCTTTCTTCTCAGCGTCCCAGTAGATCAAGGTCTCCCCGCCATATTCGCCTTCGTTGAGGCTATGGATGGATCGAATGGCTTTGCCGTTCATGGCTCGCTCCATTCGCATCACGTCTACGAGAGGCTTCTCCGGTGTTGAGTTCTTGAACACACCGCGGAAGGTTTTGTTGAGGAATGGGCGAAGCGGCTCTAGGTGGGGATCCAACGATTCCTCGCCGCGGATTGCTGAAGCCGTTGGGAGGGTGATGGCGATCAGTGCAAACATGCAATTCATACCAAAACTGTATCACTCCTTTTCCAAGGGCCGTTCCACAGAAAATCGCCCTGCCCCGAGATGGTTCCTAGGACAGGGCGATTCCGTTTTCGCTCTTTGTATGTTTCGCGTCTAGTTGTTAGGCAGCCATGCGGTCCTTTCGGGAGACGATCGCGGGTTCGATCTCTTCCGATAGCCGGAACTTTGCCGCCAATTCTTGCATCTTCGACGCGAGTTCGCTCAGTTCTGCCGATTGAGCAGTGAGCTCTTCGGTTGCAGCCATTTGCTGCTGTGCAGAAAGGCTGACACTTTCAACCTGGTGAGCCACTTCGTTGGTCGTTGCCGACATCTCCTCGGCAGCAGCGGCATTCTCTTCGGCGGCGGCGGCGGCCTGTTCAACGGAGTGTTTAACCCCGTGAGAGAGCGAATCGACGCGACCCATTCGCGTCTCAACACTCTTGACCGGCTCGGAAAGAGCTTGGACTTGAGCCAGGATGCTCGCGAGAGACTCCTTCGCAGACGAGGACAGCTTTACGCCGCTGTCGACTGCGTCGTTCGCTTCGGACATTGCCGAGCTGGACTCTTCGACGAGACCCCGCATCTCTTCAATGAGAGAAGCGATATCTCGGGTTGCCGCCGCGCATCGCTCGGCAAGTTTGCGGACTTCATCCGCAACGACTGCGAAGCCTCGTCCATGCTCACCCGCCCGGGCGGCTTCGATCGCCGCGTTCAGAGCGAGAAGATTCGTTTGACCTGCAATCTCATCGATAAGGTTGACGATGGCGCCGATTTGGCCGGACTTCTCGTTCAAGTTCTCGAGGCGATCCGCAACCGTGGCGGTTCGATTCTTAATTTGATCCATGCCATCTAGCGTTTGCTGCACAGCCTGACCACCCTGGTTTGCCGTCTTTGCGGCCAGGGCCGTTGCCTCGCTCACCTCGGTTAAGGCAACGGTTGCGAGTTCGATGGACTCGGCCATTTCACTGACCTCGTTCATCACTCGGCTGAGCAACATCGCCTGATGCTCGGACGCCTTTGCGACTTCGGAAGAAGCGTTGGAGGTCTCACCGGAAGCGTGCTGGATGTTGATCGCATTATCGGCGACCGATTCGGAAGCGCTTGCGATCTGCCCGGCGGCGCCAGAAAGCATTTTGGAGAGGTCGGTGACCTTTCCGCTGACGTCTTGGAGCGTCTTGATCGTGGCGGCGACGCTCGAGACGACCGTTCGCATGGCTTGTCCCATGACGTCTTCTTCAGCGACCGCACGCTCGTCGTATCGGAGTCGAAGGTCGCCGGAAGCAATTCGGCTTGCCCACCCGGTGTACTCCTTCATCTTGGCGATGAGGAAGCGCATGCCATTGGCAAGACCGCCGATCTCATCGTCTTTCGTGTAGGTGATCTCTACGTCGAGGTTGCCTTTTTGCAAGTGGTCGAGGGCACCTGCCATTTGGGTGATCGGCTTCGTGATCGAATTTGCGATCATCACGGCGCTCACGAGAATGATGCCAACCGTGATCAGGGCCAGGAACAAGAGCTGCGATCGAGCTGCGTTGGACGTCGCAAAGAAATCGGCGGCAGGGTCGGAAACAAGAACGCTCCAGTTAAGTCCCGGGTAGCCGAGGGCACCGTTGGAATGCGTGAAACCAACCGCGACTTCGACGCCATCGACGCCGGTGTAAACCTTGGTTCCACCCTTTCCGGAAATGGCTTCCTTTGCGCCGAGATCGCCTTTTTCAACCAAATTGGTCTTCTTGAAGGCTGTCTCTTCGGAGACGAGCGGCTTCTTGGTCGCTGGGTCTAGCTTATAGGAGGCGATCACTGCACCCTTCGAGTCGATGAGGGTGACGGCAGGAGATTTCAGCCCGCCGTGGACCATCTCTTCGTGACCTTCAGAAAGGATGTTTTCCACCACTGCCATGCGCGCATAGTTGCGCCAGACACCGATGATTTTGCCTGCCGCGTCCTTGACTGGAGCGCTAAAGGCCATGAGGGGCCCTTGATCTTTTTTGAAGATTTGATCGAGTTCGGGGAACTCCGCAGGTTCGTCGACCCACGTTCCGGTGAGTTTGTCGGTTTTGACAAACTTCCCTGCTAAACAGTTTTTGAACCACTCCGATTGGGAGAAGTTCTTTCGGTAGAGACCGGTTGTGGAAACAGCATTCCCTTCAAAGTCGATCCCACTAACGGCGACGACCTTTCCTTTGGTATCCACCATCATCATGAGTCGATAGATGGGGCTGTAGTTGACCATGTACTTGTCCATGGCCTGGGCAATAGTGTTTTCCGCCGTGGGCTTGTACCAGTGAGTGCGATCTTGCACAACGTTGTTCAACCCGAATGCTTGGACGTCGCCATAACGTTCAAACAGGTTGCGCTCAATTCGGCTAACCACCGTTTGAGACTGCGACTCGAGACCTTCTTCTCGTTGGGTTGTGAGTTGTCCGATGTTGCCGAGGGCGACAAAGGTTGCGATGACTAGGGGTACAAGGCCAAATGCCAACAGCATCAACACAAGTCGATGCTTCAAAGAGCGAATTTTCACCATAGGATTTCCGCGTTCCTGCCGATATTTTTGGCAGGTATCGGGCGTTAGCTTAGGTTTTTGGCAATTAGGTGAAAATCGTACAACGGCGGCCCCGTAGCTCGATGCGAAAGGTGAATGTGGGAATCCTTCCAATCGATAGAAAATCTGTTATCCTAGAGGTGAACGGCATTTTTGCTAGGATGGCAAGGGTCATGCCGCTTCAAAACACATGGATGTGAATGGATGGCCATTAAAGGATTGGCTCTGAAGGCTCCTGGCCCTGGGTCGATACGTTCCGTTGCGGACGAATCGGCGCACGGATCTAGCCCGTCGCCGCAACCTACTTCTGCGGTTCAACGAAACGAAGCAATCGATGTTTTGAAAGGCATCGGTATCACGTTTGTGCTTCTGAACCACTCCTTTGCTCGTGGCTCGCGCAAGTTTCTCGGCACTTCTGTGACTGACGATCCCATTCTGTACGCGATCAACCGAGCCATCCACTTCGCGGTTCCGGTCTTCCTTTTTATTTCATGCGCGTTGCTGGCGCGCAGTCTGGCAAAGCGATTCGACCTTGGCAAGTACGCTCGATCTAGGGTTCGGAAGACTCTTGTTCCCTACCTGGTTGCGAGCCTTCTTTACTTCCTTTGGTCGAATGGAAACCCATTCACTACTGCCTGGGACTGGCAGCGGTTAGGGGTGAATCTGCTCACCGGAAAGTCGTCTTTCCATCTCTATTTCACCGTCGTTCTTCTCCAGGCCGGAGTGGCCATCCCGTTCCTGATCTCGCTCAGCAATGGTCGGAAGTGGTCTATTCCGGTCGCGTTTGGCGCGGGAATAGCGGCTCAACTTGCGGTGTATGCCGCCCAGAGGGCTTGGTTTGGGTGGCAAAATCCCGGCTCGGTCCTGCTTTGGTACATCTTGCCGTTGGTTCTTGGAATCGCCGTGGGAATGGACACTGCCAGTACCGAAAAACTGCGGAAATACCTCCCTATGCTTGGCCTTGCCACGGTTGCGGGTCTTGCGATCTACGTGTGGGTTTCGGTGGGCAAGTTCTACGGCCATCCTGGCACCAGTGACCAGATCAACGGATCGTATGCTCTGTTTACGGCGACTCTCAGCCTCTTCCTTTGGACCGTCTCCAGCGAGTGGCCCAAAGGGATCGCGAGAACTTACTTCAACGCCATTGGACGAGTCTCGCTACCCGTTTTTCTTGTGCACCCGTTTGTGATGAGTCTGGCGGGCGGACCAAGATTGACGAACATTTTTCTGGCGATCCCCGGCGGATGGTTCCTGTACTTCTTGACGATCGTTTCCGTCAGCTACGGCTTTGCCATTGGGTTCTCTAAACTGGGCGTTGGAAGATGGGTTCTGGGTCAGGGACCGTTATTCGCGAAGTTGAAACCTGCGGTAGCAAAGGCGGGGTAACGTCGGCAACGTGATCACGGGGTTTGTCAGCGCACTCAGCTCTATTCTTGCGACCATGACAGGTGTCGATCTGGCATCCGCCGAATTGCCGGAGAACGGGTCTTTCACTCTGATGACCTACAACTTGCGGTACGGCACAGCGCCGGACGGTGAGAACAGTTGGCAATTCCGCCGCGAATCCGTGATCGACTTGATTCGATCCGTCTCCCCCGACGTCTTGGGCGTCCAGGAGGCGCTTGCAGGTCAGATTGATGAGATCGTCGCCGCTCTTCCCGACTACGTTGCTTTTGGAGCAGGTCGGGACGACGGGATTCGAGGAGGCGAACACAGTTCGATCCTCTTCCGGAAGGATCGCCTGGGACTGATTGAGGGCGGTACGAAGTGGATAAGCGCCACGCCGGATATTCCTGGTTCCAAAGGTCCCGGCGCAAACTTGCCCAGGGTGTTCACCTGGGCGGAATTCGTCACCGCACAGGGGTTCCGATTCCTTGCCGTGAACGCTCATTTGGATCACCAATCGGAGCCTGCTCGAACGCTTGGCACAACCAATATGCTCGCGTTCGTAAAGTCTAGGGCGACGAGAGCCGCTGTCGTGATGGGTGATTTCAACTGTTCGAGAGGGAGCGCGCCCATCGAGGTTTTAGATAGAAGTGGTTTCCTTACCGGGTGCCGCCCGACGTCCGGTCCGTTCGTCACCTTCAATGGGTTCAAACCGGATCTGATGGAAGGCGAAATGATCGACCACATCTACCTTTCCAGCGCTTGGAAGGTCGAGGGCGTGGCTATCGATCGCCGCCGCACGAAGGCCGGTGGTGCCCCGAGCGATCACTATCCGGTGATAGCCAGGGTTTCCGTTGGTCCCTGAGCAATCCGCCCCTCTTCTCGGGCGAGGACTTCGAAGAACTCGTCAAGGGTCTGCGTGAGTTTGAGGGCTTCGAAGTGGGGAAAATCTCCGTGGTTGTTTGCAAACTTGATCCACTGCTTGAGTCGGAAGAGTCCGCCCACCCCTCCGTGTCCCAACGGTCCTTGAGTCTCTAGTCGGCGCTGCGCTCGGAATCCGGAAGACGACCGCTTTCGACTCATTTGGTCGTGTAGGTCCATCAAGAACTCTTTGAAAAGCGCCTCCCATTGAAAGCTGGATCGCTCCGGAGTAGGGAGGCCGAGTTCCGATGCGATTTGCCAGGAGAGAACTGGATTCGCCAGGGCGCTTCGCCCGATCATAAACTTGTCACAGCCTGTTTCTTCGCGACACCGGCGAAACTCCTCGATGGTCCAGATATCGCCGTTCGCGATGACAGGAATGGCGAGTTGCGCTCGTACCTTGCCCACTTGCGCCCAGAACACCGGAGGCTTATAGGACTGAACCCGAGTGCGTGCATGGATGGTGATCCACGAGGCGCCCCCCTCTTGGACCATGGCCGCGTTCTCAAAAACAGGATCGATCGAATCCCATCCAAGTCGGATTTTCGCCGAGACCGGAATCTCCATCGGTACTGCTTCTCGAATAGCGCGAACAATCTCTCTGATTCGGCAGGGATACCGTAGCAAAGACGCCCCGCCGTCGTTTCGATTAACAGTAGGAGCCGGGCAGCCAAAGTTGATGTCGATGGCGGTCGCCCCGACCTTCACGGCCGTAACCGCTGACTTCGCCATGCGCTCCGGGTCTCCTCCCAGAATTTGCACTTGAACGGGCAGGCCGGACTCCGTTTTTGCCTGCGTGAACAGTTCAGGGACTTCTCGGCGAAAGACCTTTCCTGGGATCGGAGTTTCGCTTACCCGAAGAAACTCGGTAACGGCATAGGTGAACGCTCCCCATCGACCTTGGAACGCCCTCATGGCGGCGTCGGTGACGCCGTCCATGGGAGCCAAAACCAAAGCCGGACCTTCTTTGGGGAGCACCTCTCTATTGTGAAGGGTTTTCCTCTTCTACCGAACTAGCCCGCGCTCTTTCAGATTTAGGATTGAAACGGTGGCGGTTTCTAATCCGGTGAGGTTTCGTAGCCGATCTTGCTCCACAACCCCCCATTCGATTCCGAGTGAGAGCGCAGTGCGGATCGCTTCTTCTATCGGAACCGCTCCGGTGCCAACGGCGGTCCACTGGGGCTCCCGAGTCGGCGCTTCGATAACGTCTTTGATGTGGATGCAAGGGACGCGGCCCGCGAATCGGTGGAGGATCGTCGAAGGATCGGCGCCGCCGATGGCAATCCAGGCAATATCGAGTTCGAAGAAGACCGATTCGGGGTCGGTTTGGTCGGCGAGAATATCCATCGCCGCGGCACCGTTGAAGGTGTTTCTAAACTCTTGATCGTGGTTGTGGTAGCAAAGCTTAACGCCATCCTGAATCAGAATTCGACCCGCTTCATTGAGCAGACGAGCAACTTCGTCCAGTTCCTGCCTTGTCTTGCAAGGCGCCCACCACATGCTCACTTTGGGCGAGCGCAAAACAGCCGCTTTGTGGCGAATGCTGTCCAGGTTTTGTTCTAGATCTTCCAATGAGGCACTCACGGTCAAAGGTTGGAGACCAAGACCGTGAAATCTGGCGAGGTTCTCTGCAACGTCTCCCTCCAGGAGGAATTCGCACCCCTCGATCCCTCGGTAACCGAGGTCGGCGATCTTATCCAGAGTTCCCCAAAGGTCAGTCCTGTATTCTTCGCCGACAATTCCGATGAGTCCTACATTCAGTGCGTCCATGGCGTTAGGTTAACCCTTCCATTGGGCACAAAGGGCTTTGGGGCTCATAATGGGGACATCAGAGTTCGATCTCGAAGGTCCGCCGCCCGGTTTGAGGGCTCAACCCCAGCCTTTTATAGAACCTCTCGGCCTGAATGTTATGGTCCAGCACCGCAAGTTCAAGGTGATGGCAACCGAGTGTCTTTGCCCGTGCCAGGACCTCGGTAAGGACGGCTGTACCGAGCCCTCCTCCACGAGCGGGTTCTTCAAGATAGAAATCGGTGACCACCCCGAGTTTCCCGCCAAATTCGTGATCGAATCCGAAGGTGAGGACAATGTAGCCGACCGCTTCTTCACCCCGAACAATCTGCCAGAAATGGCCCCATTCTGGCGAGGCCAGGAGGGTGGTAATCCCGCTTATCACCCGATCGTTGAACTCAAGATCATCTAGGTCGTAGTAGGATTTCACCCATTTTCGGGCGACCGGAAGGTCTTCTGGCTGTAGCGCCTCCAAGCGAAATTGCATGGATGGAGAATACGCCCGGGGCGTGCATTTGGTGACCCCTATTGCCATTTATAGTCAAGTACAAACAGGTTCAACAAATGCGGACCTAACCGGCACGATTCTTGCAGGGAATTGCCTTTGATGAAAACTCTGGTTTCATTCAATATCCTTTCGCGAGTTGCCGTAGTCGGCGGCGTGCTTGCGGCAGGGACTCAGGCAATGGCTATCGATCTCCAATTTTTGGGATCGGGTCAAGGCCGAAATCTAAGCATCTCGACCAACAGTGGCTCGAGCTTTAAGAACGTGTTTGGCGGCGAACTTCGCATGAAGGAAGTTGCCAATAACTTCTCGTTCTTGGGCTTCTGCTCCGACCCGGTCACGACCATGTCCAGCAGCGCCTATGGCACCAGCTTCGGCGGTTCCGATCTCTTGGGTTCCAAGGGTCTCCGAGCCGGCTACCTGGTGAACAAGTACGCTCCGGGCATCTTTGCTCTTCCCTCTGGCAGCAACCGACAAGATCGTGCTTTTGCTCTGCAGGTAGCCGTTTGGGAGATCCTTCTGGACAACTCCCCGAACGACATCACGAACGGAACTTTCCGAGCTCGTGACACTAGCGGCAACGCGCTCAGCTCGGGTCTGACTTCGCTTATCAACGGTTACCTCTCCGACAACGGTTCCGGTGTTGCGAAGTACTACGCTTCGAATCTTGGTTCGAACGGTAAGCCCCTTAGCCAAGGCGTTCTTGCCCCGGTTCCGGAGCCTGCAACCATGCTTGCTCTCGGCGCAGGACTCGTCGCATTCGCCCGAAAGCGACGCAACAAGAAGTAATCCGAAAGGATTGCCGACCTCACGGATCGAGGTCGAAACGGCCTCCTCGCTTCATCGCGAGGGGGTCTTTTTTCTAAAAATCGTGGTTCCGACGCCAATGGCACGCAGGTCGCTACCACTGCTCTTC
>CAYYJX010000013.1:0-48174 GCA_964471545.1 uncultured Fimbriimonas sp. | reverse complement strand
ACCATCTCGGCGCCAAAGTGACCTGTGACGGCCACGAAAAGGATCGCCAGGATCGCTAGGACCAGATAGACCTTAGGCCGCTCTGCTCGGTTCATCAGCGCCCAAGCGGCCACGGAAGAGAGGATGGATGCGATGCCGCCGATGAGGTGAATCAGCATCGAACCTTCAAGAGGAAAGCCCAGGCGAAGCATCGCGGCAATCCCAGTGATCGTGGTTGGGATGAGTGCCAAAAGCCCAATCGAAACGTTGTACCAGCCCGCTCGAGCAAGCGCTGTGTTCTCTCGCCGTCGCCCCACAAGATCGAGCGCGAATCCAACAAGGAGCAAGGCAACAGGGAAGTGGACGAACGCCGGGTGGAACGAGTGCTTGGGCAAGAGATCGCTCTCTGCTTTTGCGGCAGCGGGTTGCGCTTCCTTCGCAGGGGAGGGCGCTGTCTGCCCGGCGGGAGGTCTCGGAACTCCGCTTGGGGTACTGGCTGAGTCGCCGGGCAAGAACCCTTGCCGCAACTCTTCTGCGTTCGAATAGCCATCGCCATCCGTATCGTCGTTCTGGATGGCGTCCAACGCCGCAACGGTGAGAGTATCTCCCCCAACCTTTTCCCAAGAATCTTCGACCGCCTTTCCAAAGTCGTTCCGCTTAGGGGGGCCCGCGTGGCAAACGTTACAACTCGCCTTTTCGGCGTCCGTACCTGTGGGCCACCGGTAAGTGTCTTTGAGAGTGGTGAGGAAGGCGGGCTCCGCATGCAGGATTCCGGCGGTCGAAACGGTCAGCAAAAGCGTTACCGCTCGGAACAAGGGAAGTTTCTTACTCATGGATTTCGCCCAAAGACATCGATAAATCGAATAGGATTCTGATATTGAACGCTCAATCTGAGTCACAAGTTCACTATCTTGGCGATAAAGGCGTCGAGAGGGCAGTTCGCCCTAACTTTTCGGGCGTGAGCGAGTCGGTTCGACGAAGCATGAAGTCGAATCGGGGGAAAGATACTCAGCTCGAGATTCGTTTTCGCAGAGCTCTTCGAGATCGCGGTCTTCTGGGATACCGGATCAATGTTCGTAAACTTCCAGGAAAGCCGGACGTTGCATGGATCGGTCGAAAAATCGCGGTGTTCTTGCACGGATGTTTTTGGCACGGGTGTCCGACCTGTGGAGCGAAGAAGAACCTGATACCCACGACCCGCGCGGAATACTGGAGCCAGAAAGTGGAGACGAACAAGGAACGCGACGCAAGAAACCGAGCCTTGCTTGAGTCAGACGGGTGGACCGTGCTAGTGTACTGGGAGCACGAAGTCAGAAGTGACTTGGCTGGGGTGATTCGACAAACCGAAGAACTGGTCTTGTCGAAAGGTAAATCTCTTGGGAGCAGATAAGAGACTTGGGTGCGGGGGCAGGATTTGAACCTGCGACCTCCGGGTTATGAGCCCGACGAGCTGCCAGACTGCTCCACCCCGCGATACGAAAGTAAATTATCCCTAGTTTTGACCTCTGTGTCAACCCCTATCGGGGCTTTGGCGAAGCGGTTATTGTCTCTGGGTGCCGTCTTCAACCCAAGCCTTCGACCCCAAAGAGCTTCGCGCGATCATAGAACAGCTACAAGTGTTCTTGCCCGCACCCCTAACGTTTAGGTCTATGTTCGGGGGCATCATGGCCTACATCGACGCAAAACCGTTCATTACGCTCTACGACGGTGGAGCCGGATTGAAGGTGAAAGGCACCCTCTACGAAGACCTCGTTGCCATAGACGGTGCCGAGCCGGTCCGCTACGAACCCAACGACCCACCAAGCAAATCGTATGTGCGGGTTCCGGCAGAATGGATCAAGGATGGGCTCGCCGAGACTGATCCGCTCGTCGTGTGGGCTCAAAAGGCGGCAGAACAGGTTCTCGCCGCCCCGAAAAAGGCGAAGTAGGGAAGGCCTATTTCTTCGGCTTGGGCTGACTGTTTCGGAACTGCTGAATCATCTGGAAGATCTTGATCGCGGTTCCCGCATAGGCAAGGATCGGACCGAGCTTGCCTGCGTTCCTGCCTGCCGCAAGGGCAACTAGTTCGGCGGAACCCGCCACTGTTCCCGCCTTCTCACCGACATTCTTGACCGTCGATTCGAGCGTGGTGGCGATGTTGTCCACCTTCACCGTGATCGTATCGACTCGCTGCGTCAGCAAATCGACCTTCGGCTTGAGTTCCTTCGCGGCTTCAAGGAGCTTCAGCAGCACCACGATAAGCACCACAAAAAAGGCGGAGTTGATAACTAGGAAAAGTCCGGAAAGGACGATCCACCATTCGGGCATTGCGTGGGCTGGCATGAGTCTATTTTGCTTTAAGTTGTAAGGTACGCGTCTCTTTCGGGTCAAGAGTGAACGTGAAGTCGACGCCAGGACCGTCTTGAGTGACCGATTTTGAACCGAGAGTCACTGTTTGTCCCCACATGCCTTCCACGTGGAGTTCAACAATTTGAGCCCGTGAGTTCTGATTCGCAAGCGTGACGCTTGCAGACCTCTTATCGGTCGAAATCTGCACTGACGTAAGGGTGGCTCCGTGGGCAGAAACCGAAAACCCAAGATGGCGAATCGCCACTCGACGCCCAACTCCATCCCAAGGAGTCACCGTCAGCAGTTCTTTGCCTCGATGTTCCTTGACTTCAAAGTGACAACCGTAGGCCACTACACCCTGGCCAGGGGTTGGCAGTACGTAACTGGAGGCATTCCGCAAGTAGCTGAACAGTCCGAGCCCAACGTCTCCGGTTGTCCAAGCGATGCCATGTTGCTTGCTCGCCGAATCCGGGCAGTAGCCCATTGCGCTGGCACCATCCGAGCGGACCAGAGCCCAGATAGAGAGCATCGCCCCAAATGCAGACCTTAACTGCATTTCCGGTAAGCGGTGGTAATCCCTATCCAGCAGACGGAACATCAGTTGGGCGTTCGCCACGCTGGAGGGAGCGAGAGTGAGCTCGCCACGATCGACCGCTACGGGGTGATTCAACTCGGCGTCTTCGAAGAAGCGCTTTTCGGATCCGTACCACCACCAACATGCCGCCATCGATCGCGCGACGACCGACATGCGCAACATGCGATCCATGTCCTCGTAATCGCCGCGAACATAGGCGGAGAAAGAGGCTTCGTCAAACGTTTTGGGGGAGAAAGATCGACCCGCGAAGAACGGATACCGGCGTTTGCCCATTCCTTCCACACGCGCGTAGAAGTGGCTAAGCATGGTTTGGGCGTCTGCTTCCAGACCACTTTCCGTCAGATCGTTGATCAACGCAGGCCATTCCGAAACCAGTGGCAACCCTGCGCCAGCCGTTGTTGCTGGATTCGCATAGCGGAACATCGCCGAGATGGTCCGGACCGCCATTTTGAGCCAGTGATTGCGCTCATCGGAATCTCCGCTCAGCCAAGCAACGCGCGAGAGTGAATGGTAAAGACCTGCCGCGATCGAGTAAACGCTCGCCCGACTGGAGTTGGTGGCTACTGACCTCGTATCGTTCAGATTGATCCCGAACTCGTACGTTCCCGGATTTTGAAACCGCTTCTGGATGAAGTTGGTGACGTACTTCTTAAGCGCCTCCACCTCCTCTGGCACGGGATAGATGGTGTTTTTTTCCGCTAGGAACAAAGCGTCGGCAAGGCTACTCTCGATGCCGAAGGGGGTTTGAAACACTTCCAAGTCCCGAATCGCTTCGCCCGTTCGGTTGTCTGCCGGCAGACTGGCAGGACTCAAAACCTCACTTGCGGCGGTGACCTGGTGCGTTAAGATGTACTCCGCTCGGGCCTGGATCAACTTGTCGATCGGATCGATAAACAGGAGATGGGCGTAACTCTCGCGTCCCTCTGTATCTTCAAAAGATAGCTTGACGGCACCGGTTTCGGTTGGCCGAACGAAGCAGAACCCGCCTTCGTCATCCGAATCGGACTCAAGGTCGGCCATTTCAGAGTCGGTGAAGAAACGGGTGGGCGTAGCCCCCGACACTTCGACGGCGATTCCAACTTCCCGGGGAACGACTGCGGACGGCAAGAGGCGGATCGTGGGGTGAGAGCAAGAGGCGGTTGCAATCGCAACGTTATCGGGTCGCTCTCGGTCCAGAGCGGCGAATCGAATTTGATAGGTGCGCTCTTCGCCCGGTTCCATCACCAGACTAGAGTGGCCGTTGAACCATTCCGCCCAGCCTTCACGCTCGATTGTTGCGCGTGAATGGATGTAAACCACCGGGACGCCTTCCCAGTTAAACGGGGTGTTGAGGCTGGTTTGAACGTGGTTGTAGAACTCCCATTGCGTCTCTCCTCCGGGAAAGATGACCAACCCGGGTGGGCGGCCGTTCATGCGCTGGGCTACCACGTACGATGCCGCACCGGCAATTTGCTTGTGAACGTAAACCCGCTCGGTGAACATTTCACGCATCCCCTGGTCGGTGCGATCGTAACCCTCGAGGACGGTGGCCAAAGCGAGAGGAAATCCTAACTCTCCAATCTCTACACTCTGCCGCGAGCGATTACGGATGGTGATGTCCCAAGTGACGTGAGGCAGCGGGGAAGAGAGGTTCTCAGAAAACTTGCCCAGCACCCGAAGTTCGTGAATCAGCGGGAAGTCGTACTCAAACTCGAGAACGTTCGGTTCTTCCGGGTCTCGGGCAACAGTGGCCCCTCGATTCCGGCTCAAAATCCACGGTTCGTCGGGATCGGTCCGAGCCCCGAGGAGGATCGTACCGGGGAAGTACTCATCGATGGACTCCTCTCCCACGAGCATCGGTCCCGAAACGAACTGGAATTCCGACTCGTCGGGCACGCCGGGATCGGCCACCCAAAGCTGTTGGATGCGACCACTCGATGCGAATTGCATCGTTATCAGGGGACTCTGAAGTTCATACCCATCGAGTCCAAAATCATCCACAGGAGAAATTTACCGAAGTTTTGCCTTGGGCGGGAGAGAGTTTTTTCGGTCCCAGCCGCCAACCCGGGTGCTAGCCTATCGTGTTCGCGAAAAACCAGTGATCGCGAGCATCTTTTGCATCATTCGCGCTTTGTATAATTTCGCTCATGCCTCTGCAGAGGGTCGCAGTTGTTGGCCTAGACAACATGGAAATGGGTCCTCCGGTAGTGGCGACCCTTGCCAGTCATTTTGGAGAGCGTCCTCTGCACGTGATGTGGCATGCCCGCCCGGGAGAGGTCTCCGATATCCTTGGCTCGCTGGCAATGCTCTTTTGGAAGTACCAGGGGATCGGGGCGACCTTTGAGGTGAGCGAAGAACTCGCCACTTGCTTGGAGGGTGCGGACGCACTGGTCGTCTCGACGACTGCTGAAGAGACCCTTGGACTCTCGATCGAAACCCAACTGCTTCCTCGACTCACGGTCCCGATTAATGGTTGGCCTGCACTTCTAGACGAAGGAGGCGTGCAGTCTCAGTCTTTCGAAGTGCTTCGCCTTCTCAATCGAGAGGAGTATCCCGATGACTTTCTCAGAAAGCATCGGGATAACCGCCTTGCCGATTGGTTGGAAGAACTCGACCTCGCGTAAGGTGAGCCCGGCCTTAAGAAACGGGCTCGAACTTCGGGCGTTCTTCAACCCCTTCTAGTTGAACGAGATCTTGGCGCGTCATCGACTTGATCGATGCTTGAGCGGCGAGTTTTCCGGCGATTTCGGCAAACGCCTCTGCCTGGCGAGTGTTGGGAGCCGAGACCACCGCCGGCACACCCTCATCACCTGCCGTTCCTATGCGAGGATCAAAGGGGACACTCCCGAGATAAGGGACCTTTAAGCTCTTCGCCAGGTCGTCTCCAGAGAGCCCAGAAAACATTTGCCGTGTCTCGCCCGTGACCTCGTCTATGAAAACGCCCATGTTCTCCATGACGCCGATGATCGGGGTGTTCAACCGTCGGAATAGTTGGACCGCCTTGCCTGCGATGTTCGCGGCGACGTTGTGCGGGGTGCTGACGATGACCACGCCTGTTAGCGGTGCAAGCTGAGCTAAGGACATCGGCGCATCGCCCGTTCCAGGAGGGAGGTCGACGAGGAGATAATCCAACTCGCCCCACTCGACATCGCTCAGAAGTTGACGGATCGTACCGGCGACCATAGGGCCGCGCCAAAGAACGGCCTGGCCTTCTTCAAGAAGAAAGCCCAGGGACATCATATGCACGCCGTACCGCATGATCGGGATGATCTTGTTTCCTTCGGTGTAGGGTCGCTGTTCGGCGGCCCCCATCATTAGGGGAATAGAAGGACCGTAAACGTCCGCGTCCATCAGGCCTACCTTGGCGCCCGTGTTTGCTAACGCTACTGCAAGGTTCACCGTGGCGGTGCTTTTGCCGACTCCGCCCTTTCCGGAAGCGATCGCAATAATGTGCTTGACGTTTGGCAGAATGTCGCCCGTTTGTTGTTGTCGCTGCCGCACTTGAGCGGTCATTTCCACTTCAACCGCCGTGACTCCGGGAAGGGCGCGCAGATTGGTTTCCACCTCTGCCTTTAGCTGATCCTTCACTGGGCAGGCGGGAGTCGTCAGTTCAACGGTGAGCGAAACCTGCCCTCCATCCACCACGACATTCTTCACGAACCCCAGGGTGACGATGTCGCGGTGGAGGTCTGGGTCCATCACTGTTCGCAGAGCATCGAGAACTTGGGTTTCGGAGAGCATAGTCATGAGGATACCGACCCAGAGTTCTACGCCTCGCAAAGGCAAGGGGTTAGTCGCACACGACTCAGCGAAAAAACGAAAGGGCCGACTCCCTTAAGGGAGCCGACCCAAAATGCGGAGCCTAACCGCAAACTTAGGCGTAAGCCGCCAGAACCGGGTCTTTGGCAAGAAGGGCTCGCGCTCGGAACAACCAGCTCTTGATCGTTCCTTCAGGCTTGTCCAGCTTTGCCGCAATCTCCATCACATCCAGATGTTCGAAGTGGCGCATGATGATGATCTGTCGGTATCGGTAGGGAAGCTTAGACAGCGCAGCCATGATCTGGTTGCGTCGGAAAGATCCCTCGGCACGCTCTTCAGTGGTGTTGCCTTCCGAAAGTGCGTATTCAACCGATTCCAAGTTATCTACATTGCCTTTGCGCTGTCGGGCGACGTCTACGATGCAGTTCATGCAGATTCGTGACAGCCACGGGCGGATCGGGCGTTCGACATCAAAATCCTTCAGATTCTTAAAGGCTTTGATGAACGTTTCTTGCACCACGTCATGGGCGTCTTCGGCGCTGCGGAGCTTTCGCATTGCAAGGCTCATGAGCGCAGGTCGATAAGTATCGACGATGAGCTCGAAAGCGACTTGGTCTCCGGCCTTGGCGCGAGCCACCAGGTGCGAGTCCCATGTGATCAGTCCAGTGTTAGACATTTTAAGTTCTCCTTAGTGGAGTGTTGATATTATGAGATATTTCAAAGGGTATTTGAAGAAAATTCAATAGTTGCCCCGATTTCAGGTTCCCTGAGTCTTTCAATCTTGAGTATTTGGTCCCACCGCGCCGACGATTGAAGCATGGTGGCACGGACGCTACTATTACCGGCAGCACTCTTAGCGGTAGTGACCGGAGGGTTCGGATACGCGATCCAGCAACAATCGCTGGATGACAGCTTCAACCCGATCATGATTGACCCAGAAGTCGATCGGCGTATCAACGCGTACGTCCCGCACGTTCGGGAACTCTCCACGATTCCGACTTACGACCCAGCGGCACGCTTGGAAGTTCGACGAGCGGGTCTTCATTGGGCACAGGCGTATCGGGCTGGAAAGTTGAAACCCCTCTATCAGGCCTACTTTGCCGAGGACAACACGTTTGGCCCGCACACAGAAATTTTTCTTGCCTCGGTCCGCGTGATCGCCGGGCTAGAACGAGACGCCTGGCTAGCACTCAATGATCGCAATCGGAAGCAAGCCATTGCCTCGGCACGGAACGCGATCGACATTGCCAATTCGCTCAAGTACGGAGACATTGATCGACTCTCCTACTTCCAATACAAGCAAGAGCGCGTTCTTGAAACTTTGGAAGAGCATCCTGAATGGGACTCTGTCCCTTTCGCTGCAAAGGCAGATCTGTATCGGCGGACGGAAATGAACCGGTCCAATGTCTCGGCGATGCTGGGACATCTGAAGACGATCTATCTCCAGTTTCACCATCGGTACGCCGAGGTCCATCCCGAGCTCCCTTCGCCCGACGATATGATGGCGAGCGTCGAGCGGGTCAACGTTGCCCTACGATCGGACAACCCGGATTACAGGCAGATTTCTCGCGGACTCCTCGAGTTAGGTCAACTTCAACTCTCTTCAGATTTGAACGAGCCCGGTCCGAGTTATGTGAGATTCGCGCGGGTTGACTGGACTCAGAACGCTATGCAGGCGTCGCACTTTGCGAACGGCGGAATAGCAACAAAATAGGCCACCGAGCTTTAGCTTCGGTGACCTATTCTGGTGCATAAGATCGATTAGCGATCTTGAACGAGGATGAGGCCGTTGCTTTCCTGAACGGTGAAATTCTTCGGAAGGACTTCCTCGAGAATCTCTTTCGCGGAGCTCGATTTGATGCCATCCCACCGAACGGTGTCCTTTACGTCTTCGGCTGTGATTTGGATGTGAACTCCGAATCGGTCGGAAACATACTTCAGCAGATCGATCACCCCGCCCGTATCCTTTAGGTTCGACGTTGTCGAGGGGTTTACGGGAGGAACGATGATCAGCGTTGGCTGCTTTTCACCGGTGACGTCTACTTGGAAGACGAACGCTTCTGCGCCTGGATTCTCCAGACCAATCTGCACCGTGCCGCCCGTCACATCGTACTTCTTCATCAGCTTTTGAGACTCATGATCGCTGACGATAACGGACTTCGAAGTGGAACCCGTAAACGTGGCCGTCGCATTGCCACCGTCGACAGACACCTTGAGGATGTCCGTTGCAGGGGCATTTGCCTGAGGCTGATTCGAAGAAGCGATTCCTGCTTCGGCAACGCCGCTCGTTCCGCGAGCTTGGATGGCAAAAACTGCGCCAAGAATGGCACTGGCCGCCACGGCGGTAAATCCAAGTTGCCGCACCCAGACCATCTCGTACCACTTCGCTTTCGGTGCTTGAACATTTAGGCGACTCTGGATTCGATCGCTGAGGAAGTTGGGAATCGGAATGTCCTCCACAGCCATCTGGCTCAAGGAATCGAGTGTCTCAGAAAATCGCTCGTATTCCGCTCTTAATCCTGCGTCGGTTCGGAATGCATTTTCAAGGACAACCACCAACCCTGGTTCTAGGGTGCCCTCGTAGTAAGCCGAAAAATGGTCGCGTAAGGAATGTGAACTCATCAAAAAACCATCCTGGTTTGCTCTTAGCTTTCTTGACTTATGGCGGTTCCAAATAGTTCCGCGTCTTTTTCTAGCAGTTCACGCAAGCTCAGACGCGCTCTGTTTAAGCGCGATTTCACGGTGCCGAGTGGCAGGTCGAGCGCTTCAGCAATCTCCTCGTAGCTCAATTGCTCGGCGTGATACATCACGATCATCGCTTTTTGGAATTCGGGGAGTTTGGCGAGGGCACGCTGCAGTACGGCCTCTCGTTCCATTCGAATCACGTCCTCGTCTGGTGTTCGACCGGGGTCTTCAATCTCCCGGGAAACTTCATCCTCGCCCTGGTTGATCGGAGCGTCGAGCGACATGGTCGATCGGTTCTTTTCCTTCTTCTTTCGATCCAAGTAGCAGTTGGTGATGATTCGATAGAGCCAGGTAGAGAAGGAACTCTGGCCCTTAAAATTCTTGATCGCATTGTTGACGCGGACGAAAGCGTCAGCGACGGTATCAGCGGCCTCTTCGGGATTGCGGGTGAGTCGGAAGGCGTACTGGTAGGCCCGATCTTGATATTTGAGCACCAGTTCATTGAGCGACCCGCGATCGCCGCGCTGAACACGCTCGATCAGCATGGCATCGGCTTGGAAGTTATCGCTCATTCGAAGGTCACCTTTCGTTTCGTGTTGTAGACGCTTAGACGTTCCTGAGACTACGGCGAGACGAAGCTCCGTCCTGCTGAACCGACGGCTTCAAGGATCGCCTGTTGCTCTTCGTTCGACAAGTTCCTTTCCGACTTTCCGCCTGCGATGGGTTTGCAGTAAACGCGGCAATCCGTTCTACCTAGGACGCTTGAAACAACCACACCATCGCCTCGATCATCGTAAATCGCGAGCGCAAAGCTCTGTTTTCCGCCAACGTCGTCAAATGCGTCGTACTTCACCAGGCCGATGTGGCGCTTGGCTTTTTCCATGCGACCCTCGAGTTTGTCCACCCGAGTGAGCGCTCCTTCAAGTTGCGCTTTGAACTCGAGCCGTTCGCGGGTGTGGTCGATCAGCAGTGATTCGAGGTCTTGGCCGCTCTTCGATTGAAGCAGTTCTTTGAATCGTCGTTGCGTCCGGTTGAATTTGGACTGCAGAAGTGCCAGCGAAACGAATAGTATGATGATTGCCAGCGTCTGAACAAGAAGGATCACTCCAGCAGATTGGTTTAGGCTTTTGAGTAAGGCTTCCATAGGAGTGAGTCGCGGTTACGAGACGACAGATTATAGCGGACATTGCCCATGCAGAACGAAGCCGAGATCAACATCCAGAAGCCGAAGCCCCGCCGACGGGTGCGGGCCTTTACGGTCTTGCTTGTGGTGTTGCTGGTGATTGTTGCGGCTTTGGGCAGGAACTTCCACACCGTCGAAGTCCGGGGCCGATCGATGATGCCGACGCTCAAAGAGGGCCAACGAGTTCTGGTGAGCAATGCTTATTGGCTTGTCGGAGAAGTCCGCAAAGGCGACATTGTAGTTGTGAAGGAGTTCCAGGGTGAGGGATACTTTATCAAGAGAGTCCACGCACTCGGTGGCGCGAAGGTAGAGAAGCCGTTCCAGCCCCGTACGCATTCGATCCTCGACGGCGACTTTGTCGTTCCGCAAGGGATGGTTCACCTGATCGGTGACAATCTTCCGGAATCGGACGACAGCCGAAAGTTTGGTCCCGTCAAACTGGATCAGTTACTCGGCAAGGTTCTCGTGTGGGGCGGTCGATAGACCCAAGGTAGATAGAGCCGGAACAAGGAAGTTCGTGGCTGGTTAGAGATTTCCAACAGCCATGGCGCAGCGAAAATTTCCATCAGGAACATACGGGAGACAGCGGTTGCAGTTTTATCCTGCACCGTATCGTGCTCCGTTAAGAGCCTTTGCCGCCTTGGTGTTCGCCTGGAAGGACGACAAGGTACTTGTCTGCAACATCGAAGACCGCGGTTGGTGCATTCCGAGCGGCCGCGTGGAGCCGTTTGAATCGAGTACCGAAGCTGTTCACCGCGAAGCCCTAGAAGAGGCGGGTGCCACCCTGGAAAGCGTTCAATACATGGGCTGCTACAGAATTCGCGAGAAGGATGAAACGCGTTGGGCGGATTGCTTTGCGGCGCGTGTGGATCAGCTAGGCGAAATCCAGATGCCCGAAGAGTCTTTGGGGCGGCGGCTTGTGTCTTTCGAGGAGCTTCCCGCCATTTATCACCAGTGGAACGAACTCACCGAGAAAGTGTTCGAGCACTCTTACGATATTGTTCGGCGATCGCTAAACAACTAAGCCTTTCGAGATCGACCGCCCGGCTTCGTGGGATTTCCCGAGCCAGAGGGCGGTGGTGTTGGATTGGCTTCTGCCTTCATCGCTGTTGTCACGAAGGGGAGCGGTTGCTTCGCCGGCCAGTTCTTCTTGTACTTCGCTATTTTGTCCTGGAGACGCTTGATACGATTCCGGTCGTCCGGGTGAGTGCTTTGCCATTCTGGTGGAGCTCCAGACCCCTTAAGCTTTCGGAACATCTCAAAAACGTCCACCATGCCCTCTGGGTTGAATCCGGCTCCCACAACGAGTTTCAGACCCCAATCATCCGATTCCGTTTCATGTCCTCGGGAGAATTTCAGTCCGTAAAGGTCGCTCGCGGTGAGTGCCAGGGTGGATAGCTCTCGATTGGCGTTTGTTAGACCGAGAAGAACCGCGAGCCCTAACTGCTTCTTCATTTCGTCGTCGTAGGCCCGTGCCCAGTGCTCGCGCCGCACGTGGTTGATTTCGTGAGCGAGGACGCCCGCCAATTCATCGACGGTTTTCATCCGGTCGATGAGGCCGGTGAAGAAGAAGACAGGGCCGCCCGGGACGGCGAACGCGTTCACTTCCTTCGATTCAATCACATTGAATTCGTAAGGGAACTTATCCGAACGCCAGAAAGAGTCTCGACCTTCCGGTGGGACGGCAAGAAGTTTCTTAGCGAGGTCCCTAAGGAGCTTCACTCTCACATCCGTTTCCGGAAGGATCTTGTACTTCTTGGCGACGTCTTGGGCCGCGCCTCGACCAACCTTAATCTGCTCCTCACGCGAGGGGCGGAACTGAGCAGAAGACTCGGCGGGCAAGGCGAGACCTGCCGTTATGACCATCGCGGGCAGCAAGCATCGAAACGGTTTCATCGCCATGGAAAGTTGGACTCCAAAAACTAGGTTAGGTTCGCCCCGGTTTGCTCTGTTTGCATTTCTCGGTCGGTAACGCGGCGGAAAAGCTTCACTTCGTACGGGCTCTTCTTCGGCAAGCTCGCATTAAATGCCTCGCGGCCAAACCACCAGACGAGACCAATGAAGTGCTCGTTGATGCCGTTTACCGAGCCGTACAAAGACCCAGCGTATCCAGGGATGATGGCAAGGTTGTCAAAAACCCAGCGGTAGTCATCGGCAAGCTCACGGTCTCGGCCGGGTTCAGACACGCGCAACGAAGCCGATAAGTAGCTCCCTTCGGGCATTTCGCTGATGAGCGGACCATCGACGTCGCGAACGCGGATCCAACGGTAGCTGTCGGCCCCAATCGTCGGCTCGTTAAAGGCCATGAATGCGGTTGAACTGATTGCGTAAGAGATTGCGGCTTGGGCGGCATGTTCATTGGCGCCTTCAAACACAACCACAAAGCTCTCGGGTTGGGCTAGATCTGACCAAAGCGAGACGCCGAGCGTTCCTTCAACCGATCCCAACGCACCGGCAACTTGGCGATACGCTTCCCAGAATTGCTGCGTTCTCATCGCGGGGACAAGAACCCGCACCGTTACCACTTCGCCGACCATCACACTAATTGTGTCAGGTTTGAAAAAAAGTAGATGAAATTATTTGGCGACTGTGGAATGGGCTAAGTGGAGAGATTCTGACCAGCTTTGGGACGGGGGAAAAGCCCTCAATTAGCCTTAGGTTTGGTCTCCGATCCTCCAAAGATAGGAGAGGGAACTCTTGTGGAGGAGCTCCTAATCCATCAGGAAGGATGTAAAGCCAATGAACCGACTCTTTAAGCGCAACCGCGCATTTACGCTCGTCGAGATCATGATCGTTGTTCTGATCATCGGCATTCTTATGGCGATTGCGGTCCCGAACTTCGTGAAGGCTCGAGAGAGCAGCCGAAAGCAGACCTGTATCTCCAACCTTAAGCAAATCGACCAAGCCAAAGAGCAGTGGGCGATGGATAACCGAAAGAACGCAGGCGACGCTTGTGCATTCACCGACATCGTCGGCGCCAACGCTTACCTGAAGGCTCAACCGGCATGTCCGTCCGGCGGTACCTACACCGTTGCAGCAATCGGAACCAACCCGACCTGTAACATCAGCGGCCACGCTCTCCCGTAAGACTAGAGCATCGGAACGCTTGAAGAGTCGGAGGTTTCCTCCGACTCTTTTGCTTTTACCGGCACGATTACCAGGGCTAAATCAGATATTTCGCGGAAGAAAGTCAGTGAGTCAACGGTAACCAAACCGAATCGTCTCAGATTTCGAGAAATCGAAACGGGAACAGTCTATGAACCGAA
Organism: uncultured Fimbriimonas sp.; assembly: GCA_964471545.1. Lineage (GTDB taxonomy): Bacteria > Armatimonadota > Fimbriimonadia > Fimbriimonadales > Fimbriimonadaceae > Fimbriimonas. Next base: position 34,400 of record CAYYJX010000013.1, on the reverse strand, counting down.
ACAGCAAGCTCAAAAGAGCGTTTACCCTCGTCGAGATCATGATCGTTGTTCTGATCATCGGCATTCTTATGGCGATTGCGGTCCCGAACTTCGTGAAGGCTCGAGAGAGCAGCCGAAAGCAGACCTGTATCTCCAACCTTAAGCAAATCGACCAAGCCAAAGAGCAGTGGGCGATGGATAACCGAAAGAATGCAGGCGATGCTTGTGCGTTCACCGACATCGTTGGTGCCAACGCATACGTTAAGTCGCAGCCGGAATGCCCGTCCGGCGGCACCTACACGGTTGCAGCCATCGGAACCAACCCGACCTGCAACATCAGCGGCCACGCTCTTCCGTAAGGAAGTTTCGCGATCGTCGAACCGCACCCTCGAGGATTCCTCGAGGGTGCTCGTGTTTTTGAGAACCTAGTAAATGCACAGGGTTTTCGTTGCCTGAGATTAGGGAATGACAATCCTGAGAAGTGACCGAAGGTCCCTTGAGGAAAGAAGATGATTGCAACCACTCGCCGTACCCGAGCCTTCACGCTCGTTGAGATCATGACGGTGGTGCTGATCATCGGTGTTCTGTTGGGGATTGCCGTACCCGGTTACACACGCAGTCGAGACGTGGCTCGAAAGAACTCGTGCATCAGAAACCTTCGGCTCATTGATATGGCGAAGGAGCACTGGGCGGGCGAGTACAAGATGGCGAATGGAGCCGAGATGAGTTGGAACGACGTGGTGGGAACGAACCGCTACATCAAGTTTCAGCCCGAATGCCCAAGTGGAGGAACCTACGCGGTGAATCCCATCGGATCGAATCCCACTTGCACGATCGCGGGACACGTTCTTCAGAGCGGAGGATAACGAGCGGCGATGAATCGATTGAAGCGAAACAAACGAGGATTCTCCTTCATAGAGATGATGCTCACCGTGTTTTTGGTGACCATCTGCGCAGGAATCGTTGCGACCGCAATGCCAACGGCAACCGTGGGTCGCCAGAAGTCGATGTACCGAAATCGCGCGGTTGCTTTGGCACAGAAGCAAATGGAGGCGATTAAGAGGCTTGGATACCCTAACATCGCCCCAAACGCACTTCTCAACGCCGGACTTATTGATTCGACAACTACGGTGGCAACGAACACCTATAGTTTCACCAACGTCGACTCGCTCGTTGCCGATGACGCTGCCAGGCTTCTGCCAAGTGGTGCGGCTCGCGTAACGATTGAGCAGGCAGATATTGAATTGAAGCGGGTGATTCTCCGCGTTACATGGTCGGAAAACGGACAAACCAAAACATACGAAGTTGGGACGTTAGTGGCGAACCTATGAAAAGAGGACTCAGAAAACAGCGAGGCGCAACTCTGGTCGAAGTTCTTGTTGGAGCTTCGATTTGTGTCTTAACGTTGGTGGCCGGTGTGGCGTGTTTCATGGCAGGCATGCAGAGCTGGCTAAGGGGCGAGGGTGCGATCAGCGCCGATCGCTCCGTAAACGAGACTGCTCGGACGGTCTCGTCCGAGCTACGAGAGGCAGTGACCCTTTCAATTAGTTCAGACGGGACCACGGTCAACTACCAGAAGCCTTCTCTCGACGGAAACGGCCGCTACATCATGCCGCTGGTTGCGGATGGTGTGAACCGTCGCTTTCAATTAACCGGCGGAGAGTTGAGGCACACCGTTGGAAGTACGACCTGGGTTCTAGCGAAGGGAATTCAAACAACCGATCCGAACACTTCGGCCGCGTATAGGGTCTTTTCGGCGGCGAACACTGCGATTATCCGACAAGTGACCTTTATGCTGGTGTCCAGGCACGCCGGCTTTCAGAACTCGCAGATGTCTGGTCGGATCCGCGAGAACATCTTTATCCGCAATGTCCCTGAGGTGACTCGATGACCTGGAACAAGCTCAAGCGATCGCTGCAAAACCACGGATCCTCCAATCCAGCCGTACTGCTAAAGCGAAAACAGCGGGGTTCGGCGATGGTGGCAGTTCTAATCCTGTTAGGAGGGGTTGCCGTTGCGGGAACAACCTATCTGGGATCAGCCTCTGAGCAGGTCCGTGTGAGTCGACGCAATGCAGCCAGTGTCCAAACGGGCAACCTTTGCGAAGCGGGCATCCAATCCGTCCTTCGTCAGTTCTGGCGAGAGTTTAAGATCAGCCAGAACTTCACCTCGATGGATTCGATTTGCACCGGGGCGACGGAATCAAGTCCTCGTGGCTCGATCACGGGCTCGGTCGGATCTGTAGGCCGGTTTAGCGCCGGTGTTGTTCGGTTCACTCAACCAGGGACGGACACTTACACTCGACACGTTCTCGTTCGAGCGGTTGGCTGGATTGATTCCGATGGCGATGGTGTCGTCGACGCGAGCGAACCCGTACGCGTTATCGACGTCAACTCGACCTTCCAATTGAGCCGAAGTCAGGTGTTTGACTACACGTACTTCGTGAACAACTACGGCTGGATGGACGGCTTCAACTCGTCGAACCTGATCATCAACGGGGACATGCGAGCGAATGGAAACTTTGCGTTCCTGAACGGTGCGCCGACGGTCAACGGCACAGTGATCGCGACCGCTAATGAAAAATTAACGCCTGCATCGGCAGGAACCTTAACGGGTTTGCCTGTGAAGGTGAGTAACAACACGTACCAGACCAGCCACAACGCCGGAACCAACGCCGACAACGAACTTCGATGGAGGCAAGCTTATAACTCCTCTATTCACGGAGCGCGGGGATCATCGACGTACGAACAGTGGCGAGACATCATCTTCGACTCCGAAGCTCAGATCTCGAATGGTCGACTCTCTGGATCTTTCCTTGCAGACGCGGGAGGCATCAGAAGCTGGGACCGGCAGACGAGTGGTGTGACGGGCACAGTGACTCAAATCGACACTCAACCGAGTGAAGAGGTCATCATGCCTGACCTCAGTGAGCTAAGCACCTACCAGACGCTCAGCCAGAACTACGTGGATACCAAGACGAACTATGCCGATGGCACTCCGAACCCGTTCGCCGGTCAGGGTGCGTGGCTTGAAGTCTGGAACTCCACAACCAACAGCTATCAGAGAATCACCACGAATGGAACGTTTTCCGGTTCAGCCGTGCTGGTTGGGACCTCCACGAGACCCATTCGAATCCACGGTCCGGTTACCTTCTCCCACGACGTTCTCATCAAGGGAAACATTACGGGACAAGGCACGGTTTACGCGGGTCGAAACGTTCACATCATCGGTTCGATTCGATATCAGACCAAGCCGAACTTCAAGGGGAACAACCCAACGAACATCGACAACGCCAACGAAAAGGCCGACATGCTTGGTCTTGCTGCCCGGGGTTCGGTGATCATGGGTAACACCAATAACTTCACGAATACTTATCCGCTTCAGTACATGACTCCGCCCTTCACAAAGGGTCGATTCGACCTGAACGGAAACTGGATTCCGCCTTTCAACGCGAACGATATCGACTACACCGGAACTCGTCGATACAAGACGGTTCTGGGAGACACGCTCATGGGGCAAGTTGCCGAGGGCATCAACCAGATCGATGCGGTTCTCTACACGAACTTTGTCGGCGGCGGAAACATCGGTACCGGCGGTGGAGGAGTGATCTTCAATGGCTCGATCATTTCGAAGGACGAAGCCATGGTTGTTTACTCGCTCCCGATGCGGATGAATTACGACACCCGCATTAAGGAGCGATCCATGAGCCAGCGCCCCTTGATCGATATTCAGCTTCCTAGAAGCCCTGTCCTATTGAGAAGTACTTGGCAAGACCGAGGATTTAGCTATGCGAATTAACCTTGCAACCATTGGAATCGTCGTGATGGTTGGGCTTGGCCTGAGTGCCAAAAGCCCGGCGCCGATCAATGATCCGGCCGCTCAGGGCGCCCCGATTGCGGAGCGCACCCAAGAACAGCTTGAGAAGGAGCAAAAGTTCACCGGTGGTTATCGGTCCAGCACTGCTGCCCCTGATCGAGTGACAGACTCGGGGCACGTCGAAACGGCAACGATCGATCACCAGCAGTCGGCGGCGAACGCGATGTCGGTCGGTGCCGATATTGCCCTCAACAAGGGTGCAGAGAACATTGTTCAAGCCACGAAGCGAGTGGATCAGGAAGGGAAGAAATCTTGGTTCCCCTACTTCTTGGTTCTCGGGGCTTTGGCACTCGCTTTCGGAGTCTTCAAAGGTTTTCAATCCTGGATGGACAAGTCGATCGGGACTCCGAACAACAAGGCGTACGAGAAAGAGAGCTGGGAACGGGAATCCTACTACGGATAAAGTCTTTCAATCGCGCGATTCGCATAGACAGGCCGAAACCGTAGTTTCGGCCTGTTTTTTTATCAGGACCTGCGATCCGGACCCGATCTGTTGACACCGTTACGTAGAATGTAGCCGTGGTAACGCGTCCCGATAGCAAAGGTCGTTTTGGAGCGTACGGGGGAAGGTTCGTCCCGGAAACGCTAATGCCCGCTCTAGAGCAACTGGAGCAGGAATTTGATCGGGCTTGGTCGGACCCCTCTTTCAAGGCAGAGTTCCAACGGCTACTCACGGAGTACGTTGGCCGGCCGACACCGATCACCGAAGCTCGCCGACTGAGCGAGGAAACAGGTCTTCACGTCGTGGTTAAGCGGGAAGATCTCAACCACACAGGCGCTCACAAGATCAACAACGCTCTCGGGCAAGCCCTTCTCGCGATGCGCATGGGTAAGAAGCGAATCATCGCCGAAACGGGTGCGGGCCAACACGGAGTGGCAACCGCCACGGTTTGCGCGATGTTTGGGTTGGAATGCGAGGTTTACATGGGTGAGGAAGACACCGAGCGCCAGAAACTCAATGTCTTTCGAATGAAGCTCCTGGGAGCGAAAGTGAACCCTGTTTCCAGCGGCACCAAGACCCTTAAGGACGCGCTTAATGAAGCTATGCGCGATTGGGTGACAAACGTCGATTCCACCCACTACATCATCGGGACCGCCGCGGGTCCGCACCCCTACCCGTACATGGTGCGAGAATTCCAACGAGTCATCGGAGACGAAGCTCGCGCGCAGTACTTGGAGCGCTACGGTCGACTCCCAGATGCGGCGATCGCCTGCGTTGGCGGCGGTTCAAACGCCATCGGATTCTTCGCCGGTTTCTATGAGGATGAAGACGTGAAGCTCTACGGAGTCGAAGCGGGAGGCCATGGGCTCTCCTCAGGCGCTCACGCCGCACCGCTTTCGGCAGGTAGTCCAGGCGTTCTTCACGGAAGCTACAGTTACTTGATGCAAGACGAGCACGGGCAGGTCATCGGTACCCACTCGGTAAGCGCCGGACTCGACTATCCGGGCGTAGGAGCCGAGCACAGCTACCTGAAGGACCTCGGCAGAGCGGAGTACTTCGCCGTCACCGACGACGAGGCTCTCGACGCACTCCAGTGGGTTGCTCGAGCCGAGGGGCTCATCACCGCTTTCGAAACCGCGCACGCGTTTGCCCCGTTAAAGGATCGCAAGCGACTGCCCGAAGGCACACGCGTTCTCGTAAACATGTCCGGTCGCGGAGACAAGGACATGGTGACCGCCGCTCAAATTCTAAATCTTTAACCGGCTGCGGAGTCCGGGCGGCGCTTCGCTGCCCGGCGAGCCGCGATTTCGAGAAAGATCGCGGCCGCGCCTGTGTCCAGCATCACGTCCATCCAGGACCCACTCCGGTCTGGAAATGCGGCTTGACGAAATTCATCGATGCAAGCGAGCCCAAACGTGAAGAGCAGGATGGTCGCGATGGAGGTGCGATTCCGTTCGCGCAAGTCGAGGACCTCTCTCAAAACTAGCCCAAAGCATCCATAGAACAGAACGTGAACCGTCTTGCGGGTGATGATCACCACGGTCGGCCAATCCAAGATTCCCTTGCCGAAGATGGGGAAGTTGCCTGGACTTCCGGTAGTGCCCGAAAAGTAAGCAACCAGCCACACCATCACCAGCGCTGTGACCGTAAAAATCGTTCGTGAGTTTTGGCCGCTCCCTCCGGCGCGGTTCACCAGGGCGACGGCGCCAAAGGCTCCTAATGCGAGATAGGGGTACACGACCCACGATTCCAGTCTCGCTCCAGCGGCTCTTTCAGCTAACAGGAAGAGAACCGCAGCCGGTCCGACCAGGAAAGCGGTGAGACCCCATCCAAAATGAGCCTGGCCCTGTTCGTCTCGGTTCCGTCGGTTAATGGCGATCGAGAGGAGGGAGCAGAAGAGAACGAGCCCAACGAATGCCAACTTGGAACCGCTTCGCACATCTCCACCGAGAGCGGGTAGGAAGATCGATCCCGCGATCAGCGGGAGCATCGCTGCTTCAATGGCGAACGCAGTTTTCGAGGGAGCTTGGCCGGCCATAAGAATAGGTCTGGAGTTAGGCGAGTCGGCGTTAAGGTTACGCGATTCAGAGTTGCGTTCTGTGAATTCAGAAGACGCACCACACCGATCCGATTCGCGAAGATGCTACATTCTTTCTATGCCCGTACCGAATGCCGCGCAGTTTGCAACCATGCTCGACGAAGCCCAGAAGGGCAATTACGCTCTGGCTTCGATCAATGTCACCAGCAGCACGACTCTGAACGCCGCCCTGGCGGCTTTTGCAGAGTCCGGTACAGACGGCATTATTCAGTTCAGTACGGGAGGCTCCGAGTTCGCCAGCGGACCCGCAAAGAACATGGCGCTGGGTGCGATTGCAATGGCGGAGTACGTGCACCGAATCACGGCTGACCTGCCTGTCTACATCGCCCTCACCACCGACCACTGCGTGCCAGGAAAGGTTGATGGTTTTGTTCGACCGCTCGTGGCTGAATCCAAGAAGCGAGTCGATGCAGGTCTGGCGCCGCTCTTCAACGGTCACATGTTTGACGGCTCGGAACTGGATATGAAGGCCAACATGGAGACCGCGAAGAATCTACTCGCATCCATGGCCCCCCTGGGCATCATCCTGGAAGTGGAGTCCGGTGTCGTTGGTGGAGAAGAAGACGGAATCGACAACTCACACGTTAAGAGCGAGAAGCTCTACACCACGCCAGAGGACATGGTCTATGTTTATGAGTCTTTGAAGGACATCGGCCGGTTCACTTTGGCGGCCACCTTCGGAAACGTTCATGGCGTTTATAAGCCTGGCAACGTTCAGCTGAAGCCTTCGATTCTGAAGGATGGTAACGACGCGGTGATTGCAAAGTACGGCGAAGCAGCAAAGCTCGACCTCGTGTTCCACGGCGGCTCCGGTTCTGCCATCGAAGATATCCACGCGACTCTGGAGTACGGCGTCGTGAAGATGAACGTCGACACCGACTGTCAGTACCACTACACGCGCCCGATCGTCGACCACATCATGAAGCACTATGATGGTGTTCTCCGAATCGATGGGGAAATGGGAGACAAGAAGGTTTACGATCCTCGAAGCTACATGAAGAAGGGCGAGGCAGGAATGAAGGCTCGTGTGCTTGAGGCTGCTCGCGATCTGAAGAGCCTGGGCAAGAGCGTCTATTCCAAGTAATCCAGATCGACCCGATCCAAGAAGAGTGCGGCAGATCTCGGTCTGCGGCACTCTTTTTTTGCGATCTCAAAGGACCGGGTGTAAACTCCAACCGACATGAATTCCGTCGTCAACGAACTGATTGGCAAGAAAGTGGTTATGCACGTCATTAACGGTTCGGCCGTTGCCGAGCACCGTGGAACCCTCATCACCACGGACGGAGTTTGGTTTAAGTTGCAAAAAGATCACGAGACGTTCTTTTTCTGCGTCTACAACATCCAAGCGATCCGACCTGTCTAACGGTTCAACCGTAGAACAGATGTTTTGAAGATCGCCTGCGTTCAAGAAAACGTTGCGTTTGCTGATCACGCAACGAACACCGACGTTGTGGTTCGATACCTCCGCGACCTGAAAGCTCGCGGAGTGGATCTAGTTCTCTTTCCCGAGGCTTTTCTCACCGGTTACTGCGTGGACTCCGCGGATGTCGCTCTCGGAATTTCCATTGCGACCGCCGAGGGGACCGAAGACCCGTATCTGGCTCGCATTCAACAAGTTTGCGAGGAACTGGACATCATGGCGGTCGTTGGCTTTATTGAGTGGGCTGGATGCGACGATTGTGATCCGACGGTGGGGCTCTTCAACTCGGCAGCGCTCTTCGAGCCCGGCAAGGAGATGCGGGTCTACCGAAAGACGCACCTACCCGAACTTGGAATCGACCGATTTGTGAAAACGGGTTCCGACCTGCCTGTCTTTGAGACCCGCTTGGGAACGGTCGGGATTCTAATTTGCTTTGATCAGCGACACCCCGAACCCGCTCGAACGTTAATGCTTAAGGGTGCATCGATCATTTTGCTCCCGACGAACTGGCCGGAAGGCGCGGAACAACGAGCGGACGTCTATCCGATCGTACGGGCTTCCGAGAACAAGGTCTTTTACGTGACCTGCAATCGCGTAGGCACGGAAAATGGCTATCGGTTCATCGGCCGAAGCAAGATTCTCGATCCTCACGGCAACGTTCTTCAGAGCGCTGGAGAAGATGTCGCAGTACTTGAAGCGGAACTCGACCTGAGTGAAGCCTCGGAGAAAAGGACGCTCGTTAATAACGGGAGTTACGCAATAACGGTCACCGAATCCAGGAGACCCGAACTTTACAGCCAAATAAGCGATCTACAAGAAGGGTAGTCCGCGAGAGATTGCGGGTGCTTTTCTCAATTACCGGTAGGATATCGGGGTTAGAAGCATGATGAAGCAGCACTGGAGTGAGAAGAGAGTCGCCGCCCTTGCGGTTGGAACTGTATTTGCCGTCCTAATCGGGTGCGGTGGTGGCGGAGGCGGCGGTGGAACCACCGGATCGACTTCCACCACATCGGGCTCAACGTCTACGACATCTGGTTCTACATCCACGACTTCGGGTAGCACCTCTACGACTTCGGGCAGCACGTCCACAACGTCCGGAAGCACTTCAACCACATCGGGAAGCACCTCCACGACTTCGGGCTCAACCTCAACGACGTCAGGTTCGACCTCGACGACGTCCGGCGGCACGGGTCTCCTTCCCGCAGATCGCATCATCTACTCTTCGGTGTCCACAAGCAATGTGGCGCAGCTGAGAACGGTCGCGCCAGACGGGACGAGTAACCAAGTTTTCGCCTCTTTCGCCGACGACACGGTGGAAGCGATTCGAAACCCAAACACGGCTGAGTGGATTTACGCGGCATCTCCAGCGGCGCTTCTCGGACGATTCCAACTCTTCCGAGGTCCGTCCTTCAACGTTTCGTCGTCGTCCAACACCTTGGTGACCACGGTCGACTTCGAGTCGTTGCAGGATATCGGGATTTCTCCGAACAACGCGACCATCTATTTCGTCGGTGCGACTTCGGCCGATGACTCCCTAAAGGTTTACAGCGTTCCGCGAGCGGGCGGCACACCGTCCGTTCTGGACTTCGGGCGAGAACTTACGGTGAGCCCAACGGGTAACAAGATCGCGTATGTCAAGGACAACGCCGGCGGTACCGCAGCGGATATCTACATCCGCGATCTGAGTGCTGGAACGGTCGTAAAGGTCACCTCTACCAGTGGTGAATACGCTTACCCGAGCTTCAACCGAGCGGGTGATCGCTTGGTCTACGCTCTCGACGACGGCACGAGCTGGGACATTTATTCGATTCCTGCGGCAGGAGGTTCGGCGACTCGATTGACGAACACCTCTGCCTTGGACGAGTACGGTGCCTACTACAACAGTGACGGAACCAAGTTGACCTTCGCTCGAATCGGTGTTGCTGCCGGAGAGACGGGAGTCTTCGTTGCGAACGCAAACGGATCCTCGATCACGCAAATCGTGACCGATGAGACCACCGGTCCTCGTGTTTACTGGACAACGCCGGGAGGCCGAAGCTTTGGTGGCGTGCCGATTCGATTCGAGAAGCCGGGTCGAGAGAAGCGAAGGAAGTAAACTCCTTCTGTCATCGTGCAGCGGCGGGCTCAGCAGATTGCTGGGCCCGTTCGCTTAAAGAGCCTTTCCTTACTCTAAGACGCAGGGTGACGGCGACGGAAGTATGAAAACGATTCACGTTGTAGGCGCGGGTTTTGCAGGAGTAGAGGCGGCGTGGACGATTGCCGAACTGGGGGTGCCCGTCAAGCTTTGGGAGATGCGACCCGTTCGCCGAACGCCCGCGCACACAACGGACTTCTTCGCGGAACTCGTTTGCTCCAATTCACTCAAATCGAAGCTGCCAACCACGCCTGCCGGTCAGCTGAAGGGAGAGATGGAAGCGCTGGGATCGCTCGTCTTGAAACTTGCAAAGGAGCACGAGGTCCCAGGTGGAGAAGCGTTGTGTGTGGATCGCGACAAGTTCGGCGCGGCGATTACCGAAGCCATCACTTCGCATGCACTCATCGAGGTTGTTCGACAAGAGTTCACTCCCGCCGATGCGGAGGGCATTCTCGCTGAAGGTAACTTTCTAGTTCTCGCAACAGGCCCCCTTACTTCACCAGAGCTTTCCGACTGGCTCGCAAAGCGAACCGGGCGCGATCATCTTTACTTTTACGATGCGGTGAGCCCGACGGTCGATGCCGCTTCCCTCAACCGAGAAATCGTCTTTGCTCAGAGTCGGTACGACAAGGGAGGCGGGGATGACTACCTCAACTGTCCCTTTGAAAAGGATGAGTACCTAGCGTTTGTGGACGCCTTGGTGAAGGCGGAGCGAGCTCCCATTCACGCATTCGAAGCTGGCGGGGTCCGAACCGATGCTCACGTCGATCCAGGCTATGCGGTGTCGAGTTACATGGTCGGGGACCATAGCGACTCCAAGCCGATCGAGGAGGCTTTCCTGGAGAAGATCAAGTTCTTTGCCGGTTGCACCCCCATCGAAGCCATCGCTGAGAAAGGCGTACGCTCGCTCGCGTTCGGCAACTTTAAGCCCGTCGGGCTCACCGATCCGCGCACCGAACGCAGGCCGTACGCGGCGCTTCAGCTTCGACCAGAAAACAAGGAAAAGACCCTTTACTCGCTTGTGGCATGCCAAACCCGGATGAAATGGGGCGAGCAGCGACGAGTGTTTCGCATGGTGCCGGGGCTGGAGAATGCCGAATTTGTTCGGTTTGGCGTTATACACCGGAACACGTATATCGAGGCGCCGAAGTCTCTGACAGGAGAATTAGAATTGCGTGAGACGCCCGGGGTGTTTGTCTCTGGGCAACTCACAGGTGTTGAGGGTTATGTGGAATCGGCGGCAATGGGAATCCTCACGGGAATCGTCGCCGCTTACCGCGTCCTTGGCCGCGAGTTTGTGGCTCCTCCGCGTGAAACCGCCTATGGTTCTCTTCTGGCCCACCTCGCCGACGAAACGCCACGAGAGTTCGCTCCTATGAACATCAACTGGGGCCTCTTCCCAGAAAATGGCGAGCCCACTCGCGACAAGGGTCTTCGGCGAGAACGCAAACTCACCGCGGCTCGGCAAGGCCTCGAAGAGTGGACAACCGCCCTACAACTCGCGGAAAGCACATAATAGGGCATGTACGGTGATGTGACTCCCGTTGAACTCAAGGCAGAGTTGGACGCTGGGAAAACCCTGTTCCTTCTTGATGTTCGCGAACCCCACGAGCTAGAAATCTCCAAGATCGACGGCATTGTCGCGATCCCTATGAGCGAAGTGCCCGCTCGACTGGGCGAGATTCCAAAAGACGCTGATATCGTGGTCATCTGCCGATCGGGAGGAAGGTCGGGAACCATCTCCGGATTCCTTTCGGAGAACGGTTACACGCAGGTTCGGAACATGGTGACGGGAATGAACGGCTACGTCACCTCTGTGGACCCCTCGCAGCCCACCTACTAAGGCAACAAAAATCCCAAGGAGCATGCTCCTTGGGATTTCTTCAATCGGTGAGCCTCTTACTTGGCGGTTAGCTGCGCTTCGATCGCTTTCACGACCTCGTCGTCGGTCGGCTTCACTCGCGAACTGTGGCGAGATTTGACCTTTCCGTCCTTTCCGACAATGAACTTGGCGAAGTTCCACTCGATGTCGTCCTTCTTCTCAGAACTCTCGAGGAGCCACTTGTAGAGCGGGTGAATGTCGCCGCCCTTAACGGAGATCTTGGCGAACATCGGGAAGGAAACTTTGTAGTTGAGACTGCAGAACTCTTTGATCTCCTCGTTGCTTCCCGGCTCCTGGCCACCAAAGTTGTTGGCAGGGAAGCCAAGGATCACCAATCCCTTGTCCTTGTACTTAGAGTAGAGGGCTTGCAAGCCTTCGTACTGCGGGGTGAGACCGCACTTGGAAGCCGTGTTCACGACAAGAAGAACCTTGCCCTTGTACTTCTCAAGTGCCACTTCTTTCCCGTCGATATCCTTTACTTTGAACTCGTAAATGGATGCTGCGGGCGATGGCGATTCGGATGAGGAAGTCATAGCAGGTTGGGGGGCGGCACAGCCAAGAAGCAGTCCGCCGATCAAAAGGGATGTAGCCATAGTTCGAGCCAATTCCATGAAAGTCGGCGCTTGGCGCCGCTCCGAATCATTCTACGGGCTTCCATTGAAAGGTGTGCCTGATGCCCGCAATTTTGCGGTTGAGATCGCGTCAGAATGAATTGTTCGGGATGAAGACTCTCTATTTCATTCGCATCGGAGGCACCGCTATGGGTGGAGTCGCGGCGGCGTGTCAGAAACTGGGCTACCGCGTGATCGGAAGCGAGGAAAAGCTTTATGAGCCGATGAAGAGCTACCTTGCCGAAAATGGCGTTCAGGTGATTCCTCACTTTTCACCCGAAAACCTGCACACCGCAAAGCCGGATGAGGTGGTGGTTGGGAATGCCGTCTCCCGTGGAAACGACGAACTGGAAGAAGCCCTTGATCTGAACCTGCCGCAGATCTCTCTTCCTGAGCTCGTCGGAAGAAGCCTCATTGCCGATAACCTCTCGGTGGTCGTGGCTGGGACGCACGGCAAAACGACGACCACCGCCATGGTCGCATGGATGTTGGAATCAGCGGGTCTGCAACCTGGATTTCTGATCGGAGGCGTTCCGGCAAACTTCGATGTCTCTTGCCGTCCTGCCAATCCCACGCCAGGAAAGCGTGGTGTGTTTGTAGTGGAAGGCGACGAATACGATTCGGCTTACTTCGATAAGCGCTCAAAGATTCTTCACTACCGACCCACGATCGCCGTTCTCAACAATGCCGAATTTGATCATTCCGACATCTTCGATAGCATTGAAGACATCCTAAAGTCGTTTCGCCTTTACCTGCGACTCGTCCCCAGAAACGGGCTCATTCTGGTGAACGGAGACGATCCCAATATCCAGCGCCTGTTAAGCGATCTCCAACTTCCTCAGGTACCGATCCAAACCTTTGGCCTCGGCGAGAAGAACGACTGGGTGATTTCTAACATCGAATCGACCGACCGGGGAGGAGCCTTCGATTTGGCTTTCCGTGGCGAGTCCATGGGTCGAATCCTGATGGACCCAACGGGCGAGATAAACGCGCGCAACATGACTGTCGCGTGCGCGGTTGCGAATCAACTCGGCATTTCATTCGAGTCCATCCGAGACGGCGCCAAATCCTATCGCCACCCGAAGCGCCGCATGGAAATGATCGGAACCTGGCAGGGCGCCACCGTCATCGACGACTTCGGTCATCACCCAACGGCCATTAAGGAAACGCTAAAGGCGATCGCCGCTAAATACCCAGGTCGAAGGATTCTCGCCGCCTTTGAACCGCGCTCGAACACCACCACCAGAAACGTCTTTCAGTCTGAGTTGGCGGAGTGCTTCACCGAAGCCGCTGGAGTGGCGATTGGATCGTTGGATCGTCCTGAGCGCTACAACGACACTCAGCGACTGGACCTCGGGCGTCTCAAGAGGGATCTGGAGAGCCAAGGCAAACTGGCGTACGTGCTGCCCCTCGATCGAGCCGGAGCAGAAGGTTGGGGAGCCGATCTAGAGTCGGTGCTTGCCCAATGGGTGAAAGAGAACGACGTCATCGTTCTTTTCTCAAATGGAGACTTCGGTGGTCTGCGAGCTCGCCTCAAGGGATAGTTGAGGGGCCGGATGGGCAGACCACCGAGAGGCCGTTAGGCTTCCATCGTCGCTAGGCGATACAAGATGTGCGCGTAGATGCGCGACATGCGGAAGAGGCTCTGAACGGCAATTCGCTCATCGTTCTCGTGCGCGTCGCCGTCGCCGATCCAACCCGTTCCGATCGAAATGGTGTTGGGTACTGCACGAGCATATGTTCCGCCACCCATCGCACCGGGCGTTCGGCGCTCGCCCGTTTCCGCTTCGTATACGTCGATGATTGTCTTCACCATCGGGTGTTCGGTGGGGAAGTAGAGCGGAGGGCTATCACGAGTGACCTCGAGTTGCCATTCCTCACCCAGAGAAGCGAGCTTAGTGCGGCAAAGCTCCTCTAGATGAGCGCCGGTCCACTTGACCGGATATCGAACGTTTACGAGGATATCGAGCTTGTCGCCCTTCAGGGAGCAGATTCCAACGTTGGCGGTGAGATCGCCCGCCACGTCGTCTCGGCCGTGAATTCCAAGACCGACGCCGCTTGGATGGGTGGCCATCAGCAGGTTCTCGTAGAACTCTTTCTGCTCAAGAGGACACGAGGCGAGAAGGAAACGAACGGCTCGCGTTGCCGCGGAATCGCCCATGAAAGGGGTGCTGCCGTGTGCCGCTTTACCGTGCGCCACGCCCCGGAGTTTTCCGCCTTCGAGTGTGAGGACGAGATTCTTGTCCCAGTTGTCTGCGACGGCGGTTTTGAGCAATTCAAGTGCGGCGCCCTCGGCTTCTACTGCGAAGTCGATCCGGTCGATCACGATGTTCGGGCGACTTCCACCCTCAAACTCGACGAGGCGAAACTCGCCGGACGGAATTCGAACCGAAAGCTCAAGGTTGGCGATGCCCTTTTCCGCGTTGTAGCAGGGCCATCCGCTGTCCGGTGCAACACCGAATGTTGGCGCTTCTTCGGTTTGAACGTATCGCTCAACACAGCCGAATCCGCTCTCTTCGTTGCAACCGAATGCCATCCGAAGCCGTGCCGAAAGGTCGGGCTTGATCGCTTGAATCGCTCGCATGGCGAACCAAGCGGCCATGGTCGGACCCTTATCGTCGGTGGTCCCGCGCGCGTAGATGTACTCACCGTCGATCTCTGCTCCGAACGGATCGTGCTTCCAGTCAGGAGAAACGGGGACAACATCGATGTGCCCGAGAGCCATCACCAATCGGTCGCCTTTTCCAAAAGTGGCGTACCCGAGGTGACCTTCCAAATCCACCGTCTCCCAACCTGCTTCCTTCGCTAGTTCCAAGCAGTAATCCAGCGCTTCACGGTTGCCTTTTCCATAGGGCGCATTGGGTTCTGGGGACCCTTCGATCGTATTGAAACGAAGGAGCTTGCGAGTCTGTTCAAGAAGTTCGGACTCGTGCTCGACAAGCCATTGCTGGATCGCAACGATGTCGGGATGACTTTTCAAAGCGGCGATGCCTTCGGCACTCATGACCGAAGGTTACCGCTCTGTTGCCAACTTTGCCGCCTCAAGTCGTTGTATTGATCCTTCGGAGTTGCCCCCGAAGTTTTGAACGCGTGGGAAGTTCAGGCGGCTGGTTGAGAACCCCCACGACGTTCACAGGTGGAGTTCCGTATCTTCACCGGGTTCCACCCTAGTAATTTCGCTTGCATCCGTTGATCCAGGTAATCGTGCTAGGACTCCGACCGAGCGGACCCGTCGCAATGGCCCGTTTCTGGCTATGGACACGCTTCACTGCATGCGGAAGGTAAAAATAGGGTTCATGTTGGACCACGCCCGAGCCCTATACAAAGATCGCTTTCAGACCGAACCGGAATTGGTGATTTTTGCACCCGGGCGAGTCAACCTTCTTGGCGAGCACACGGATTACAACGGCGGGTTTGTGTTTCCTGCCGCGATTGACAAGGGCATTTGGCTGGCGGTGGGCCGATCCGACGGTCAATCGACCCTACTCTCGGATCAACTGGGCGAGGGCACCGCGTTCGATGCCACATCAGTACTGCCCGGAGATGTGAAGGACTGGTCCAAGTTTGGAGCCGGAATGGCGTGGGTTCTCCGCGACTTTGTTAAGCAGGTCCCAAACATCAATGCCGCGATCACTAGCAACTTGCCGTTAGGGAGCGGCGTCAGCTCCAGCGCCGCTATTGAAATGGCCCTTGGATTGGCGTTTCTGGAGATAGGTGGAGAGTCGCTCCCCGCAAAGGGGCTGGCCATCCTTGGGCAGCGATGCGAAAACCTGTACGTTGGCGTGAACTGCGGCATCATGGACCAGATGGCTTCGGCTTGCGGAGTAGAAGGTGGCGCGATCTTCATGGATACACGAACGCTCGAGATTGTCCCTGCATCGATTCCTTCGGATTTGGCGATTGTTCTGCTGGACACCAAGAAGTCTCGGGAACTGGCGGGATCGGCGTACAACGTTCGGCGTGCGGAGTGCGAAGAGGCTTGCCGAATTCTCGGTGTTCCGCAGCTTCGAGACGCGACCCTGGAGATGGTGCTCAGCCACAAGGGGGCAATGCTCGAGAACGTCTTCAAACGAGCCAAGCACGTGGTAACGGAGAACAACCGCACTCTGGAGTTTCGCACCGCTCTCAATGAAGGAAATAGGGAGGCGATTGGGGCCCTCATGCACGGCAGCCACCAGAGCCTGCGTCTAGATTACGAGGTCTCCTCGGTTGAGCTCGATGCTATGGCAGAAATCGCATGGTCGACCCCCGGATGCGTCGGTGCTCGCATGACGGGTGCCGGGTTTGGTGGATCCTGCGTGGCGCTGGTGGAAGCCGACCAGGCGCAATCGTTCTGCAACGCCGTGGTGCCGCGGTATGTGGAGCAAACCGGGCTACCCGGATCAGCGCTGATCTGTAAGCCGTCCGCCGGCGCGCACCGCATTTAACGGACGCCTCAGGATTAAACGTCCAGTTCTCAGTCGAACTGCGACAAAACCTCTAGAGATAGCAGGGAACACCCGGTAATTTAACGGGGTCTAAAGCTTCAATCGAGTTTGAAATCCCACCGGAAGGACGATTTTTAAGATTTTCCACCGGGGCATCTCAAAGAGTCGCTCGGCTGTGGAACTTACATGGTAGGCGGTTGAACAGTGAGGGGTGGGTTAATGCCAATGCCAAATACGTCGAGAGCGGAGTCCGTAAGCCGGGCTGTGCGTCTCACGAAAAGAGAGATCGAAGTTCTTAGTCTGATCGCACAGGGCCACAGCAGCAAAGAGGCGGCCGATGTGCTCTACGTGTCAAAGCGCACGGTGGATTTTCACCTTGCGAACATTTACGACAAGTTGCAAGTGAACAACCGTGTTCAGGCGTTCCGAGCCGCAACTCGTTTGGGTCTTATCCCGTTCGAGCCAAGCTTCGGCGCAGCACGCGGCGAATCGTAAGCATCGTCCCACCTTGGTGGGACCGTCTGAACGCCTTTCGGATTTAATCCGGAGGGCGTTTTTTCTTTATCCCTGTTGATAGACACTTGCGTTGATCTGTCCTTGTTTTGGCGACCTGCGACACACAGGGCCGCGCAGACAAGATAATCTGTGATCATGTCTCGACTGCGCTACTTGGAGCCGCAAGAGGTTCAATTCCGTCGCCGACCTGGGTCGGTTCACCTCGATGTGAAGGTAGGGGCGGAGAACTGGGTCGAGAACGTCATTTTGCTTCGAGCCTTTCCCCTGAGCGCACCGCGCGAAAACCTTGCCATCCGAGATAAGGACGATAAGGAGATCGGGATTCTGGAGAAAATCGAGGGTCTCGATGCAGATAGCGTGGAGGTCGTCGAACAGGAGCTGAATCGCCGCTACTTCACGCCGACGATTCTGCAGATCAAGGGTCTCAAGCAAGACGCCGGAATGTGGAAGTTCGATGTGGATACCGATCGCGGCTCGTCCGACTTTTACGTCCGTAACTGGCGCGATTCCGCCTATGAGCTCACCCGAGGGCGATGGCAAATCACCAGCGTCGACGGTGGTCGATATGAGATCAAGAACCTAGACGACCTTGACGAACGATCTCAGATCCTTATCGAGCAACTTCTTTAACGAAGCCTTCCGCTGGGTTTGGCCGAGCCGATGTCCCATTTGCGGCGCGCTCGGATCGGAGTCGGTTTGTGATCTCTGCCGAAGCGACTGCAAACCACTCCGCGATTCTCTGTCCGTCTCTCCTGAGTTGATCGAGCGGGCGGTCGCCGTCTATGACTACTCAGGACCCGCGAAACAGGCGGTGCATCGGCTTAAGTACGAAGGAGAATCAGCACTCATCGAATGGATGTCGGGTGAGATCGGAAGAGAAGTCCAGAGGCTGGGGTGGCTAGATCAGGTTTTCGTCCCCGTTCCTATTCACCGGACAAGGAGGATGGAGCGAGCCTTCAATCAGGCAGAAGCCCTTTGCGAGGCGATTCCGGCTCCCGTCGAACCCCTCCTCGTTAGGACTCGCAAAACGGTTCCCCAGGCGGCATTAGACAAAGCGCTTCGCTCCGAGAACATTCGTGGAGCGTTTGCCGCAAACGGAGAAATCTTGGGGCGGGAGATTGTGATCGTCGATGATGTTTGCACCACGGGCTCAACCGTCTCGGAGTGCGCAAAAGTGCTCCTTCGAGCGGGAGCGAAGTCGGTTCGAGTACTCGCCTTTGCGGGAGTGCCTTAGGGCGTTTTGAAGAGGGTGGCGACTGCGGTTGCTGCGATTCCTTCTTCTCGGCCCACAAACCCCATCCTCTCGTTCGTGGTTGCCTTGACCGACACTTGGTCGATCTCTACACCGCACAAGCCGGCAATCCGAGCGCGCATCTCCTCGGCTCGCCTCATGATCTTGGGCTTTTCCGCCACGACTGCAATGTCCAGATTGGAGATCGTCCAACCTTTCTGAGACGCGAGTTTGCAGGCGTGGATGAGGAATCGATCGCTCGAAGCTCCGGCCCATTGCGGATCGGTGTTCGGGAAGTGCTGACCGATATCGCCTAAGGCAAGGGCTCCGAGGATGGCGTCGGTGAGGGCGTGCAAGATAACGTCTGCATCCGAGTGACCATCGAGCGCTTGGGCGCCTGGGAAGTCGAGTCCGCCTAGGAACAGAGTTCTCTCGGGATCATCGGAAAAGCGGTGAACATCGTAGCCGAATCCGGTTCGTACCATAGCGGTTGTGCGTTTTGGGTTTGCCCGCTCAGAAAGCCGTTGAAGGTCGGCAGGCGTGGTGAGTTTAAAGTTGGCAGGGTCTCCGGTCACCAGGAACGTAGCGAAACCGGCGCGCTCGAGCACACTCAGATCGTCGGTCCCCTCGGTTGAATCGTGAGCAATCGCCTGCAGATAGTCATTAACGATCACGCCTTGGGGCGTCTGCACCGCACGAAGCGTCGCCCGCGCAGGAGTGTCGCTTACTTGCTCATAATCGCCTTCCGGTAAAACTCGCTTCACGGTGTCTGAAAGCGGGATTGCGGGCGCGCAACTTTTGCCCGTGCCTAGACCCGCGAGGACTCGCTCAATGACTTCGGGCGTCACAAAAGGACGCGCGGCATCGTGCAGCAAGATTGCATCGAAGCCGTCTAACTTGGCGCGATTCACGGCGTGGTGGGTGCTTTCTTGACGAGAATTCCCACCGAGAACGATGGGGTCGGATCCTATCCGGGCTTCCACATCGGCACGATTGCTTTCGGACACAACGACGTAAACGGCATCGATCGATCCGATCTTGGAGAACACTTCAAAGGACCACTGCCAAACCGGCTTTTCGTCAATTGGAAGCGTGGTTTTGTCTCGGCCGAACCGTTGAGCCGATCCCGCCGCCAGAATCGCGGCGGCGACTCTCAATACGATCCCCGCCTGGGTCCAGACTTTCGAATTGGCTTCTCTTCGCCTTCAATCTCGGCGAAGATCAACTTGCCGCGTTCGGTTTGGATCACCTGGGTCACCACCACTTCGTGGAACTGCCCAACAAACTTTTGCCCGTTCTCTACGACCACCATCGTGCCGTCGTCGAGGTAGCCGATGCCCTGTCCGGCTTGGTTGCCCTCGCGCACAATGGTGAGTGAGAGTCGCTCTTGGGGCAGCACGTTCGGTCTCAACGATAGGGACAGATCGTTCAAGTTGAGGACGCGGACATCTTGGAGAGTGGCTACACGATTCAAGTTGTGATCGTTGGTCACCAAATCGCCGCCTACCGCCTTTGCAAGCCTTACCAATCGGGAATCCACACCGTCCTGGGCATCCGGCGCGAGGTGATCATGAATGCGGACTTCCATTTCAAAGTCCGCCTGCAAGTGACGAAGGACTTCTAATCCACGCTTGCCGCGCTGCCTTCGGAGCGGATCATGACTGTCGGCGATGTATTGAAGCTCCTCCAGAACGAATCCCGGAACATAGAGTTGTCCTTCAATGAACCCAGTTCGAGCGACATCGTAGATGCGACCATCGATGATGACGTTGGTGTCGAGGATCTTCATGCCCGTTCGCTTGACCGGGCCGCGGTTCTTGTACCACGGGAGAACCTCTTGCATCGTCTCCATCGCGTAGATCAGCGCCGCAGAGCTACCGACCCAAATACCGAAGACAAGGAGGGCGATCACGGGCTTGTCGCTGATGAACGCCGTGAAAATGTTGATGCTGGTAACCGCAACGAGAAGCCCCACAACCGCGCCGAGCATGAGCGTGATGCGCTCGCCGGGTTCGGTCTCTCGCCACTTCTCGCCGAGATTCTGGAAGTAGCGAATGAGCAAGCTCGCGACAAAGCTACCGACGATCGTTCCCAGCAGGAAGTACGGAACCCGAACCCAGAAATCGATTGGGCCCGTAATGTTGTCGTTCTTCGTGATTCGCCGGGCCGTCTCGGTTACCAGCTTTGGCCCCTCTTGAGCGAACAGAGCGCCCAGAGCGGTGGCAAAAATGAGGGTGACCGCCCACTGGAAGCGGTTGTTCGATGAGCTGAACTCGATCGGACTTTGCCGATTCGGGGCAGGCTTTACCGGAGGGCGCAGCTCGCGAGAAAGCGATCGGTCATCCACTTCGTCGTAATCGGAAGGGACAATCGAATCTTCGGTACGGTCGTCATCCATGATCTCGTCTCCAGTTCGAACTATTGCTTCTTAGCTCGTGTTTGCCCAAGAACGTCGATGCTCGCCCCACCGAGAACGGTGAAGGTAAAGGCGGAGTCGACGTTCCCCTGTGCTAGTTTAACATGCGCGGCCGACACTTGATTCTTAAGATAGGTGGCATCAAACGGAAGCCAGGTGTATCCGGTCCACACTTCCACCCAGGCGTGGTAGTAGAACGGACCGTCCCAGTTGACCAGGCCACTTGCCAAGCGCGTTGGAATTCCAGCGGCTCGGCATAGAGTCGCCATGAGGATGGCGTAGTCTCGGCAAACGCCTTCTTTAGAGTCCAGCACCTCGTTGGCGTCTCGGAGAACGCCGATCCCCGCATTAGGACTCATCGTGTTGTAGACGTAGCCCCGAAGCGCTGCCGCAGCGGTTTTGACGTCGGTTCGCTTCCCAATAATCTTCTTCGCAAGATCTCGGAAGCGCTTCGAATCGCTGGGAATGTTTAACGATGCCTTTGTCCACTCTTTCTTTTGAGCGCCCGCCTTTGCGATGGAAATGGACTTGGCTTTGTCGTACAGCTGAGGGTGGACGTCGATGATCCAGTTGCTACCGTCCTTCTTGGCGGTTTGAAAGTCGTCTGAAGGGATGTTCTTCAGGTCCTTCACCGTTAGACGCATCTTCAGTTTCAGCAGGTCGGCGGGGTTCTGCAAAACGGGCGTCGTTTTTATGCTCGTCAACTCGGCAAGGTCGGGTTGCTTCGGATTCTCCGGTTTTGCCAAGGCCTCCTCCTCTGTGATGGGCCACATTTCGAATCCGATGGTTGTGGAAGCCTTCACCATCTCGCCGTTGTCCGAGATGAAAGCCGTCATGGTCATGCGGGGATCGTCGATCTTGAGCGCATTCGCGCGCATGGTTTTTCCGCGAACCTCAACGTCCTGCACGCCAAGAACGGAGACCGTATTCTTGATGAAGGAAGCCGTAGTCGGATCCAGAATCCAGAAAGTCTTGACCGTGCCCGGATTCACTTTCTTAGAGACAAATTCATTGAGCGGATCGTCGACGATCGTTCCCTCGGTTGGGATATCCACTTCTTGCGTGCGCTTGGTGCCGTTGTTGTCGGTCTCGATCTTGACGGTCTTCTCACCGAAAACTGCGTTCAAAGTTTGGAATCGACCCGCGCTCTCAACGCGAGACGTCATGCGCACGGGTCGACCGGCGACGGATTCGGTTACGGAGTCGATGTTTTGCTCCACGCTCGATCCGATCAGATCGATCTTAATTCGACTTTTGGATTTAGATCGCGTACCCGGTTTGCCATTGATCTCGGCAGGTTCCGTCACCACTTCGGTGTAACCAACCTTGACCAGGTCTCCGGGAGGAACCTTCACAAAGAGTCCTAGGAAGGATCGGGTTGGAGCAGACGGTGCCTGCTGCCAGGATCGATTAAACTTGCTGAGTGAGGGAACGAAGGCGACGGAGCCTGCCACGAGGCCAAAAATCGCTATTGTAAGGGCAGGTAATCGTCGCATTGTCATCGCTTCGTGTAGTTTTAACGCTCAAAACGGACAGATCGGTTCGTTCTCTCGGTAGATTAGCCATGATTGTTCGTTCGCGATGCGGCTTCCGAACCAAAGAAGTCGAGAGTCGTCGAAATTCTTGGACCTCCGAACCTAAAGGATTGAATGAGGAGTCCGAAACGTAGAGTGGCATTTGGGCGTCGTGCAATCAGAGCAAAAGCGTCCGATCAAGACAGACGCAACTGGATTCTGAGAACGGATTCGATAGAAACAAGGAAACAATGGCAACCAAGCTAGTAATCGTTGAATCGCCCGCGAAGGCAAAAACCATCGGTGGATATCTTGGATCCGATTACGAGGTGCTGGCGAGTATCGGCCACATTCGTGACCTCGCGGAGAATGCCAAGGGGCTCCCGGAAGAACATAAGAAGAAGTGGTGGGCTCAGTACGCCGTTGATATCGACAATGGGTTCGAACCCTTTTATCAGGTGCCGACCGAAAAGCTCGCTCAGGTCAAGAAACTCCAATCGGCCCTAAAGGGTAAGTCCGAACTCGTACTCGCGACGGATGAAGACCGTGAGGGAGAAGCGATTTCATGGCACTTGCTTCAGGTGCTCCGCCCGAATAAGAACGTCACCGTCAAGCGGATCGCCTTCCACGAAATCACCAAAGATGCGATCCGAAAGGCGATCGAATCGCCTCGAGAGGTTGACGAAGACTTGGTGCAGGCTCAAGAAACGCGCCGAATCCTCGACCGACTGTACGGCTACGCGCTCTCGCCCGTTCTCTGGGGCAAAGTCGCGAAGAATCTCTCCGCGGGTCGCGTTCAAAGCCCAGCGGTGAAACTCATCGTCGAAAGGGAACTTGCTCGACGCAATTTCCGAGTCTCCGAGTTCTGGGATCTGCGCGCAGACTTCGCTGCCAAAAAGGCGAATTTCACCGCAGAGTTGCGAAGCATCGATGGTGTGCGCGTTGCCAGTGGGCGCGATTTCGATGACGAGACCGGTGCGCTAAAGGCAGGGGCAAACGTTCGCCACCTTCTCGGCGAAGAATCGGGGCAACTGGCAACGGTCGTTCGAGATGCGGGTAACGGCACCGTGGTTCGTCTTGAAACGAACGAGGGCATCGAAAAGCCTGCTGCTCCGTTCATGACCACAACCCTTCAGCAGGACGCCAACCGCAAGTTTGGATTCAGCGCAGATCGCACCATGCGGATCGCGCAGACGCTTTATGAAGGCGTCGATATCGGAGGAGAGTCGGTGGGTCTCATCACCTACATGCGTACAGACAGCCTTACGCTTTCTGCAGACGCGCTGAACAACATTCGTGGGCTCATCGAGCGCCAGTATCCCGATGCCTTGCCAAAGGCTCCGGTGAAGTACTCCAATAAGGTCAAGAACGCTCAAGAAGCACATGAAGCGATTCGTCCGACCGACGCCTTCCGGCGACCCGAAGACGTTGCTCGCTACCTTACGGAAGACCAGAAGAAGCTTTACACACTTATTTGGCAGCGAACCATCGCCTGTCAAATGAAGCCGGCAGAAGTGCTCCGAACAGAGGTTGAGGTGCAAGTCTCCACTTCATCGGCACTCGGAAAGGATCTCCGGTTCCACGCATCTGGAAAGCAGGTCGTGAAGGAAGGGTTCCTGGCGGTCTACACCGAGGGTAAAGAGGACGACGAGGAAGGGAACGATAAGCGACTTCCTCTGATGGCCGAGAAGGACGTTTTGGATATCGCCAAGGTCGATTCGGTTGAGCACTCCACCAAGCCGCCGGCACGATTCACCGACGCGACGCTTATTAAGAAGTTGGAAGAGATGGGCATTGGTCGCCCCAGCACCTATGCGTCCATCATCAGCGTCATTGTCGATCGTGGTTATGTGCGCAAAGCGGGCCGACAACTCGTCCCGACCTTCCGCGCGTGCATGGTCAACGAGGTTCTCGACAACAACTTCCGGGAAGTGATGGACCTTGGCTTCACTGCTCGAATGGATGAGGCGCTGGACGAAATCTCGCAAGGCGATGTCGAGCCTCACGAGTATCTGCAGGACTTCTTCCTGGGCGGCAAGAAGGGACCCGGTCTTCACGCGCTTGTCGAAGAGCGAAAAACTCAAATCCCTTATCCTCGATTCGAAGTTGGGACTCACCCGGAGACGGGCGAGCCGATCGTGGTCCGCACAGGTAGGGACGGTGGCTCGTTCATCCAGCTCGGCGACCAAGAGAAGAAGCAGTACGCCAACATTCCAGACGATCTCGCCCCGGCCGACCTAACCGTCGAAAAAGCGATTGAACTGCTCGGATCAAAGTCTTCCAGTTCGGAGGTTTTGGGGACTCACCCGGTGACGGGTCGCAACCTATTGTTGAAGAGTCGCAACGGCTTCTACCTTGAAGTCGAGCGTACGGCGGAAGAGATCGAGCGCAAGGAGAAGCCGACCTGGATTTCGCTTCCTAGCGACGTCAACCCTCGACAACTGACGCAAGAAGACTTGGCGCTGCTTTGTTCCTTCCCCCGTGAGATTGGGGCGCACCCGCAAACGAAGGCTCCAATCGTTTTTAGAATCGGTCAATACGGACCCTATGTTCAATCGGGACCCGAGATCCGAAACGTTGAAGACTGGCGTAAAGGTGGCACTCTCACCGTTGAAGAAGCGGTTGAAATTCTCAACCAACCCAAGGGGCGCCCTCAGCGCAAGGCAGCGGGTCCCCTTCTTGAACTGGGAGAACTTCAAGGGTGCGCTGGGCCGGTTCGAGTGATGCCCGGTCGATTCGGGCCGTACGTGACGGATGGGGAAGTCAACGCAACGATTCCGAGAGGCGTGGACCCCACAACGCTGTCCGCTGAGCAGGCCCAAGCCCTGCTTGCGAAAAAGCGGGAGGCAGGTCCAGCTACGCCAAGAGCGGGACGAACCGCCGGTCGGGGCGGGAAAGCCGCTGCGGCAAAGACGACTTCAAAAGCGGTGACCAAGAGCTCGACCGCCAAGAAGGCAACCGCCAAGAAGGCTGCGCCTAAAAAGACCGCTCCTAAGAAACCGAAGGGCTAATGCAGATCCTGGAAGCGAAGTTCAATTCCGCGCTTTATTGGGCCGCCGTCCAACTGCGCCGAGAGGTGCTTCGCTTTCCCCTTGGTCTAGACTTTTCGGGAGCTGAACTCTCGCTGGAACAGGGCCAGACCCATTGGGTGGTTGCCGAAGTAGGAGAGGTATCTGCTTCCGCAACCATTGTCTGGCCGACCGCAAAAACGGATCCCGTGAAGGTTAGGCAGGTCGCCGTTGCCAACGCTCGCCAGGGGCAAGGTCTCGGGCGCAAGGTCATGGAAGCGTGCGAAAATCACGCCCGCGAACGCGGGTATGAAACGGTTGCTCTTCACGCACGGGAGACTGCGGTGCCGTTCTACCTTGGCCTCGGCTACATTCTTGTTGGCGAACCCTTTGAAGAAGTCGGTATCCCTCATCGCAAGATGAAGAAGAGTCTTGCGGTTTAAGCCTCGACTCTCAAAGCGATATCGGTGCGGAACTGCATGCCTTCAAAGCACACCTGCGACACGCCTTCGTAAGCGAGTGATCGTGCCTCGGAGAGAGTGGCGGCCGTTGCCGTGATCCCTAGAACGCGACCGCCGGAGGTTGTGAGTTTTTCCGCCTTTGATGTTCCGGCGTGGTAGACGGTGACGTCTTGGGGCACTGTGCCGAAGGCGATTTCTCGACCCTTGATCACAGGTCCCGGATACCCCTCCGATGCGACCACGACGGTGCATACGGCATTTTCCAAAACTGGAAGCGCAGGAATAGGTTCTCCCAGGGCGCAGGCCAACAGAGCCGTACTGAGCCCCGATCCAATTCGGTTCATCACCGACTGTGTTTCAGGGTCGCCGAATCGGACGTTGTATTCGAGGCAGAAGACCGAATCGTTTTCGACCATGATGCCGCTAAAGAGGACTCCACGATAGTCGATCCCTTTTGCGCGAAGGGCTTGAATAGCGGGGCGAACAATCTTGTCTTCGGAGGCTTCCACCCACTCGGGTTTGATCCACGGAACTGGAGAGTAGGTGCCCATTCCGCCCGTGTTTGGCCCCTGATCACCGTCGAAGATGCGCTTGTAGTCTTGAGCCACGGGCAGGCTGAAGATGTCCGATCCGTTCACCAGCGTCAGCAGACTAAACTCGCGCCCAAACAGGCGATCCTCCACAACAAGAGTGTCTCCTGCCTCGCCAAGGGCCTTCAGATCGTCGACCGCCTGAATCGCTTCCTCAAGCGTTTCGGCAACGATTACGCCCTTTCCGAGAGCGTTTCCGCTTGCTTTGATGACGACTTTACGGCCCGAATTCCATTTGGAGCGAATGTAATCCTTCGCGGATCCGGCGTCTTGGAAAGAACGACCCTCCGCTGTGGGCACGCCCGCCTCTTCCATGATCGCTTTGGAAAACGCTTTGGAACCCTCCAGTTTTGCGCCTTCGGCACTGGGACCGAAGACCGCGATGCCTTGTGATCGAAGCATGTCGGCCAATCCAAGAACGAGCGGATCCTCCGGACCCACGACGACTAAGTCCACCTGCTCGGAGATCGCAAGGACGACCAATTCGTCAAGGGAGGTCGCAGCGATGGGAAAGCATGGGGCGAACTCAGCGATTCCCGGGTTGCCCGGAGCCGCAAGCACCTCGACTCCCGCATCCTGAGAAAGTTTGAGCGCGAGGGCGTGTTCCCGACCGCCGGAGCCGACCACCAAGATCTTCATCGGATTCAGTTTGACCGATCCGAAATGCAATCGGGAAGATCAGTCTTCAGACGAGCGGTAGCCGCCCGTTCGCACCGGGTTACGGTATCGAGCGAAGGCGGGTTGGAAGCCAAGGATGACCTTGCCCGTAGGTCCGTTTCGGTGCTTGGCAATGATGATCTCCGCCTCTTGCACCTCTTCGTAGTTCTCAACCTCGGGTCGATGCTCTTCTTTGGCTTTGTAATAGCTGTCTCGATACAACAGCATGACCAAGTCGGCTTCTGCCTCAATGGAGCCCGATTCCCGAATGTCGGAGAGTTGTGGGCGCTTGTCGTCTCGGTTTTCCACCGCACGACTTAGCTGGCTCAGCGCGACCACCGGGCAGCCGAGTTCCTTGGCCATGGACTTACACGATCGCGCGATTTCCGAGATTTCTTGCACACGGTTCTCTGTTCGGCGGCTCCCTTTCATCAGCTGAAGGTAGTCGATAAGGACAAGGTCCAAACCGTGTTCGGCCTTTAATCGGCGCAGCTTTCCGCGCATCTCAAGAGGGGTGATATCCGAGCCGTCGTCGATGTAGATCGGCAATTCGTGAAGCGTCTCGCAGCCGTCGGCGAGTCGTTGATAGTCGTCGAGACTCAGGCCCTTTTCGCTCTTCAGCGCACCCATAGAGATGCCGCTGATCATCGAGACCATCCGGCGTACAAGCTGGATGCCGGACATTTCCAAGCTGAAAACGGCAACCGTGCCTTTCTTGCCGTCTTGTCTACCCAGACCCCGAGCGACGTTGATGGCAAAGTCCAAAACCAACGACGTCTTACCCATGGCAGGACGGGCGCCGACAATGACAAAGTCGCCCGGATAGAAGCCCGTCGTCAATCGATCAAGATCGTAGAAGCCGCTGAACAAGCCCTGCATGGGCTTGCCCGTTTCCACAATGGTGTCAACGTCGACAAAGAACTCTTTGGAGAGCGAAGCAACGGATGTGAAATAGTTGCCGAGTTGACGCTTGCCGACTTCGAAGATCACTCGCTCGGCGGCATCGACCTTATCTGAGGCATTGCCTTCGTCCGGATTGTGGACGATCTCAATGATCTTGCCCGCCGATTCCTCCAGCCTTCGCAAGGTCGCACGATCGCGAACAATCCCGGCGTAGTCCATCGCGTTGGCAGCGCTGGGAACGTACTCGGCGATCTCAATGAGAAAGTCGATGCCGCCCACGTCGGCAAGGTTGCCGCGTTCAACCAATTCGGCTCGTAGGGTGACTAAGTCGATCTCCTTGTGATTGGAAACCAGTTGGCGCATCGCCCGAAAGATCAAGCGGTGGGCAGGACGGTAGAACTCGTCCTCGGTGAGCGTCGTGATCAGCTGTTCGGCCGCGCGCGTGGAAAGAATCATCGATCCGAGGACCGACATTTCCGCCTCGATACTGTAAAGAGGCATGCGCGGGTTGGAAGGGTTGCTCATCCGTTGCTCAAAGGGAATCGCCTAGTTTAGCGCGATGAGCTTTCCACACGAATAGGGATTTATCAACGGGTTTTCCACACCCCTTTTTCAAAGGAGAACCTTCAACCGAAGGTGATAAAGCGTGTGGAAAAGTCTATCAAACCCGGATATCGACGCCTTTCGTTCTGGACTTTCGGAGAAACGTCAAGGTGCGGCTCTTTATCTTGTCCCACCAGGTTTGTTTCACCTCGGCCTCCATGATCATCGCTTCCACCAGTTCCGGGCAGCGAGAAAGGAGATCGTCGAGGCCAAGCTCGATGGTGTGGGAGTCGTGCTCGAACGAACCGTGCCATCCGCAAACGAAACAAGACTCGGTATCGCTAGAATTCAAGGCATCGCAAACGGGGCAACTCTTCAAATGCTCCGCTAACACCCGTTTGGTCGCGCGGTTTTGAAACAATACAGAGTTCTTGCGATCGAATGCCATGAAAGTCCCCTTTAACATCGGTACGAACCCGCGCTTTCTTGATGAGTCTCGCTCTTCGAGAGCGACAAAATCATGACGATGTCCTCGCCCAAAAACAGCTTGAGCAAGCCTATCGAAACCGGAGTTATTCGGGCGGATCATCGTGCGGTTACCTACATATGGAATCGGGGGGAAGGACTCTATCGCCTCCCGGAACGATTACTGGTTTTGGGCGAGTTTGAGGGGCCCGGGTTCCTTGAGGCGCGATCGTTTGCCGAAAGTCCTAACCCAATGACGTTGCTGGGCCCGAACGGTGATCGGTTGGATTTAGCGGCAACCGGCTCTCTCCAACGGTGCGACCTTCTACCGGGGCGTAGCCTTGTGGTTGGCCCGCGCGAACACGCCGGGTGTGAGCTTCGATTTCGATCTTTTGAGCTTCCAGAAGCCGAGGAAAGGTCCATTTCATCGACCTTTCACGGCGCGGGTTGGTTGGTGGATGGCAACGCCGAAATTGACGGCGCGCGGCGGTGCGTCTCGGGCTCTCGCCAGATGCCGATTCCTTTCTTCCAGGAGTGCCACCCGATCGGTTCCGCCTCGATTCTCATTGGGAGAACTCGAAGCTCTTCTGTTGGCGGCTGGAAGATGGCCAACATCGAGGGGCTTCGTGCCAACGGCCTAACCGTCCAGAACCTCTCTAAGCCAGAAGAACTCACTGCAACATGGTCGAACGGCACGGTGGAAACGAGAACGATGGCGTGCCATCTCAACGAGATGCGCTGGACCATTCACAGTGACCGACCGGTGAAAGGGTTCGTCCTCTTCCGAACATACGATGCCTTTCATGGGCTGAGTCAGGCACGCGTGTTTGTCGATGATCGGCTTGAAGGGCGATGGTTTTGCGGAGAGCAGGATCGAGTGAACCGGTGGAGGATTGCCACTTTCGGGGTCGAGTTCCCGGAACCGATACCCGCAGGCGGTTTTACCGTTGCCATCGACCCGCCGGCAGGTGCCCCCTTGTGGTCGGTTTCCGAATATCGCTGGCTTCTTTTCCACGACTAAGGCGCGCTCTGCGCGGGTGGCTTCGGTTAGAATGTAACCAGTGCTACAAAACGCAGTCGAAACTAAACAACAGGAGGAATTGGATTCGGAACATTCGCTTCCAGAGTCCTACCGATCAGTTTCGGTTGCAGGTGGCACCGGCATCTGGCGGTTCTTGAAGTTCTCCGGTCCGGCCTTTCTGGTTTCGGTGGGCTATATGGATCCCGGAAACTGGGCTACCGGATTAGAAGGCGGCTCGCTATTTGGGTACCGCCTTCTCTGGGTGATTGTTCTTTCCAACCTCATGGCGATGGTGCTGCAATCCATGTGCGTGCGCATGGGCATCGTCCTCAACAAAGACCTCGCTCAGGCGTGCCGGGACTACTACCGCAAGCCCGTTGCCATGGCCCTGTGGATTCTTTGCGAGATCGCGATTATTGCGACGGACGTCGCCGAGGTCATTGGTTCTGCGGTCGCCTTGAAGTTACTGTTTGGGCTCCCGCTTTGGATGGGTGTGTTGATCACCGGATTCGACGTCCTTCTTCTTCTGGCGCTCACCAAGTACGGATTCCGAAAGCTGGAGGCGTTGATCATCACTCTTGTGGCGACGATCGGAGTCTGCTTCCTCATCAATGTGGTGGTCTCTCAGCCCAACTGGGCGGGAGTGTTCGGAGGCATGATCCCCAAAGAGCGACTCACCGGAGAATCGCTGGCGGCTGCGGTTGGCATTTTGGGCGCCACCGTGATGCCGCACAACCTGTACTTGCACAGTGCCGTCATTCAAACCCGGGCGTTTGAAAGGACGCCGGAAGGGAAGAAAGAGGCTATTCGTAACGGCAACATCGACACCGTCATCGCCTTGGGAATGGCTTTCTTTGTGAACGCGTCGATTCTCATCCTAGCCGCCGCTCAATTTCACGATAGGGGTGTGGTTGTCGATCAACTCGAGAAGGCTCACGAGCTTCTTAAGCCCGTGCTCGCGGGCGGAGCCGCAACGCTCTTCGCGATCGCCCTCTTGGCCTCTGGTCAATCCTCGACCGTCACCGGCACCCTCGCCGGACAGGTGGTGATGGAAGGCTTTACCAAGTGGCGCATCAAGCCTTGGATTCGCCGACTTATCACGCGGACCATCGCCATTGTTCCGGCGATGATCCTTGTCACGTCCGCACATGGGAAGTCGCTTGATGGCTTGG
The DNA here is from genome assembly GCA_964471545.1 of uncultured Fimbriimonas sp. Classification (GTDB taxonomy): domain Bacteria; phylum Armatimonadota; class Fimbriimonadia; order Fimbriimonadales; family Fimbriimonadaceae; genus Fimbriimonas. Next base: position 3,034 of record CAYYJX010000013.1, on the reverse strand, counting down.
TGGTGTCTCAAATCGTGTTGGCGCTTCAGTTACCGTTCGCCGTTTTCCCGCTGGTGATGATCACCTCGGACAAGCGGAAAATGGGCGATCTAAAAAACCCTCAATGGATGGTCGTTTGCGGTTTCATCATTGCCGCCGTTGTCACCATCCTAAACATTCAACTTCTCTGGGAGAGCAAAGAAGTGGGGCCGGTGGCCGTTGGAATCATTGCGGTGGTGATGATCCTTTTCGCCCTTTGGGCACGGCGATTCCCGGCACCCACCCAAACTGCCGCCCCTACCTCAAGCCCCGATTCAGTCACTAAAAGTGCATAATAGAGGGCGGTGAGCGGCCTTGATTCCACCGGAGAATCCTCAGTTGCCGCTCAGACTGCCGCAAGAGTTTCCCTTGGTTACAACTTTGCGCAGACGCTACTAAAGCTTGTCGCCGCGGCACTCACTGGATCGGTCAGTCTTCTCAGCGAGGCGCTCCATGCCATTGGTGACCTCGTCGCTTCGGCGATCTCCTTTGTTTCGGTAAGAGCCGCCCTGCAACCCGCCGACGAAGAGCATCCGTACGGTCACGGCAAGATCGATACTCTGGCTGGACTAGTGGAAGCGGTGATGCTTCTTGGCTTTGCCGCTTTTGTCTCCATTCAAAGCGTTCAACGCCTGTTCCAACCGGAAGAGGTTCAAGGGCTGGATTGGGGCTTGGCGTTGATGATCGTCACCGGTCTCGGCTGTTTACTCACCGCCAAGTACGTGGGCGAGGTCGCCAAGAAGACGAACTCGTTCGCCCTGCGCTCCAACCAGCAACACCTGATGGTGGATTTCTGGACTAACATCGGCGTCATTGTTGCGCTGGCGGTCTCTAAGTTAACGGGCTGGAAATACGCCGATCCCGTGTTTGCGCTCGGCATTAACGCGTGGCTTGCTTATGGTGCCATTCGACTCGGCAAAACCGCTTTCAATGAGATGATCGACACCAGTATCGAGCCTGATGAGCTGGAACAGGTGAGAAGGATCGTGGCCTCCGAGCCGGATATCCACGGGTACCACGATCTCCGATCGAGGCACTCCGGGGCGATGCACTACGTCGACTTCCACATTGTGGTCCCACGCGAATGGAGCGTGGTGGAAGCGCATGACGTGGCGGATCGAATTGAATCGCAGATTGAGCAGGCCTTAGCGCCATGTATTTGCACCATCCACGTCGACCCGTTCGACCCCCAAAAACCGCGCCCAGGATCGCCTTTGGCTCCCACACAAGCAAAACTACTGGATTGATCCCCATTCATCGTATGGAATGAAGCGATTGGGATGATCGACTGGCTTGTGTATCTGTTGACGGGGGGCTTCGCAGGTTTTCTGCTTGCGTTCATCATTGCTCTCTTCAAAGTCGGTCCCGGCAAGCCGGAATTCAACTTCCCGAAGGCGACGCTCATCTGTTGTGCGATCACCCTAGGCGGACCATTCGCCTTCACCGAACTTCAAACGGCGATTCATCGCAAAGAGATGGAGCCGATCGTGCGCGCATGGTACGACGAGACCGACATGATCGTCGCCGAGGACGACCATAGCGGTCTTCAATACTGGAAAGTCCTTGCCGCCACCAAAGATAAGGCGTGGATTCTGGTCGTCGGCAAAGAATGGTCGGTCGGTGACTTCTATGATCGACCCGTGGTGAGGCTCGCGCTGAGAAAAGGCAAGTCCGGCAAGTGGTTCGTTGACGACGACACCACCGAGGTGCTCCGATCGGACCGGCTTAACAAAGACAGCTTTGTCTGGCCGCCGTTCCAATAAGCAGTTCATCTCTTGATGACAGCTTGTGTGTAGAATCCGAAATGTGAAGGATTCGCTTTCGTTTTTCGGAGCAGCCAGGACGGTCACGGGCTCTCGCCATCTTCTTCAGTACGGCAAGTCCAAAGTTCTCATCGACTGTGGCCTCTTTCAGGGCTCCAAATCTGCCCGAGACCGAAACGACGATCCGTTTCCGTTCGACCCGTCCGAACTCGACGCGGTGGTGATTACCCACGCGCACGTCGACCACATCGGTCTGCTCCCAAGGCTGGTGAAAGACGGCTATCGCGGACCCATTTACGCCACACCTGCAACGCTGGGAATCGCTAGACTAACACTGCCCGATAGCGCGCGACTGCAAGAAGAAGATGCCCGCCACCGGCGCAAGCGCGGAGAGGTAAACGCTCAGCCGCTTTACACCGAAGAAGACGCCTACGCCGCGCTGAAAAAGTTCAAAACCCTTACCTACGGCGAGCGGCACGATCTACCCGAAGGCGCGAGCTGGGTTTACAAGCGGGCCGGGCATATTTTGGGATCAGCGATGGCAGAGATCGCCCTGCCGGACGGAGACATCCTGCTGATGTCCGGAGACCTGGGCAGATACAACGCCCCCATCATTCAAGACCCGGAAGCCGTGGATTTCTGCGACTATCGCACCATCGAGAGCACCTACGGCAATCGAGACCACGAAGACGAGAACATCCTAGACAAGCTGGAGCGGATCATGAACGACGCCTGGCAAACGGGCTCGGCGGTGCTGGTGCCGTCGTTCGCCATTGGTCGCACCCAAGAACTGTTGTACTACTTCAAGAAGCTGCAGTCGGAGGGGCGAATGAAGCGCATCCCGATCTTCATCGACTCGCCGATGGCCATCTCGGCGACTCAGCTGTACGCACAAGCCAAGGAAGAGCACGATCAAGACATGCTCATTTCGGTGGAAGAAGGGAACTCTGAGATGGAACCAGAAGGCGTTTCCTTCCTTCGAGATCGGGAGCAATCCAAGTCGATCAACTTCCGCCAAGGACCCATGGTCATCATCAGCGGTAGCGGAATGGCGAACGGGGGCCGGATTGTGCACCACCTGTTGCGCCGCCTAAGCCAGGAAGAGACGATTGTGCTGTTCACGGGCTATCAGGCAGAGGGCACCCTTGGTCGCAGGTTGTTGGAAGGCGAACCGGAGGTCTCGATCATGGGTCAGGAAGTGCAGGTACGGGCTCGTATCGAGAAGCTGAACGCACTTTCCGCCCACGCGGATC
>CAYYJX010000012.1:0-48372 GCA_964471545.1 uncultured Fimbriimonas sp. | reverse complement strand
AAAAGGGTGGTCAAAAGCAAGGCGGTCCCGGTGGACCTGGTGGTCCCAGCGGGCGACAAGGTGGTCCTGGTGGAGGCATGCGCCGAAACCCCATGCAGATGGATGAGCCGATCCTCGCGAAGCTTAACCTCTCTGGAGATCAGAAGAAGCAAGTCAAGAACCTGAAGGACCAAATGGGCAAGAAGATGAAGGAGCTCATGGAGAAGGGTCGAGCAGGCGGTGGCGATCGCTCCAAGATGCGAGAAGAGTTCCGCAGCATGATGAAGGGCTACAACGACGGTCTGGAGAAGATCCTAACCGCTCCGCAACAAGCGCAATACAAGAAGGAAATGGAAGCCGCGCGCAAGAAAATGCGAGAGCAGTGGGGGAATCGACCTGGTGGTCCTGGAGCAGGTGGACCCGGTGCGGGTGGCCCTGGCGCAGGAAAGGGCAAGCCCGGCAAGGGCGGCAAGAACGGCGGCTAATTCTAGCGTCTGAGTCTTGGTTACGCAGAGCGGCTCGAAGTGAACACTTCGAGCCGCTCTTCTTTTGCATCGATTACACGGGCAAGCGGAATCCCCACTCAGGAGATTGATCTGGGTCGTGACACAAACGGTCGCCAACAGGTTCGGCGCCCATCCCTTGGTATAGGGCGTGGGCCCCAATGAACTTCTTATCGCTCCAGACTTCCATTCCGGTGCATCCCCAATCCTTCGCCTCAGCAAGAATGGCGTCCATCAAAGCACGGGCGATTCCTTGCCTCCTTGCTTCGGGGTGGACATAGAGGCGCTCTACCGAGCAGTCGGTGCCTGCAACTCGTCGCACCCCATCAACCAGCGCCACACCGTCTTCTTCTCCGGATTCAATTGGAATGAGCGGGTGGCGGACCAGTGCAATGGTTCCGACAACGGTCCCATTGGCATTTTCAGCAACCCAAAATGAGTGATCTGCCTTGAAGTAAGAATCTTCAAAGGTGTAGAGATCGAGGTGATAGCTCTCCGGAAACCATCCAAAACCATATTCGTCGTAAACGGCTTTGATGCAATCTTGAACCTGGACGTCGTCGGACGGACGAGCTTTGCGAATGAGGTTGGACATCGACGGGAAAGATTGTATCTGTCTCCCTTGTCGGTCTCTGCGGGTTCATGCCACGAAATCTACTTTCAAGTCGTTTTGAAAGTTAGAGAAGGGTAGAACTGCATTGTTGACGAACGCCGAACACGGATCAGAAGAAGGAATTGGGCAAGGCGAGGTTATTCGCGGAGGTAGCCAAGTGCTTCTATTTGACGGCGTCTGCAACCTGTGCAACGGATTCATTCAATGGGTGATCAAACGCGATACCCGCGCGGCGTTTAAATTTGGGCCGCTCCAATCTCCCATTAGCCAATCGCTGCTAGAACAAGCGGGTTGGTCCGGAAAGTTGCTCGATTCCTTCATTTACATCCGGAACGGTGTGGCTTACGATCGATCGGATGCCGCGTTGCGGGCGATCTCAGACCTGGGAGGGATCTACCTTCTTGCAAGAACACTTCTGATCTTTCCTAGAGGGTTGAGGAACGCCGTCTATAACCTAGTCGCTCGTAACCGGTATCGAATGTTTGGAAAATCGGAGTCGTGCATGATCCCGACCCCCGAACTCCGGGCTCGCTTTCTGGACGACTGATCTCTCGGTGTTTCTTGCACCGAGTGACCCATACCTACCCTCTAGCGAAGGGTGGAAAACGTTGGGTATAACTAACGATTGCGTGTCGGCGTGCTTGCGCGTCGCCGTAGCGGCTTCTTAGCAATCGAACTGAATGTCCCGTTCCCGAGCGAGGGCGACATTCCTTACGACGGTTCGACGAGCGGTTTAGAAGCTGCAATTTAGGAGTAATCAATGCTTCCAGGCATTCTCGGACGAAAAATAGGTATGACGCACCTCTTCACTGAAGAGGGCAAGATGGTGCCTGTAACCGTCGTGGAAGCGGGTCCTGTGTTTGTCACCCAAATCAAAACGGATGACAAGGACGGATACACCGCGGTCCAAGTCGGTTTCGGCGAAATCTCAGATAAGAACTTGTCGTTTCCCAAGTACGGCCACCTGAAGAAGGCGGGCGTAGGGAAGAACCTGCGCACTCTCAAGGAGTTTCGCGTTGATGCAGCATCCGGCTTTGCGCTGGGTCAAGAGATCAACGTTGAGATCTTCGCCGAGGGTGAAGTTGTGACCGTAACGGGTAAGTCCAAGGGTCGCGGTTTCCAGGGTGGCGTTAAGCGCTACCACTTCCGCGGTCAGCACATGACCCACGGTTACATGACCCACCGACGACCGCTCTCGAGCGGTGCAACGGGTCCGCAACGCGTTTTCAAGGGTGTTCGAAAGCCGGGCCGAATGGGTAACGACCAAGTTACTCAGAAGGGTCTCAAGATCGTAAAGGTCGATGCCGAGCGAAATCTTCTGCTCATCGACGGTAGCGTTCCCGGTCCTAACGGCGCTCAAGTGATCATCAACAAGGTGAAGGGTTAAGCGCGATGGCATCTATCGAAATTAAAGGAAAAGACGGCAAAAAGGTCGGGACTCGCGATATCTCCGCGAAGCTCGCAGAAGCCGCTGCGTCGCATACGACAATTCACCGAACGGTCGTAGCCGAAGAAGCGAACAAGCGACAGGGAACGCAAAGCGCGAAGACCCGAAGCGAAGTTCGTGGTGGTGGTCGCAAGCCGTACAAGCAAAAGAAGACCGGTAACGCCCGACAAGGTTCTATCCGATCTCCGCACTACGCACACGGTGGAATGGCGCTTGCTGTTAAGCCGCGCGACTACGAAAAGAAGGTCAACAAGCGAGAGCGACGAGCTTCGATCCTCACCGCGCTTGCCGCTCATCTTGAGGCGGGCAACGTGTCTGTGGTCGACAGCATCTCCTTCGCAGCGCCGAAGACCAAGGACGCAACCGCACTTCTCGCATCGCTCGGTCTCGACGGTGTGAAGCGAGTTCTCGTGATCCTTGCGGCTTACGACGAAGTGACGATTAAATCCTTCCGCAACCTTCCGAATGTTGAGGTTCGAACCGCTCCGAGCCGAGATGCTGAGGCAAAGACTCAAGCATTCTCGACCCGAGACGTGCTCGTAGCTCACAAGCTCGTGGTTGCTAAGGAAGCTCTCGACAAGATCGAGGAGGTTTGGGCGAAGTGAAGAACCCGCACGATATCATCATCGCTCCGCACATCACCGAGAAGTCGGTGAAGCTTTCTTACGGAGATCCGCAAATTAAAGACGAGAACGCGATTGTGCGAAAGTACACGTTCATCGTTGCTAAGGACTCCAACAAGATCGAGATCAAGCGAGCGATCGAAGCAATCTACAACGATGGCAAGAAGAAGGGAGAGGGCATTGAAGTCACCTCCGTTCGAACGATCAAGGTTCTTGGTCGAGAGCGCCGACGCGGTCAGCGAAGCACCGGTTACGAGCCGGATCGCAAGAAGGCCGTGATCACGCTTGCCAAGGGTCAACTCCTGGAGGATTACGGAGTCTAAAAATGGCAGTACGAAAACTTAAGCCGACCTCTCCGGGCCGTCGCTTTATGGCGATTGCCTCCTACGAGGAAGTTACCAAGGGCAAACCAGAAAAGAGCCTAACTCGAAAGCTGACGAAGTCCGGTGGTCGAAACCACTTCGGTCGACTTACGATGGCGAACCGTGGCGGCGGCAACAAGCGACGCTACCGAGTCATCGACTTCAAGCGACAGAAGGATGGTGTCGAGGCTAAGGTCGCGGCGATCGAATACGATCCGAACCGAACTTGCCGCATCGCGCTGCTCCACTACATGGACGGCGAGAAGCGATACATCTTGGCTCCTAAGAATCTGGAAGTTGGTCGACGCGTGGAGAGCGGTCCTGAAGCAGACATCCTGCCGGGCAACGCACTCCCGTTGAAGAACATCCCGCTCGGTACGCTAGTCCACAACGTGGAACTCCAGCCGGGCAAGGGTGGCCAAATGGTCCGATCTGCAGGCGCCGCCGCTCAGGTGATGGCGAAAGAGGGTAACTACGTGACCCTCCGACTCCCGTCTGGCGAAATGCGCATGGTTCACAACACCTGCCGAGCAACCGTTGGAGAGGTCGGAAACTCCGATCACGAGAACGAGTCGCTGGGTAAGGCGGGTAAGAACCGAAATCTTGGTCGACGCCCGCACGTTCGCGGTGTCGTCAAATCGCCTCGCGACCACCCACACGGTGGTGGTGAAGCCAAGTCGCCGGTCGGACGCAAGAAGGGTCCGGTCGACCGATGGGGCAACAAGGCTCTCGGTGAAAAGACGCGAAGCAACAAGCGGACCGATCGATTCATCGTTCGCCGACGAAAAGGTAAGTAAATCTCATTGCCCGATCGTGTTCTGGTAAATCAGAACGCGGTCGGGCAAGGCAGTGCACTGCCCACTCCAAAACGAAAGTTCGGAGTGAAGGTCAACACAGGAAACACGAATGGGAAGAAGTCTCAAAAAAGGGTTCTTCGTTGACGACCACCTTATGAAGAAGGTGGACGCACTCAACGCCAAGAACGAAAAGAAACTCATCAAAACATGGAGCCGGCGATCGACGATCATTCCTGACATGATCGGCCACACCATCGCTGTTCACGACGGGCGCAAGCACGTTCCGGTCTTCGTTACCGAGAACATGGTTGGTCACAAGCTCGGTGAATTCGCTCCGACGCGAACGTACCGAGGCCACGCAGGTGGTCTTCCGGAGCGAGGAGCGCGACTCCGCTAAGAGGGAACTATGGAAGTAAAAGCAATTACCAGATACGTCCGAGTTCAGCCTCGAAAGGTGCGCATCGTTGCGGATGAAGTTCGCGGCATGACGGCAATTTCGGCCGCTCACAAGCTTCGATTCCACAAGAGCAAGGGCGCGCAAATGCTTCGCAAGACTCTAATCTCCGCGATGGCTAATGCTGCTGAGAACTTCAATCTCGCACCGGAAGCTCTTAAGATCGCTGCGATCACCGTTGACGAAGGGCCCCGCTTGAAGCGAATGCAAGCCCGAGCAATGGGTCGAGGCAATCGAATCATCAAGAAGACCAGCCACATCACCGTGGTTGTTGAGGATGTCGAACCGACCGCAGTTGTGAAGCCGCACGGCACCAAGCCTAAGGCTCGACCGACGCTTGCGGTGAAGGGTAAGAAGCCCGCTAAGAAGGATGCTCCGGTAGAAGCCGCGGCTCCGGTAGTCGAAGAGACGGTCGAAGAGACCAATGTCGAAGCGACGACGACCGATGCAGAGGCATCGACCTCTGAAGAGAAGGTGGAGAACTAATGGGTCAGAAGATTCACCCAGTTGGCCTGCGTATCGGCGTCATCCGAGGTCACGACAGCCACTGGTTCTACAAGAAGAAGGGCTACGCGAAGGCAATCGTCATCGACGATCAAATCCGCAAGCACATCAAGCGAAAGGTCGGCTTGGGCAGCGTTTCCCGAGTTGAGATCGAGCGCGCGGCAAACCGACTGAAGGTCAACATCTTCACGGCTCGACCGGGTGCCATCATCGGCCAAAAGGGTAAGGGTATCGATGCTCTGACTCAGGTGCTGAACAAGATGGTCCGAGAAGAGGATCCGACGATGGGCGTCCAGGTCAACGTCACCGAAGTCCGACAACCGGAACTCGATGCACAGATCGTCGCCGAAAACGTTTGCGCGCAGCTTGAGAAGCGAATTAGCCACCGACGTGCGATGCGACAAGCGATGACTCGCGTTGTACGCCTCAACGGTCGCGGTATCAAGATTCAGGTTTCTGGTCGATTGAACGGTGCGGAAATCGCACGACGCGAGGGCGATATGATGGGCAAGGTTCCGTTGCACACCCTCCGAGCAGACATCGACTACGGCTTTGCCGAAGCAAAGACCATCTACGGATCGGTCGGCTGCAAGGTCTGGATTTACAAGGGTGAAGTCCTTCCGGAGAAGCGACTGCGAGAGCTGGATGCAGTAATGCAAGCTCAGCAAGAGCGACGACGCGATGACCGACCCGAGCGACGAGATCGTCGAGATCGTGGAGATCGCGGAGATCGAGCGTTTGCAAGCACTCGAACGGAAGCTCCCGCCGAGAATCAGGGAGGTAACAGCTAATGTTGATGCCGAAGCGAGTTAAGGAAGGCCGACGCAAAATGATGCGCGGTCGGATGAAGGGCAAGTCCACGCAGGGCAACAAGGTGTCGTTTGGCGAGTACGCCATCGTCGCCCAAGAGCCGGCATGGATCACCTCGCGACAGATCGAGTCCGCTCGTATTGCGATGACCCGACACATCAAGCGTGGTGGAAAAGTCTGGATCCGGATCTTCCCGCACAAGTCGTATACCAAGAAGCCGCTGGAAACCCGTATGGGTAAAGGTAAGGCGGGCGTTGAAGGTTGGGTAGCCGTCGTCAAGCCGGGTCGCGTTCTGTTCGAAATGAACGGGGTTAATGTTGACTTGGCAAAAGAAGCGATGCGACTCGCCATCTTCAAGCTGCCGATGCGCTGTAAGTTCTACACCAAGGAAGAATTGGACAAGGAACTTGCCGATGCAGAGAATGCCGCACTTGCCGCAGCTGCCGCAAAGAAGGCCGCCGCAGGAGCGAGCGCCGAGTAAGGAGCCTGACGAATGAAAGACATGAAAGCTAAGGAACTGCGCGAGAAGTCGGTGCCCGAACTCGAAGCGATGATTCGCGAAGAGAAGGCGGCGCTCTTTAAGGCGCGACGAGACCTAGTGTTCCGCCAATCCGCGGATACCACCGGGCTGAAGACGCGACGACACAACATCGCGCGAATTCTCACGGTTATCACCGAGAAGCAGCGAGGTAACAGCTAATGGCGGAAGCACGAAACACCCGAAAGGTTCGAGAAGGCGTTGTCGTCTCGAACAAGATGACGAAGACCGTCGTGGTCCGAACCGTCCGACGAATCAAGCACCCGCTGTATGGCAAGGTCGTTATTCGTTCGGAGAAGTTCAAGGCGCACGATGAACTCGGATGCGACATTGGAGACACCGTAGAGATCATGGAGACCCGACCTCTGAGCCGCGATAAGCGCTGGCGAGTCACCCAGATCATCGAAAAGGTCAAGTAAAAACCCGCCTCCCCAAAACACTCTGGGGAGGCTACTCAAGCCCACCCTGACTCCGGTCAGGACGGCCTCTGAAAGAGGAAACAGAAATGATTCAACAATTCAGCAGACTGAAGGTGGCGGACAACTCCGGCGCTCGAACGGTGATGTGTATCCGAGTTCTCAAAGGATCGCAGCCCCGGTACGGTCGCGTGGGTGACGTTATCGTCGCTTCCGTAAAATCGGCCACCCCCAACATGCCCGTTAAGAAGGGCGACGTGATCAAGGCGGTTATCGTTCGAACGACTCGCCCGGTCCGACGGCAAGATGGCAGCACGCTCAAGTTTGATGAGAACGCATGCGTCGTCATCAACCCGAACAACATGGAGCCCCGAGGAACCCGAATTTTCGGCCCGGTCGCTCGTGAACTGCGTGACTCGAACTTCATGAAGATCGTGTCGCTGGCTCCGGAGGTGCTTTAAACCATGCCTACCAAAGCAGAAATCAAACGACTGAGCAAGCCGATCAAGGTTAAGATCCGCAAGGGCGATAAGGTCCGGATCATTGCCGGCAAGGACAAGGGCCAAGAGGGCTTTGTTGCTGCCGTCAGCGCGAAGGAAGGCAAGGTCATCATTCTCAAGGACAACCCTGAGAACCCAGAGCAACCGTTGCCTTTGAACGTGGTCGTCAAGCACCGAAAGGCTCGCATGCAAGGTGAGCGATCCGCACGGATCATGATCCCTGCGCCGATCCACATCAGCAACGTAATGGTGCTGGATCCGAAGACCGGAGAGCCCACGCGATTGGGTAAGAAAGTTGTCGATGGCAAGAAGGTCCGCTTCTCCAAGAAGAGCGGCGAAGTCATCGTTGACGCTCCGATCACTTCGGACAACAAGTAATTCCGTTTCCCTCTGGCGTAAGCGAGAGGGAAGCAAAGACTAGCGCCTGGTCAGCAATCAGGCAACCGAGACAATGGCTAAGAAAGAAAAAGCAACCGCATCTACGGGTACGTCGGTCAACATCCAACCGCGTCTGAAAGAGAAGTATCAGAAAGAGATCGCTCCGAAGCTCAAAGAGCAATTCGGCTACGAGTCGGTGATGCAAATCCCGAAGCTCGAGAAGATCGTGATCAACATGGGTACGGGCACCACCGATAAGGAGCCCAAGCACCTGGAGAACTCTCTTCGAGACCTCACCCTGATCGCTGGTCAAAAGCCGATCACGACCGTAGCAAAGAAGGCTATCTCTAACTTTAAGGTCCGAGAGGGCATGAAGATCGGATGCAAAGTCACCCTTCGCGGCGACCGAATGTATCACTTCTTCGACAAGCTCGCGACGGTGGTTCTCCCCCGAATTCGAGACTTCCAAGGTCTGAATCCGAACTCGTTTGATGGTCGAGGCAACTATGCCATCGGTCTCAAAGAGCAGCTGATCTTCCCTGAGATCCCCTACGACACGTTCGATCGAATTCGCGGTATGGACGTCATCTTCGTAACCACCGCTAAGACGGACGAAGAAGCGCGAGCTTTCTTGAAGGCGCTCGGTCTTCCGATCCGAGAGAAGTAAGGAAGCAGACGCTTTCAGCAAAAACGCCCCGATCCTACCGATCGGGGCGTTTTTTCGTGCATGATTGTGCCTATGGCTCTTTGGTGGAGAAAGATTCTAGCTGTCTTTGGCATCTACTTCAAAGAGTCTATGGCGTACCGGGCTAGCGGCGTCATTTGGATCCTTACCGACGTGACTACGGCTATCACCATGCCGATGGTGTGGATTAGCGCTGCGAAAAGCGGTTTAATCGCCGGATTCAACGCAGGGGAGACCGTGGTGTACTACCTTGCGATGCTCCTTGTAGGGTCGTTCGTTACGAGCCACATCATGTGGGAGATCGCCATGGAAATCAAGGAAGGGCAGTTCTCGACGCAGATCATTCGCCCAATGAGCTGGTACCAGGTCACCTTTCTTCGGAATCTCACCTGGCGCATCGTTCGGCTAAGTCTGTTCGCGCCTTTCTTTCTCCTCTTTCTTTGGCTTTATCGGGCACACCTCACCGATGTTCGGCTCGTCCTTGGACCAGAGTTCTGGATCTCATTCCTCCTGGGGCATTTGGTGAGCTTTACATTCGTGACCATGATGGCCCTCCTTGCTCTCTTTGTTCAGGAGGCTATGGCAATCTTCGAGCTTTACTACCTACCGATGCTGTTCCTCTCCGGACAGCTCTTCCCGGTTGCCTTCCTTCCGCAGTGGGCACAGAAGATTGCGATGTTCTTCCCGTTCTACTACACCACAGGTCTGCCGACGGAGATTTTGATTGGGCGTGCGTCCGGTCCTTCGGCTTGGGGGCTCATAGGAGTGCAACTTGCTTGGGTCGTTGGGTGTTATTTGGGAGCGAGAATTCTCTGGAAACACGGGTTACGCCAATACACTGCAGTAGGCATGTAACCGTATTTGCACAATTTAACGGTTCTCTGACTACGGTGTTGGAAATCGTCCCTAGGATTATGTCCCGCAAATGATCGTCAAAATAGGCAAATAAACACCGCCTCAAATTGACAATCATAATGTTCATGCGGCAACGAAACGGTTTCACGCTCATCGAACTGCTCGTGGTGATTGCGATCATCGCAATCCTTGCAGCGATCCTCTTCCCAGTCTTCGCACAAGCGAAGGTTGCGGCGAAGAAAACGGCGAGCCTTAGCAACATGAAGCAGGTGTCGACCTCTCACACGTTGTACATGGCAGACTACGAGGACGTGACGGTTCCGCTTCGTTGGTTCAGCCCAGCAGCGGCCGTGCCCAACACCCAGTTCTTCTCAACGAACGGTTTCTTCTTCTATCCCGTTCTTCTGCAGCCCTACTCCAAGAATGCGGAGATGTTCCTCTGCCCGATGGATCGAGAAGAAGATCCGACCATGCGATGGGCATCGTGCCCTCAGTTCGGGCGATTCGATCAAAGGGGGTGCGCCTACTGGTATCTCATGGGTGCATATCCCAGCTATGGAATGAACGCTCGCTATCTGAACACCCAACGGGCGGGATCGAACGGAGTGCTCCAGTTCAGCGGGGTAAGTGCGACCTCACTTCAGTCGTCCGCAGATACGGTTGCCTTTGCCGAAGCCACGGGTAAAGACATCGTCTCGCCCGGTCGCCCTGTGGTCCGCAACGCCGTCGGTTACCACCGAATCGAGGCTCCTTCCTTCTGGTTGAACGCAAGCGCTGCCGATCCTGCGGCTCGTCCGTTCGATGCCCGAACGCAAGGTCAGCTGTGGGGTCGATTTGACCGACGATCCGTACTCGTCAACTTCCTCGATGGACACGTGAAGTTCACGCCGATCAACCAACTGGTTGGGCAAGGAACCACGGCGCTCGAACTCGATCGCATGTGGAACGGCCTCGGGCGCTAAATAGCCTGACAAAAGAAAAGAGGGGCGACTCCTTTGAGTCGCCCCTCTTTCTTGCTTTACCAGCCGCGGGTGTAATTTAGAACGAGGAGCGCCATTTCATCGGTCGTTTCTTCACCCCAACTAACGGCCTTGGGAGGATTACTCGGATTGTTTGGGTTGCCCGTGGAGTTGTCGTAGTACGCCTCGACGCACAGAGTCGAACCCTTTTCTACTTTTAGAGGCGCTCTGAGGCTGTAAACGAGTTGCCAATTGAAATCCCAAGAGTCCACGTGTACAAGCGGGACCTCTGATCCGTCCTTCTTCTTTATCCACGCCTTCATCGACTTGCCGAGAAGGTGCATGTGGGGCATGACCCAGTAAGCGGTGATATCGGCTGGAATGGGCGTATCCCATCGAACGCGGTGCTTGTCAGCACCGGCCGGGATTCGAAAGATGGGATTGGCAGCCCAGAAGATGGAGCACTCCTTGGCCACGGGCTTATCCGCAAAATAGAGACCCACGCGAGTCAGGTCGGTCTCTTCCTTGCCACTCTTGTGATAGTGCACCTGCATGATGATTTTGGTGCCTGGTGCCAGCTTGTACCCGATGCCATCGGGCAGGAAACGCGCTCGAACTCCTGGTGCCCAACCTCCGAGTGCGCCACGAGGAATAAAGCCGACGCCGCCTCCGGAACTGGAATATCCCTCTTGACCGTCGTTTTGCTTCGCCGCCAATTTCTGACCTTGATCAGAAGGGTCGAGGAACGCGATCACGTGGTGAACAACTTTAGCGTTCCCTGGCTTCACATCAATGGCTGTCACGTACTTCGTCTCAGTCAGGCCGGGATCGATCACGAAGTTGCGATAGACGTCTTCTCCTTCAGCACCCAATTTAAAGGGCTTGGAGGCGCTGATCACTTTATCTGGTTGTCCGAGCGACCATTCCCCGCTGAATTCTGGAGATTTTGGCTCCTTCTTAGCGTCGCCGCGCGGCGCACCGTTCTTTGCCCATGTCACAAGCAGGGAGATCTCCTCTCTTGTGAGCCTGTTTTCGTCGTGGAACTCACCGTATCCTTCAACGGCCTTCCAAGGAGGCATCTGCCGAGACTCGGTGACAGCAGCGATCATCGCGCTCCGCTTTTTCGCATTTTCATAGCCCACCAAGCTGAAGGGACCAACTTCGCCTGGTCGGTGGCACTCCACGCATCTCGCGTTGAGCAAAGGGGCAACGTGTTCCGCGTAGGTTGGATTCTTGACCGTCTTCGGTTTCGACTCCGGTGAAACGGTTGCGATGGTTAAACCCGTAACCAAGGCAATGAATGATCCCGCAACGATCAAGCGCATGTCCCCATTCTAACGGTGTTTATTGATGCACACCAACTAGGAATCTCACTTCGTTCCTTGAAAGGGACTAACGAACTAGGGGAACTGCGGCTTCGGCGGGAGCGTAAACTTGGGATTCGATGGCGACACTCGTTACAGGTAGTTCACGAGGCATTGGAAAGGCGATTGCGAAGCGCTTGGCCCTTTCCGGTCACAGCCTTGTCCTTCACGCCTCAAAGGATTCTTCGGAGTTGCAAGCAACAGCAAAGCTCTTGGGATCAGCCGTAGTTGGAACCGTTACGGGCGATCTTTCCGATCCCCGCAATGTTTTCAAGGTGTACGACGCTGCCCGGGGCCTTGCCATGATCGACCGACTGGTCAACAATGCCGGCGTTTACTTACAAAGCGAATTCGCCTCGGCGAGTGATGCTGAATTCGAAGCCGTCTTCCACAAGACGATGGCAGTTAACTTTGAATCTCCCCTTCGGTTGATGAAGCTCTTTATTGCCGATGCGGTGCTACGCGGAGACGGGAAGATCGTGAATGTCGCCAGCCGAGTCGGATTCCGCGGAGAGCCCGGCGCAGCCGTTTACGCTGCTTCGAAGGCGGCGTTGATCAACGTCACCCGCAGCCTTGCAGTCGAGTTGGCGCCAAAGAACATTCAGCTCTTTGGAATCGCTCCCGGCTGGGTGGACACGGCGATGGCGCGAGACGGTATGGACGACAGGCTAAAAGAGATTCTCGCAGGTATCCCCCTGGGGCGCATGGCATCTCCCGAGGATTGCGCAGCAACTGTGGACTTTCTGCTGAGCGGCGACGCTTCGTATCTCAGCGGCGTCATCATCGATATCAACGGCGCAAGCTACTTCCACTAAAAGAAAATCGGGCTCTGAGGAAATCAGAGCCCGATTTCATTTCTCTTTAGAGGGTGCTTACTGAACGTTCAGAAGCTCGACTTCGAAGTTCAGGATCATGTTCGGCGGAACGCCTGCGCGACCCGAAGGGCCGAATCCGACCATGGGCGGAACTTTAATGGTTCGCTTGCCGCCAACCTTCATACCTTCGATGCCAGAGTCCAGACCTGGAATGAGGGTTCCTTGCCCAAGCCGTTGCGAGATAGGCTTACCTTCCTTCTTGGTGGAGTCCCAGATCTTGCCGCCTGGATAAGTGGCAACGTAGTGGAAAGTGACCATAGAGTTCGACTTGGCGGCCTTTCCGTTGCCGACCTTGATGTCCTTGACCACCACGACCTGCTGATCGTCGGACTTCACAACGTCGTGGATGATGACGTCGAAGTAGAGGTCCGTTCGAGGCGGAATCTTTTCGCCCGAGCCTTGCTCGCCATAGCCGAGCTTCCAAGGAATAGAAATCTTGCGCTTCGTACCGGGCTTCACGCCGATGAGGCCTTGTTCCCAACCCTGGATGACCATTCCTTGCCCGAGAAGGAGCATGAACGGTTCCTTATCATCGCCCATATTGGAGTCGAAGACGGTTCCGTCGCCGAGATATCCCTTGTACTGAACTGCAAGCAGGTCGCCTGGTTTTGCTCCCTCTTTGCCCGTTCCCGGAGCGGTGTCTTCCACCTTCAGCTCCTTGAGCTCGCCAAGTACGTTCTTGGGCGCCTTGCTATCGCCAGGCTTGCCATCGGTGGTTTTGTTTTGACCGGATGCGTTTGATGCAGCATCAGAAGATCCGCCATTGCATCCGGTGCCGACAAGCGCCAATACCAATGCGCTAGAAAGAATCCATCGGTTCATTGCTTTTCAAGTTACCCGTCAGCGGGGTCCTTAGTGATAACTCTTGGCAAGTGCTCCCCGTTCCCAAACGCCCTATCAGCACAAGAACTCCAGAATCAAGTGAGTACACTAGGTCATCCCAATCGCGCATTCTGCGCAATCCTATGGCTAAAGCAAAGGGTAAGGGCTCGGAAGAGCCCAAGGGGCCAAAGACGATCCAGAATCGTCGGGCCAGATTCGACTACCACATCTTAGAGGATGTGGAAGCCGGGCTTGTGCTCGTTGGGTCGGAAGTAAAGAGCATCTTCCTGGGCAACGCGAACTTGACGGACGCTTACTGCAAGTTTGTCAACGACGAATTGTGGGTGATCAACCTAGATGTGGAACCCTACAAGCAATCGAGCCACTTCACCCCTGAACGGCGACGAGACCGGAAGCTTCTTCTGCACCGGAAGGAATTGAATGTTCTTGAACGCAAATCCATGGAGAAGGGTTTGTCCCTGCTCCCGCTAGAGCTCTACTTCAAAAATGGCCGAGTCAAGCTGAAGATTGGTTTGGGGCGGGGCAAGAAGGATTACGACAAGCGCGATCAGATTGCCAAGAACGACACGCGTCGAGAAATGGATCGCATTCGGAAAGGGAAGTTTTAGCCTGACAGCGTTGCCAGGATTTTCTTGCGCGCTAAAGACCGTGTGTTTCTTTGCCGATAGTACCAATGTGGCAACGGATTCACCAGTCAGCAATCATCCGACGCTCAACAACACGGTCATCGCCGCCTTCTTCGTGAACGGGAAGCCTATGGCGGTCAACTGCATCGTGACGTCTGAAGCGCCGTTAGTGTTGTTTACCAAAGACGCGCGCGTAACCGGTCTTGGTCTCCCTCAGGCAGTCATCATGGTGTGGCATCGAGGGGATGATGTCGTGAAGGGCGAAGCCGACGTTGTTGCGGTTAAGCCTTGGAAGAGCGGCTATGCCCTAGAGATTCAACACACCCAGTGGAAGGAAGTCGACCGACGGCAGTACACGCGTTACAAGATGACGCTTCCGGTCAGCCTTCGAGCGGTTATGGATTGCCGAGGCGCCACAGTGTTCACCGTCTTCCAGGGGGAGACCGTCGATGTTTCCGCGGGCGGAGCTTGGGTGACGGTAGAACCTCAGATCGCAATGGGCAGTCTTGTCGAATTCAAGACGACCATGCCGGACGGAGAATCCTTCTCGGCCTTCGCGATGGTTGCTCATCAGAGCAAAGAGCGCGGCGGCGTGGGGTTAGAGTTCTTGGACTTCCTTGGAGGAAGTCGAGAGTCTCTGGAAGAGCGTTTGAAAAGTGCTGCCTAAAGCGGATTAGATTGTCATCTCGCCGCTAAATACGTGTGCCACGGGTCCGGTCAGAAATACATGACCGGACTCTTCGTATTTGGCGTGGAGTGTTCCGCCTGGAACGTGCACCTGAACATCCCGCTCTGTTTTGCCGTTCAGGAATGACGCCACTGCGACGGCGCAAACGCCCGTGCCACAACTAAGCGTTGCTCCGGCTCCTCGTTCCCAAATCCTAACCTTCACAGTGTTCCGGTCAACCACTTGCACGAAGTGAACGTTGGTTCGATTGGGGAAGTAAGGGTGATTCTCTAGCAGACGCCCATCCCGTTCAAGTTGGATGGCCTCAAGGTTGCCTGCAAACAGCACAAGGTGGGGATTGCCCATAGAAACCGCCGTACCCTTCACACCCCCACCAATCGGCTGGTCGATGAAAGAATCGGCCGGGGACACCTTCATTCCAATGGCATCGGTAGATAGTCGGGCTGGACCCATGTCGACACGGTATCCAATCGGGTCTCGATGAACGATTAATCGCCCGGCTCCGGTTTCCGCATCGAACTCATTGAATTCCTTGGCCCTCTCGTCTTCATCCAAAAGAGACTCGAAGAAGAGGGCGGCGCATCGTAATCCATTCCCGCACATTTCAGAACGGGACCCATCTGGGTTCCACATTTCCATTTGGAATCGGGGAACGCCTTTTCGGACGCCCTTAAGGCGATCAACGGTAATGAGCCCGTCTCCGCCAACTCCGCGGCGACGATCGCAGACGGTTTTGGCGAGCTCGGTGTATCCCAACGCTAGTTCGTCCTCAGGAATTGCTTCCATGAGGACGAAGTCGTTGCCCGTACCTTGAAGTTTTGCGAACGGGAGAATCAAGAGCTTATTCGGTGCCGTCGTCCTTCAGTTCCGATGGCGACTTGTACGTGCCGACGGCCTTCGTCGGGACGATGGACGCAACCGCGTGCTTATAAACCAGTTGAGTCGGCTTTCCAGCCGTGTCTAACAAAATCGTAAATGCGTCAAAGCCGCGAACGTGTCCGCGAAGTTGAACGGAATTGGTGAGATAGATCGTTACCCCCACGCCCTCTTTTCGGACTTGGTTGAGAAACATATCTTGAAGATTGATTGCCTTACCCATGGAAACAGTTAGCCTTCTAGTTGTTACGGCCCAGCGCAACCTAACGCTTCCGCCAAACTCGGGACGGTGGTGAAGATATTCAACCTTGGTTCCTTGTTCAGCCAGGTTCGTTGTCTCTTTGCGTACTGAACGGTGCTTCGAACAATTAGGTCCTGGCAAACATCAAGGGAAACCTCTCCGTTAAGGTAGGACCAAATTTCTCGATACCCGATCGCACGAAAACCTGGATCCGTATTGTTGAAGCCAAGCGACCTGAGTCGTTCGACTTCCTCAATCCAACCATTTTGCATCATATTGGCGGATCGTTGTTGAATTCGGGACGTTGATTCCTCTTTTGAAGGGATGATTGCGAGCTTTTTGAGGACAAATCCCGGCAGATCGACCTGAATGGGATCTGAGGACGTCGCCAGCTTTTCAAGTGCTCGAGTAACGCGCACCGGGTTCTTCAGATCAACCGACTGCGCGGCGCTCGGCAGATGCCCAAGGAGTTCTGATACGAGCACGTCCAGTCCTTCGGTTTCAAGCCTGTTTTGAAGCAGAGACCTGAGGGCTGGATCGGGGGCAGGAGAGAGATCGGCATACCCCTCTGTGAGAGCCCGGATGTAGAACCCTGTGCCGCCTACAATCACCGCTGAGCGGCCAACCTTGTACACCTCTCGGAGAGCGGTCTCTGCCAGACGAAGCCACTCGCCGACGCCGAATTCTTCGTTCGGGTCTTTCAAATCAAGGAGGGCATACCGCTCTTTTTGAGTCGGCTTTGCCGTACCGATATCCATGTGTCGGTACACCTGAAAGGCGTCTGCATTAATGAGCTGGGCGTCTAGATGTTGCGCTAGGCTCTCGGCAAGATCGGTCTTTCCTGAAGCAGTCGGCCCCATTACTACCATCAGCAATGGGGCCGAGTTGGACATAAGCTGTCTTACTTCAGGATCTTCAGGGCGTACTTCTCACCCTTCTTTGGCGTGATGTCGATCTCGTTCTTGAATTCGAGATCGCGAACCTTTTTGAGTTTCGTGAACTTTCCTGTGAGCTCTACCTTGTCGCCATTCTTAGGAGCAGGATCCAGCTCGCCTTGTCCATAGATGTGGACGGTTTCATCATCCTGCTCCACGTCGAACGTGAAGTACTTGTTGCCTGCCTTGGACTCCTTGGCCTTGAATTTCTTGACCGTGCCCGAGACGGTGACGGTTTTCCCGTCGAACTTGGTTGGGTTATCAAGAAGGTCAGCGACCTTGGTCTTGTCCGCAGCCAGCACCAATGCTGAACCGAGAATGAGTGCCGTAAGTGCTAGTGCGCGCTTTATCATTTAAAACTCCATGAGGGCGGTGATCGGGAAGCCCTTCAGGTTCTGACGGCCTGCTAGGAAGCCGAGTTCGATGAGACAACCGAATCCGCAGACTTCGCCGCCGAGTCGCTCAATTAGTCTTTGGGCAGCGGCAGCGGTCCCACCCGTTGCAAGCAGGTCGTCGACAATGTACGCCTTCTGCCCTCGCTGAATGGCATCGATATGCATTTCAACGGTGTTGGTGCCATATTCAAGGGCGTACTCCTCGGTGATCTTCTCGTAGGGAAGCTTTCCGAGCTTCCGCGTCATTGCGAACGGAAGCTCTAGTTGAAGCGCCATAGGAGTTCCGAACAAGAAGCCTCGACTCTCGATTCCAACGATCACCTCAGCGCCTTTTGCCTTCGCATCGGCGGCAAGCAAATCAACCACTTCTTGAAAGGCGGCCGGGTGTTCCAGAACGGGCGTGATGTCCTTGAACAGGATCCCTGGCTTGGGGAAATCCGGAACGTCACGAATAAGGCTTTTCGCAAGGAGCTCTGCCATGTCGGCTGGATTTTACCGTTAAGGTTTCAGGGCTCGATTTCGGGCCCGGGTTCCCAGCCCTTATCCTGGGCGCGCATCAGAACCTCAACTTCCATATCTCGATCGACACGAATCTGACATGCGAGGCGGAACTGCCCGAGCACGCCGTCTTCCTCCAGCGACTGGTGCTCATCCGCATTCATTGCCGGCTCTTCAGACGAAAAAGCGACTCGGCAGGTGGTGCATCGAGCCTTGCCTCCGCAACGGTGGCTGATGTCTACGCCGTTCTGCTCGATCGCAATGGCGAGTTTGGTTCCTTCTTCGACTTCAAAGGTTCCTGCGTCTTTGACCGTTACGTTGTACGTTGCCATGATGTTTTTCCTTACTTGATCTCGATGCGCACTTGGGCCACATCGAACTCCGGTCTACGAGGGGAACTCGAGGTCCGAACCGAGATCGCTGAGAGTCTAACGGATAATTCCGTTGATGAACCGATAAACCGAATCGTAGATTCCTTGAAATAACCAAACGTGATCGGAAGGTGCGCTAGAGATATCTAATGGGCAGGTCCGAACGAACGATCAAACGACGCGTAGGCATCGGGTAAAAGCCGTCTATGGTCAATCCGGAACGGCTGAAAGAACTCTTTCTTTCCTTGTGCCGCATCAATTCCCCTGCGCTTGAGGAAAAGGCGATCGTTGCCTGGACGAAGGCGTACTTGACTGCGCATGGCCTTGAGGTTCATGAAGACAACGCAGGCGAGAAGATTGGAGGGAACGGAAACAACCTAATCGTCTGGCTGCGAGGCACTTTGGAAGACGCCCCCCGCGTTTTCCTCTCCGCCCATTTCGATACAGTGGAACCAACGGCCGACCTCCAGATCATCGAGGACAATGGCGTCTATCGTTCTGCAGGCAACACGATCCTTGGAGCAGACGACTATGCCGGAATGGCGCCCGCCATCGAGGCCGTGTTGAGCCTCAAAGAGTCAGGACTGCCTCATGGCGATGTTTGCCTGCTCTTGAGCGTCGCCGAGGAAATAGGCTTGAAAGGGGCGGACGCTATGGAGATTCAGGATCTCGGTCTAGATTTTGGATACGTCCTGGACACGGGTCCGCCTGTTGGCTCTTACGTCACCAAGACCGCCTATCACGATAAGATGGACGTGACCATCACGGGCAAACCTGCTCATGCAGGCAAAGACCCAGAGAAGGGAATCAATGCCATTCAGGTGCTCGCCGAAGCGGTTCACGGAATGTCCCTCGGACGGATCGATGCCGAAACAACCGCGAACATCGGCCTTGTTCAAGGTGGAACTGCTGTTAACGTGGTCTGTCCCTTCGTAACCGTTCGAGCGGAAGCCCGGAGTACCAACCTAGAAGTGCTGGAGAATCAGATCGCGCATATGAGGACGCGATTCGAAGAGGCGGCTAATAAGTGGGGGGCAACGGTCTCGATCGACTATCGGCGGCACTACTCGGCTTATCAGATCGACGAAAATGCACCGGTCGTAACTCTCGGTCTCACTGCCGCAAAGAATCTTGGGCTGGAAGCTTTCACGCGGACAACGCTTGGCGGGTCCGACGCCAACGTCTTCAACGCCAAGGGCTTAGCTTCCATCGTGATGGCAACCGGCATGGAGAAGATCCATACCCATGAAGAGTTCGTGACCGAAGCCGATCTGGTCAAAACCGCCGAATTAGCCTTTGAGGTGCTCAAAGAGGTCTCCAAGCACAAGATCGACCGAGCCGCAGGCGGGCGAGTCTCGCCACGATAAGTTAGGTTATGCACATCGGATGCTTGGAGTGCTATAGTTCGTTGGGTTTGGCCACCAGGCCATGATGGAAGTTTAAGAATGAAGAAAATTCTTGCTCTTGCGGTTGCATCCTCGTCGATCGCATCGCTCGCTGTCGCCGACGATCAGCTTCTTGGTCTCTCCGCCAAGGTTGGTCTCCTTTTCCCGGTGGATTCCGAGACTCGAGACGCGCATATCAACATGCCGACCGTCGGTTTCGCATACACCCTTCGCGAGCTGAACTCGGCTGCTAAGTACAGCGCGGGATTGGACTTCAGCGTTGACTTTTACTCGCGAGGCGACTACCGACACGTACCGCTTCTGCTCAACTACGTGGGCTACCTCAACAACGGTCTGTATTACACGGCAGGTCTTGGTGTTGGCTTTGTCCAACGACCGTCGGGAACCGGCACGGAGACCGTCACGCGATTTGCGGGCGCAGTTGGCATCGGCTACTTCTGGGACAAGCCCAAGAGCGGCGGATTCTTGGAACTTCGCTTCCTTGCCAGCCAAGCCAGCGAAGTAAACGGCGTCGCGGCAACCATCGGTTACCGCTTCTAAATCAAAGCAACCGAATCCCCGGAGCGAGATAGGGCCAAAGCCCTTTCTTGCCCCGGGGTTTTTTGTTAGGTGAACAAACCGAAACCTGGATCGTTTTCGCATTCAGGACAATGGTTATCGGTCAAGGTGCTCTGGCATTGAATTTTGAGAAACCGAAGGAGAGCGTGGTAGACGAGTCGCTTCTAGAGAAGTGTCGTCGTCAAGACTACGAAGCCTTCGGAAAACTGGTCGATGCCTACCAAAACCGTGTGTTTGGATTCGTCCGGAGAATGGTCCCGACCGGGGAAGATGCCGAAGATATCACACAAGAGGTGTTTATTCGGGCGTTCCAAAACTTCCATCGGTTCGATATGCGATCTTCCGTGCGCACTTGGCTGTTCAAGATCGCGCACAATCTTTGCGTAGATCGCGCCAGAAAAGTGGGCCGTTCGCCGGAGCAGGTTTCTCTAGCTCTTTCTGCAGAAATCGAGGAAGAGTTTGAAGTTCCGGACGACCGATGGCAGCCGGACCAAATGTTGGCGCAGTCGAACCTAGAAGAGGCGGTGGAGATGGCGGTAGCACAACTGAGCGACAAACTGCGAAGCGTTCTGATTCTCCATGACCGAGAGGACATGCCATACGAAGAGATTGCGGCCACACTGACCTTGCCGCTGGGCACGGTAAAGAGCCGACTCTTTTTGGCTCGCACGCACGTCCAAAACGCTTTGAAGCAATACATGGAGGATCGAAATGGCAATTTGGCCTAACGAAAAACACGAGCAAACGGTCACAGACGCCCAACTAGAGTCGAGCAACCAAGTGATGGTCTCGAACTTGGTTAAGCGGTTGCCAGAAGAAAACCTGAGCATGGCTTGGCGGTCTTCGCTCAACGAGCGAATCCGGCTCGAAGCCGAGAAGCGGCAGAAGCAACGCCGCGCGCGAATTGTTTGGTCGTCTTCCCTTGGATTCGGGATGGCGGGAGCCATTCTCTTGATGCTCGTTGTGCCGACCACTCTACAACAGCCTTCGCAATCTGTTCCGACCGGGACCAAGACCGAGGTTTTGGAATCGTCGCTCTACGCGCTCCACCAAGAGTCGGTTGTTTTGAGTGCGGTTTCTTCTACCGGTGTCTCCTACCGCCAAACTCAGGAGTTCGAGAATTCGGATTTAGGTGAGGACGACTGGGCCGCTCCCGGAATGTATTGATCCTCACTCCTTTGAACGTTATGACCCGACTGCCTTCTATCCACACTGCGACCGTAAAAGCCTGGACTCTCTCTCTGGTCTTGGGAGGCTTGGCTTGTTCTGCATTGGCTGCAGGCAAAAAGCAGGGGGCAGAGAAGGGTGACGAGTGGCTGAAAGAAGCCCCCGCTATTCTTCGCTTGGCAAACTCCAACATCAATAGCCTTCGGTTTACGGGCGTTCGAGTGTTCCGTTTCCGGCGTGCGGGTGTGGAGGAAGTCAATGAGGAACTGGTGACTCGAGACGGGAAACGATCGCGAGTAGAGTTCCGGAATGGGCCGCTGAACGGTCAGATCATCGTTGAGAACGGTAAAGAACGGAAGCACTACTTCCCAGACCGAAACGAGGTTCGAATCTCGCAATCGCGTCCCGAGGACGGGGTGTTACGAATCGGTCGATTTTGGCGCGAGCGGAACAATCGCGCGTTGAAATTCCGAACCGCTTCGGGCGGCGAGGTTGCCGGAATTGAAACTGAGAAAGTGGAGATGCTGGATAAAGACGGCAACCCTATTCTTTCGCTGAGCATCGATCCCAAGTCTGGTCTGGTTCTCAAGAGAGTTTTCTTCGATCGAGTTGGCACCGTTACCGGGCAATTCGAATTCACGAGCGTTCGGTTCAACCCGAAGATCGCTCCAGACGCGTTCCGGATCGATCGCAAAGGGGTGAAGGTTGTTCGTCCAATCGATGAATTGAAGCGTGTCGCGGCCTCGGAAAAACTTCCTGCGGTGATGCTCAACACCGGAACAGGGTTTGTTCTCGAGGGGGCGCGAAGTACCAATATGCGAGGCACGGTCGTGATGGCTCAGTTCTACACGTCGCCGTCTGGTCGATTGAGCCTTTTCGTCACGAAAGACAAGCTCGAACCTGAACGGCTACAACGGATGGGCCGGGGTCGCACCTCCGCGCACGTTTGGGCGGCAGATGGCGTCTACTTCGCCTTGGTCGGCGATCTCCTTCCGGCACAACTCAAGGCACTTTCCTCCAAACTGGCTCCGCTCTAGGGCCGCCTCAGCATTCCTTGGGGCTTTGGAACTGGCTTTTTCCCTAAAGCGTCTATAATTTTGCTGTGGCGAAAGGAGTTGCCGCGGGTTCTCGAAAGGCGTCTTCCGAGTCCGCTCGGAAAAGCAAGAGTGCGCCTTGGGTGAAGTGGCTAAAGATCACTTTTCTCGTGGGGCTCTGCTTCGCGTCTGCCGGGGCGCTATTTGTCGTCTCAATCCTCTTTAACGCATCCGAGGATGCGAAAAAGGCATTGAACGGCCTTGAGAGCAAGATTCAAGCTTTCAACTCACGTCCCACCCGTATCTTTTCCGCCGACGGCAAACTCCTTTACGAAGTTCAACCGGAGTATCGCGAGCGAATCTCCCTGTCGGAAGTTCCGGAGCACGTTCGCAACGCAATTCTCGCGGCTGAGGATCATCGGTTCTACCAGCACGAGGGAGTGGACTACGTGGGCCTTGCGCGGGCGGTGGTCACCAACTTTCGCGATCGACGCAGCACCCAGGGTGGTTCCACAATCACAATGCAGCTCGCGAAGCGCCTTTATTCGGCCTCGGAGAAGTCGATTCAACGGAAGGTGCAGGACATCGCCATTGCCATCGAGATGGAGCGGCAGAAGTCAAAGGATGAAATCCTGGAGATGTATCTGAACCAGGTCTACTTTGGCGAGCGGGCGTACGGCATTGCAGCGGCAGCCGATATCTATTTCGGCAAGAAAGTATCGGACCTAAACATCAGCGAGGCGGCGATGCTTGCACGCTGTGTTCAGCGCCCAAGCCAGGTGAACCCCGTTCGGAACCCTCAGCTTGCGGAAGACAATCGGAAAGTCGTCCTTCAGAAGATGCGCGAAGAGAACATGATCTCCGAGCGCGATTATCGAGAAGCGCTCGCGACCAAACCGAAGGTTCGGAAGGCAGGAAGCTACGGGAGTGCACGCATTTACCGCGCACCGTATTTCGTTACCTCGATCTTGGCGCAACTTGACGACCTGCCTCTCAAGGAAGGCGGCTACGAAATCTTCACGACTCTCGATAGCCAACTTCAAAAGGTTGCCGAAGCCGAAGTTCGACAGATTGTCGAAAAGAACCGCTGGCGCAATGTGCGCAATGCAGCCTTTGTGCTGATGGACCGCGACGGTCGAATTCTTGCCTATGTCGGCGGTGCCGACTATGATCGGAACAAGGTTGACGTAGTCTCTCGGGGTCTCGGTAAGCAACCCGGCTCAAGTTTCAAGCCGATCGTGTACGCGACCGCGCTCAACAAGGGCAAGCTCTCTGAATACGATTCCGTATCGAATGCCAAAGTCCGCATCAAGACCGGGCCTGGCACGTACTACGAACCGAAGAACTCCGGGGGCGGTTCTGGCGGGTCTATGTCTCTCCAGCGCGCGTTTTCCGCTTCGGTGAACCTCCCAGCGGTTAATACGCTCCTCTCACTTGGGGAGACCGATCAGACCGGACAGACCTATAAGTCCGGAGCGCGTGTGGTTGTTGATACCGCGGTCAAAGAGTTTGGCTTTAAGAGTCCTCTTGCACCCTACGCTTCTCTGGCGTTGGGTTCAAGCAACGTGAAGCTCATCGAGATGGCCGAGGCGTACTCGGTCTTTATGCTTCGCGGCCGACGCGCCGTTCCCTTTACCATGACCCGTGTGGTTGGGCCGGACGGTGAGTTAGTGCCCCGCACTATGGGCCGACAGATCCTTTCCACCGGCATCAAGCCAGAAGTTTGCGACGTGATCGACCGGCTTATGCGGCTTGTAGTTACGGGCGGCACGGGTCGAGCGGCATCCGTGGTCCCAGATGCTCGAGGAAAGACGGGAACCACGAACAGCAACGTGGATGCCTGGTTCTGTGGCTACTCCCAGGGGCTTATCGGTATCGCCTGGATTGGGAACGAAGTCGAGATCCGACCCGGCGTGTGGGTTCCAAGACCGATGAGTAGTGCGGTGTACGGCGGCACGGTCACCGTTGAAATGTGGGCTGCGATCATGGCCGAAGCCGTCGGGCGATTCGGAGTTCAATTGGGTGAGATCGCGCGACCAAAACCTGCAGTGGAAGAGAAGCCCGAGGAGAATGTCCCGAACCTTAGGCCCGACGAAGAGGTGCCGGATCCCGATGTTCCAGCGATTCTTCCCAACGATCCCGCCTCTGGCGGTGGCGCCAAGCCGCCAACGTTACCGAACGAGGATCCTGCCAAACCCCCGGTCGAACCGCCAACCACGCCGACCACTCCCGCCAAGCCGAATAACGACGATGCGGAGGTCGATGTGGAAATTTGCGCAGACTCCGGTGCCGTCGCAACGCCTTACTGCAACGAAACGATCACAAAGCGATTCAAAGCAGGCGCGCGACCCCGGCAAAGATGCCCCATTCACAAGGGTAACGGAGACGGAGGCCGCCGATGAGCGTCATCCATGCGCCTAAGCAGAGGCGAATGGATTACCGCGTTCTCAGCTTTCCGTTTCTGATCGTCCCGGTTCTTGGAACACTCTTCTTTCGCCTTTGGCAATTGCAGGTCGTTGAAGCTCCGATTTTGGTTGAGAAGGCGGAAGCGACGAGACAAACGAAGATCGAGAAATTGGCACCTCGTGGGCTCATTTTCGATCGAACAGGGAAGCTCGTCGCTGGCGTGAAGCCTGAACTCGTCGTGACCGCGGTGCCTGCCGAAATCAAGAAACACCCCGAATCGCTTTTGGCCGTCTCGAGGTTAGTGGGAGTTCCGGTAGAGAAGCTTCAGGAGAAGGTCGACGCGGCGAGTTATCGTCCTTACGTGCCCGCTGCGATAGCGGTCGGAATATCGATCCAGGTTGCGACTCAGATTGCCGAAGAGGGCGCCTCTATGCCGGGTGTAGCCATCGAGAACAAGCCCATGCGCTACTACACGGATCCCAAAGGTTTTGCGCATGTGATGGGCTACGTTTGGCTCCCTAACGAGCGTGACGAAAAGCGGATCAAAGACCTCGGGCTCAAGCCCGCGGAGTACGTCGGAAAGGAAGGCATCGAGCGAGCGTATGAGTCTGACTTGATGGGAATACCTGGCGGAGAAGTTGTTGAAGTGGATGCCCGTCGCCGACCGGTTCGCGTGATTGGAAATGAGCCTGCCATCCCCGGAACCCAACTTGAACTCACCCTTGACGAGGATCTCCAGAAATACGCGAATGCGGTTTTCTCGGAGCGCCGTATGAGGGGAGGAGTCGTTGCGATCGAACCGTCGACTGGAGAGGTTCTAGCGATGGTAAGTGCGCCTGCCTATGACCAGTCGTTGTTCTATGGCGGCATTTCCACCGCAGACTGGAAGCGCCTGATGGATGATGAGGCGAAGCCACTTTTGAACCGACCTGTCCAAGCGGCGTTCGCGCCCGGTTCCACGTTCAAGATCGTGAGCGCCCTTGCGGCCTACCGAGCCGGAAAGTTCAACCCTTCTCAGACTGTGTTCTGTGGTGGTGGCTACTATCACAACGGCCGCAAAGTGCTCGGTTGCATGTCACACCACGGGGCCATCTCGTTCGGAACGGCCATGGAGAAGTCTTGCAACACCTACTTCACAACCATTGGAGTGGCAGCCGGAAGGGAAGAGATAGGGAAGGCGGCGCGCGATCTAGGGCTAGGAGCTAAAACCGGTATCGAGATCGGTGGTGAGTGGCGGGCGTGTGTTCCGGACTCTCAATACTTTGAGAATTGGAAGAATCCTCCAAAGTGGTACCTGGGCGATACGGTCAACATGGCGGTTGGACAAGGCATGGTAACGGCAACGCCCATTCAGATGGCCAATCTTGCCGCCATCGTTGCAAACAGAGGCACGGGTTACACGCCTCATTTGGTGCGAAGTAGGCGGCATCCGGTAACGGGTGAGCGCCAAGTCGTCGCACCAACCGTTGCTCACCAAATCGATGTGGACCAGGGCTTTTGGGACGCCATGCACAACGCCCTTTTCCGAGTCATCAACCAGGGAACGGCTGCGGTCGCGCGAATTCCTGGGATCGAATGGGCAGGGAAGACCGGAAGTGCCGAACACGGAAGGCGGAAGAGCGGGAAAACCCACAGTTGGTTCATCGGGTTCGCTCCGGTTAACAACCCTAAAATCGCGATCTGCGTGATGGCAGAAGCCGCCGGTCACGGCGGTGACATTGCGGCCCCCATCGCTCGCGACGTCGTTTCACATTACTTGCGAAGGCTGGAAAGAGCCGCTTCAAAGTCGGCTGGCTCGACGCCCTCGACTGCTCCCTGAAGATTCTTAAGCTCGCGGAGTGCGTTTAATCCTGCTTCCACTTTCGCGATTGCGACCTCTCTGGTCTCGCCGCCGATTCCATTCGAGCCGGAAGCGATGAAGCGCTCGACGACCGGAACGGTGGTTTTGAGATACTGGCCGTAAATCTTCGCGGCGGCTTTCAGAAGTTCGGCCTTCTTCTCCGTGTTTGCTTCTTGCGAGGCAAGGAACATGCGGGCCTCAGCGGTTTCGGTAGGAATGAACTCTGGCTGACTGCGAACCGTGTAGTAGGTCGTACTCTCCACCGCGACAAGCCGTTCGGCTGATTTCTTTGCCTTCTCGATATCGCCGAACTCCTGGCAGGCGGTGATGAGCATTCGGAGTGCCGAAAGGTTGTTCGGATCCCACGCCAGAGCTTCTTCCAGGCCGAAGATAGCCTCGTACGTTTTGCCCGCGCGGAGGCACGCCGATGCATATGCGCGCCAGCTCTTAGGCGATGGGTGAGTTTGTGCAGACCGTTCCGTCTGCGTCAACAAGTCCGCTTCATCGGTCGGCACTAATGCACGAAGGGCTCGCGCCTGCCCATCGTTTGGCGTCGCCGCAAGAATTCCATCTAGGATGGTTCGGGCTTCCACGACTTGACCGGCTTCGATCAGTCCTCTCGCTTGGGATCGACGGAGTTCGTTCACCGCACTTAGCCCGGTGAGCAAGAGCGTGGCGGCCGCAACGCAGCCTAGCGTGCCACGAATGGCAGGAGTGAGAAACTCAGGACTCGAAGCATCGGTTGCGGTTAGAACGAGGGTTGAGAATAAGATCAGCGTGATGCCGAGTAGCCCGAACGTTGCCAAGTCCGAATCGATTAGGTTATGACCGAGAGCACCTGCGAGCGCACCGATCGTCGCGGCATAGATCGCTTTCTGGCTGTCTGGACGCGATCGAAGACCTCTTGCGGTGACGCCAAGCGTGACGAGAACGAACGCTCCTAAGGCGGCTACCGACACCACGGACGTCTCGAGCGCCATCTGCAAATAGCTGTTGTGTGTAAGAGCGGTCTGCGTGGTTAGTCCGGCCTTTGTTGAATAGAACCGATAGGTGCCAATTCCTGTGCCGACTGGATTCGCCTTTATCACCGCCAACGAGCCTTTCCAGAGGAGCGTGCGGAAACCGGCAGACTGCGTGACCGCCTCTTCTGAGTTTGCCAAGCGGACAGATGACGCTTGCGGCGCGCCGTTCGGCGTCGGTGCTTTGCGGGCCTGAATCGAACCGAAGCTCATGACTCCCCCTAAGACCAATACCACCACGGTGACTCCGATCGCTTTGCCGACCAGCTTGGTTTTCGAGGCGAGGACAACGATGGCGAAACAGATGACCGCGATGCCGGCGAAGAGTATTCCTCCCTTGGACTGAGTCAAGAACAGGGCGAAGCTCTGAAGCAAGGCACCGAGTGCAGCAAGAAGTCCGCCGAGTCGCTCGGAAGCAGCGCTTAGCCCAAGGGCCAAGGGGATGCCGATGGCAAAGGCCGCGGCCGCGGCGTTCGGGTTGTTAAAAGTGGCAAAGATTCGGTGATTCGGATCTGCTGCCCGTGCGGCACCGTATTCCAAAATGCCCATCAGCGCGGAAATGCTGAGACCCGCGACGATGGCGCCGATCACCCATTTGCCGTGCGTTCGACCGCAAACCGCCACGAACGTAAAGAACAAGATCACCGCCAGATTCCATTGCAGGAGCGAGGCGAGCGAGATGGACTTGTACGAGCTCAGGAAGACCGAGAGAAACGTTAGGAAGAGGACGGTGACTAGCGGAATCGCGATCTTGAAGTTCGGGATCTGAGTCACTCGGGTCTTGGCTAGGTGAAGAACGATTGCCAGAATGGCGGGCAAACACGCCAGGAACACACCTAACTGAGGCACCGGCGACGCATTGAATAGGCTCGCGAGCGGAGATTCACCCGGGGCAAGCGCAATCGTCTCGACACTAAGCGATCCAGTAATCAGTGGCAGGAGAAAAGCGGTGATCGTTGCCAAGACGGCCGGAATCAACGGCACAGACGAGGTGTTCTGATCAGAGCGCGCAACCATGGGCTTCTCACCGAGCAAGTCGACGTTTGATCACGTCGATCTTGTTCTTAAGTATGAAGAATCCTGCGCGAAGAGAAAGACCAAGCCCGGCAATCAGCAAACTGAACGGCCGCAACAGGAGAGGCTGTTCCGGTACGACGTTCTTCGAAAAGAACCGAAACATCGATCGGTGGAATCTACCGATCATCCGGTTAGGGGCCTTGTCCGTACTTCTTCCAATGGCGTGAGTGATCACGGAATCTGGAATGTAGACCACCTTCATGCCCGCCTTCCATGCTCGCCAGCAAAGATCAACGTCTTCGCAGAACATGAAGTATTCCGGGTCAAAACCCTGCAGCTTGTCGAGTAGATCGCCTCGAATGAGGAACGCTGCGCCGGAAACCCAGTCGACTTCCGCTACGGAATCGTGGTCCCAACTCTGCATCAAGTAGTCGCGAGTGAACGGATTATTAGGAAAAAGCTTGCCGAGAGGGGTGTTTCGGAACAGTGCGGCGAGAGGATGCGGAAATCTTCGGCACGAATACTGAAGCGACCCATCTGGGTTGAGCAACTTTGGCCCTAATATCCCTGCTTCGGGATGCTCGGCCAAGTACTCCATCAGTCTGTGCAGGGCTCCCTTATGCACCACCGTATCGGAGTTGAGGGGCAATACATGCCTTCCTCTTCGGAGCGGAAAGGCGTGATTGTGGCCGCCGGTGAATCCAAGGTTCACGGACATTGCTTCGAGTCGAACCCACGGAAATTCAGCTTCGACCATCTGAGGCGAGCCGTCTTCCGAGTTGTTATCGATGACGATCACCTCAAAGGCGGCTTCGTCTCGAACCAGTTCGAGGCTGTGGAGGCAGGCACGAAGATCTTCGACTGTGTTCCAGCTACAGATTGTGATGCTAAGGTCTAAATCCGGCACTCCATCCTCGTGCGCGCACAAACGCGCCAATTGTTATAACCATCCAAAGCAAGGGAAGTGCCAATCGGCTCGCTCCCTTCGTGTGCTTTCTCAGATATTTGAAGAGGCTACGGTGCGATTCCCAGACCATAGGCTTTTTGACTTGCTTCGTCGATTCCCCACCGTAGTGCGTGATCGCTAGATCGGCAAAGTATCGGCAACTCCAGCCCTTCAGGAGGAGCCGATACAGAAGGTCGACCTCATTGAAGAAGATAGGAAATTGCTCGTCGAATTCGGGAAGCTCTAAAGATTCCAGGGCCTCGCGTTTGAAGAGTAGGAAGGTTCCCATCGGCTGCGGAGCATCCTGGGTGAGGTCGTAGTCGAATCCATTCATCCGGTAGGAGTCCCAAGCCGAGCCTGGCAACTTCTTACTGAGACCCAGAATGTCGCCGGCAATCCCAATGACAGAGGGCCATCCCCTTACGGACTTTTGCGTTCGCCCCGAAGGTTCGACGAGCCTGACCGCTCCGATACCGACCTCCGGAAGGGTTGCAAGACGCTGTGCCGCCTCTGGGATGAGACCAAGTGGAACAACTGTATCCGAATTGAGCGTTAGGACGAACTCTCCCTTTGCGGCCCGGAAACCGAGGTTGTTCCCCCTGGCGTAGCCGTGATTTGCCGTCTCGGCTAGCAGACGAACCCAGGGGAAACGCTCCCGAACGAGGTTGGCGCTGCCATCGCGCGAGGCATTGTCTACCACGATGACGTCCAATAGGTCTTTGTCTTGCGCCAACGACTCAAGACACTTTTCAAGGAAGTCTCTTGTGTTCCAATTGACGATGACAACGCTGATCATTCGTTCCGCTCAAACCCATTTTGGCAACACCCCTCGAAAAATTGCCGGAACCTACCGATGCTTAAGACGTGTATTTGACCTCGGAAGCGAGGCCGTCTGTTCTTGTGCTAGGTTCTCTCGCAGAGGGTTTGCGGGTTGACTTCAGGAGCATCTGGCTGGTAGTCTTAGCAAGGTTAAGGTCCGCCTTAACCGAGGAGAGAAGCTTGATTGATGCAATGCTAGTATCCGCCCTTTCGATCGTCCTTACGGCGACCCAAGTCCCGGTGAGCACGACTTACAAGGTTAAGAAGGGTGATACGATTGCGAAGATCGCCTCTCGGCACAAACTCACTTGGAATCAGATTCGCAAAGAGAATCAACTGACTTCAGACAAGATTAAGCCTGGTCAGCTCCTGAAGATTCCCGCTCAAAAGACTCTTGCTCAGCTTTCATCCGCAAAGCGAACTCCCATCGCCTCCAAACCCGTCGTTGCAGCACCCAAGGTTGTTCTCGCTACCGCGACGGCGACGAAAACCACTCAGGACTACTTCGTCAAGAAGGGAGATAGCGACTGGTTGATCGCTCGGAAACACGACATCCGCGTGAAAGAACTTCGGGCCATGAACCCGGGTGTCGACCTCACCAAACTAAAACCAGGATTTCGGCTGAATGTTCCGGCAGCTGGATACCAGCCGGATTTTGTGGCTTCAGCATCAT
Organism: uncultured Fimbriimonas sp.; assembly: GCA_964471545.1. GTDB lineage: Bacteria > Armatimonadota > Fimbriimonadia > Fimbriimonadales > Fimbriimonadaceae > Fimbriimonas. The sequence goes on along the minus strand of CAYYJX010000012.1, from coordinate 17,352 downwards.
TTGGTACAACTGCGGCGCCTGCGAAGGCGAAAGCAAAACCGGTTCAACGATTTGAGAGATACGTGATGCTCAACGCCAACGGCGTTCGGCTTCGCAAATCGCCGAGTCTCTCGGCGGGAGTCAGTAAAGTTATTCCGACTTCCTCGCCGTGCTACGTGATGGATCGGCGTGGAGAGTGGTTCCGCGTGAAGTTTCCTCACGGATCCGAGGGTTGGGTTCGCCAGGACATGCTGGGACCGCTTACGGACTCAGGTAAGAAGGCTCTCATTGCAGCTCAAACGGCAAAACGCAAGGCTCGCCAACAAGCAACTCGTTTGGCTGAGCTCCGACGGGAAGCTCGAGAAGAGGAACGTGCACGAGCTTCTCGAAGCCGCAGATCCTATGTTGCGAGCAAGTCTTCCAAGTCGAAGCGCTCGACGGGTCGAGTAGCGGGTTATAGCCGGCGGACTGGACGGTCCAGCGGGTTGGCTTGGACGCCAAACGAAGCCGCGGAAGCATCGGCAATCCTTCAAACGGCTGCCACCTATCGTGGAACTCCGTACCGCTACGGCCGAAGTGATCGCAACGGAACGGACTGCAGCGGTTACACCACTCAAGTTTTCCGCAAGCACGGCGTTAAGTTGCCTAGAACCAGTTCTGAGCAGTCTAAGGTTGGGCAGAAGGTCGACAAGACGGGTCTGAAGGAAGGAGATCTTGTCTTCTTCAAGACGACTAGAGGTCGCCGTGTTGGTCACGTCGGCATCTACGTTGGCAATGGCAAGTTCATCCATGCTAGCTCCGGCGGAGGCAAAGTGCAGGTGAACTCCCTCAACGACGGTTACTACAATCGGCGGTTTGTGGGTGCTCGACGGGTGGTAAAGCCTGCTGCAAAATCGACGGCAAAGGCGACAAAGCCCGCGCCAAAGGCGGACCCGAAAGTTGAACCGAAACAAGAGCCGGTGAAGATCGCCGATCCAGCGCCAACCCAAGAATTTGGACAATCGTCCGGTAACTAGTAGGAAAACGAAAAGCCCCGTTGCGAAACGGGGCTTTTCTTTGCCATAATCAACGGTCTCTGGCCCGGTCGTCTAGTGGTTAGGATGCCGCCCTTTCAAGGCGGAGGTCGCGGGTTCAAGTCCCGTCCGGGCTACCACTTAATCTTCAAACAGAGACCTTCTTCCGCTGCAGCCTGCTTTGGGCTGATAAACCATGGCGGAGATACCAGGACAAGCCCTTTCAAGTCGCTCTTTGAGAGCGTCCATCGATGGGTGTTCGGTTTCATAGTGTCCTGCCTCGATGAGAACGATGCCGGCTTCAGAAGCCTCAAGGGCGACGTGCTGCTTCACCTCACCTGTAACCAGGGCGTCTGCGCCTTCGGCGAGGGCGGCGCGCCATTCACCATCGGCAGCCCCTCCAACGACAGCTACGCGCTCGATCGATCGGTCGGGTTCGCCCCAATAGGTACAAGATGTGCCAAGAGCCTCGTCTATGTGGCGCTTGAATCGGTTCAGGCTCATGGCCGATGAAAGCTTGCCAATGCGTCCGCAGGGTTGTTCCACGATGGGCTCTAGAGCGTAAAGATCGATCGCCGGAGTCTCGTAAGGATGGGCCGACTTTAGGGCCCCCATGACTTTGCTCACGAGCGCCGAAGAAACAACAAGTTCCACTCTGACCTCTTCGACCGATTCCGGGAAGCCGATTCGCCCAACGGTGGGATTGGCCCCTGTCATTGCTTCGAATGTTCCCGTACCACGCACGTAGAAGGCGCACCGTCTGTAGTTGCCAATGATTCCCGCCCCGGCAGCGGTGACCTCATCCAGCGTGGAATCGAGGAACCGTCCGGGAACGGTGTACACCAGTTTAGTTTGTCCCACCTTCGCACCTGACCCGAAAGCGGCGACCTCGGAAAGACCGAGTTTAGAGGCTAGGACATCGTTCACCCCTCCTGGAGCGGCGTCCCAGTTAGTGTGAGCCGCAATCACCGAGATACCGCTCTGAATGGCCTTTAGCGCGAATCTTCCTTCATAAGTTGAATCGTCGAGCCTTGCAACCGGATGAAAGAAAAGAGGGTGATGGGTGAGCAAAACGGTGTGGCCCGTTGCGATGGCAAAGTCGAGCGCCGCCATTGAACGATCGAGGGAAAGTAGGACCTTGTCTGCCGGCCAGGTTTTCGATCCCGCCTGTAATCCGACCGAATCAAAGTCAAAGGCCCATCGCGCCGGCGCGATCGATTCGAGGGCGTTCAGGAGGTGAGAGACGAGGACTGGCACAAACTACATTCTGCCAACTTTGGACGTCAAAGCGAAGTCGAGTCTGTCGGAAGGCAAGCCAGAAAAGAAAAAAGCGAGGGCATTATGCCCCCGCCTTGACGAGCTCACTGAGCTTTGCTGACGCTAGATCCGCGATATCGATTTTATGATTGCACTGGGCGCCTCGTTGCGCACAATAATCGGCTAGCTTCCTCAAAGCAACGTAAGACGTGGTGTCGAGCGGCCCCGGACTAAGCATGCAAAGTCCAAGTAGCGCGAACGCCTCATCCTCGGTGAGCTTTAGTGACTCCGGATTGATTCCAGATTCCATATGCTCCTCCGTGTGCCGTTGCACTGTCTACTTAGACGACAAATGTCGTGCCATGATCCGAACAATTTTGAGCTTTTTGCCTTTGTTAACAAAACATGGCGTTTAGCTCCGTGTTCTTAACAGGATGATCGGGACCTAATACCCAAACTGGGTTCTTCACAGCTCCGCTCCAGGTTTTAGAACGCATCGGTATAATCCGCTCGGAATGGCGAACGAAGAGGTTTCGACAAACGGTCCGGTAGAAACACCCGCCGTTGCAACCGCAGATCTGGAGGGGAAGAGCGAGTACCTCGCCTATGGTGGTCAAGCGATCATCGAGGGTGTGATGATGCGGTCGCCTCGATTCTATGCCATCGCATGTCGGGCTCCAAACAAAGAGATCGTGATCAAAGCCGAGCCGATCGAAAAAACTTGGATCGGTAGACAGAAATGGTTGAAGGTGCCGTTCCTCCGCGGAAGCTGGGCTCTCTTGGACGCCATGACCCTCGGTACGAGGGCCTTGAAGTACGCGACCGACGTACAACTTGCTCCCGAGTATCAGGTGCCTGAAGAAGGGAAGGAAGGCGAAGAAGCGAAACCCGTGGCTCAGACCGTGAAGGATAAGAAGCTTCAGGATTATGCGGTTGGTGGCGCGTTGGTCATCTCGCTTGCAGTGAGCCTTGCAATTTTCAAGCTCAGTCCTAATCTAGCTGCGACCTACCTACAGAAGAACTATAAGCTGAGCGATCCCGCGACAAACGCCGCGACTGAGGGCATCAAGATCACGCTGTTCATTGGCTACCTGCTTCTCATCTCCCGCATGAAGGAGATTCAAGAAGTCTTCAAGTATCACGGGGCCGAACATAAAGCCATCAACGTGCTCGAGGCCGGGCAAGAGTTGACGATGGAGAATTGCCGGGCGCAAACCCGGATTCACCCTCGTTGCGGAACCTCTTTCGCGATCATCGTTCTGATTCTCGGCTTGTTCACTTATGTGTTTCTCCCGCGTTTGAAAGGTCCGAACGTTTTCGTGGAGGGGGTTTACAACTTCCTGTTCCACGTGGCGGTGCTCCCGCTCATCGCAGGGGTTGCGTACGAGCTTCTCCGATTCGCCGGAAAGTTCCGAGACTCGAAGTGGGTGCACTACCTCTTTGCTCCCGGCATGGCGACTCAGCTGATCACAACGAAGGAGCCGCGAGACGACCAGATCGAGGTTGCTCTGAAGTCCCTCCAGGCTTGCATTGACAAAGAAAAGGCCGAGCCCGCTTAGGCTCGGCCTTCTTCGTTTATCTTGATCTCCTCTCAGGCGGCTCCAAAGAACCAGCTGCACCAGAGGAGAATGTAGGCGATGCTGCCTACGGTGCTTGCCTTATTCACGAAGTTCTTGTCGGTCTTGGCGTACCACGCGAGAGCTCCCCAGGCCGCGCCTAGCGTCAATCCTTTCACGAAGGCGAACAGCCACTCGCTTTGTTCGATGAACACTCGCATCAGTGGGTTGAGCTCGACGATGAGTCCTTGGCGATGCAGTACGGCTGTCGAAATGAGATCGACAAGTCCGATGCTAAGCAAGAAGGCGACACTTCTCGTGGGGAATAGCATGGTCATGCTTTCACGAGTACGCAACGTCCATGCCTTAGAAGGGGAGTTCGGCAACATTTGCAATAAACCTGTCAATTAAATCACGCACTTCTGACGGTGCGGCTGAGAAGTGGTTCACCACCACCGACACAACGACTTCGGTGCGATTTCTTCGTTTTACGTAGCCTGAGAGGGAAACAACCATGTTTAAAGTGCCTGTTTTCCCAATAAAGTCCACTCCCTTAAGACGATCGGCAAGTGTGCCAATTCCGGGCTTTGCCATGCATTCCCGCCAAATTGCCTGATTCGGGTGAGAGGCCATTTTTCGAAGCAACGTCGCAAGCGTTCGGCTTGTGGAGACGTTCGTGCGAGTGAGGCCGGATCCATCGTCCAAGGAAAGGGCTGCGGGCGTGACCCCTAACCACTCCCGGAGACGCTTGTTGTTAATAGTTGAGGCCCTCGTAAACGTGAGCGGCCCCTCTGGCTCAAGTTCGCGGGCAGACCGGAACCAAAGACCCTCTGCGACGAAGTTATCGCTTGGAGGCATCATCGCATTGAGCCGCTGGCGCAGGGTGCTCCCAAGGATCACCTTGGTAGATCCCTCCGACCCGTCCGCAATGGCACTGCTTCGCAGGATCGACGAGATAGTGGCGAGCGGACGTGGAAGAGCAAAGTTTTCTTTGTAAGCCTTCTTGACGACCTTCCCTCGAACGTCAATCGTTGACTCGAAGACATCGAAGTCGGTCGCAAGAGTAGTCGCGTCAGTGATGGTCCGGTTGACCTTGATTTCGGCTTCGGGGAGGGGATTGACGCCCCCCAATGCACAAACGAGCGGCGAATCCTCCGCGTCGCTTCCCGGCAAGACTGAAAGCGTCCATGCATTCCTATCGACCGTGAAGGCTGTCACAGGCGCCCCGTACTTGTTCGGCAGGTCTCCAAATTGCCACCGTGGTCCAAAGCCCGGTGCGGTCGCTCCTCCGTAAAGAGAGACGAAGCGGACAGGCTTACCCTTGAAATCCGGATCAGCCACGGCCCGCCAGTTGTCAACGGTCGTCAGCGGATCGCCACCGCCGGAAACAACCACTTCATCAGGCTTGTTTTCAATGACGATCTTATCGAGAGGGAGTTCGGCCTTTGGGAAGGTGAGCATCGCGAGCGCGCCCGTGAACAGTTTGGTGTTGGAGGCAAGAATCACCCGTGTGTCTGGATTCAAGCTGAAAAGAACCTTGCCGTTCCGATCCGTCACGATCGCCGAGATCGTTGCGCCTAAAAGCTTCGGGTCTCGCAGCGGCGCTCCAATTTTGGCGGAGTTCGGCGCGGCTGTTACCAGCGCTAGAGAGACGATCAAGGCTGAACTCATGGGTCTCGTTCTATCACATCTATCCGACGCTTCGAAAGCCCTTTGTCCAGTCCTGGCAGAAGATCAGTACTCTTCGGGAAAAACGGGCTCGGGCGTGTGCTCGATGCCGCCTCTTTGGATGTCTTCAACGATTGCGCGAGTGAACTCTTGCAGAAGTGGATCTGATTCGCGGACCTCGTGGACGCGTAGGTTATGGATGACGTCCTTCTTCATCTCGGGTACCCATTCCACAACGTGGAACAGCCCGTGAATGGCGGACCGCCTTCCGAACTTGCTGGGGGCGTCCAAGCACTCGATCAGTGCCCGCCCACCGTGACGATGCGGGAGGTGACCACCCAGAACGACACCTGCTTTGTAAACGGTACGAGCATAGTCTTCAGCGGCGTCCCAAAGGATGCCCTTCATACTGGCAACCGCTAGCACCTCGTCATCCGGCGTCGAGCAAAAACTGGGGAGATCCTCGAACAAGTCGAGAACACACCACTGAGCAGAACGACGATGAGCATGAGTTCGGTCGTTGAGAATTGTGAGCAGCGCAGGGAGGTATTTGAACCGATCATGGTCGGTTTCGATCACTAGATGAGCATCGTTCGCAACGTCTCGATCCGGACAGTAAAGGAGTTTCAAGAGGTCGATTGCGGATAGATCCTTGATGTTGCCGGAAAACCTACCTTCTCGATCCATCGTCGAGGCAATCATCTGCTGGCGCCGGAACAGAGGTTCGGCTGCGGCGCGTAAAGCGCCAAGCATCTCTTCCTCAGTGCCTCCGCGAGCTTCATGCCACGTCTCCTCGCATCTGCCAAAGACTCCGAATGGCGTTCGAGCGACTTTGACTTCGAAGGTTTCGCCCTGGGCCTCCATCGTTGTTCGCCCCGTCCAGTCGCTGGCAACAACGTGAAAACTGTAACTAATGGGTGCTGGGGGCCATTCGAACTTGACGCGATGGCTCGGCTTCACCGAAGTCGGGTCGCCGCCCTGCTTCTGGAGGCACCGTCTCAAATAATCCTCAAGTTCATCCTTAAGGGCGGCAGGTTCAACGGAGAGCAAGCGGGTGGTGGAAGGCATTGGCTCTCTCGTCTCCTTGGGAATGGCAGGTGGTCAAGGAGGGAACTCCTTGACCACGGCAACTTATAGGTTACACGGTCTGAGAGTCGCTGGTAGCAAACTCCAGGCCGTCGGCACCGCTCGAAACCAGAATTTTCTGGCCCGCTTTTATTTGTCCTTGGAGCATCTTGGTGGCAAGAGCGTTCGCGACCTCACGTTCGACGATTCGCCGGATGGGACGAGCCCCAAACTGAGGATCGAATCCCTTTTGTGCAAGATAGTCGAGTGCTTCGTTCGAGAACTCGATTTCGATTCTTCGCTCTGCCAACCGGTCTGCCAGAGATAACGTTTGCAAGCGTGCGATCTCCCGGAGATTCACCGCGTGCAGGGAGTTGAACACAACGATCTCATCTAACCGATTCAAGAACTCTGGTCGGAAGTAGTTGTGCAGCTCTTCCTTCACTAGGCGCTCACGTTCCTCCGTGCTCTCCGCACTCACAGGAGAGAAGTGATGGGCGCCAATGTTTCCGGTGAGGATGAGAACTGCATTCTTGAAGTCGATCGTGCGACCCTGACCGTCAGTCAATCGACCATCGTCCATGACTTGGAGGAGAATGTTGAAGACCTCGGGATGCGCCTTTTCGATCTCATCCAGCAAGATCACGCTGAATGGTTTGCGTCGAATCGCCTCGGTGAGCTGGCCGCCCTCATCGTAACCAACATAGCCTGGGGGTGCACCGACTAAGCGAGCGACCGAATGTTTCTCGGAGAACTCGCTCATGTCGATTCTCACCATCGCCTTCTCGTCGTTGAACAAGAAACCTGCGAGAGCTTTCGCCAACTCGGTTTTGCCGACGCCCGTTGGACCAAGGAACATAAACGTTCCGATAGGTCGGTTCGGATCAGATAGACCTGTTCTTGCCCTCCTAATCGCCTCTGAGACGGCGTGAATGGCGTTGGACTGCCCGACCACACGATGGGTCAGCACTTCCTCCATAGAGAGGAGTTTCTGCATTTCACCCTCAAGCAGTCTGGAAACCGGCACCCCCGTCCATTTGCTGACTATCTCAGCAATGTCCTCGCTGCTCACCTCTTCCTTGAGCATTCGATTCTGGACATTTGAGGCGGTCTCGGTTAGCTCTTGGAGGCGTCGTTCAGAAGCCAAAAGGGTCCCGTATTGAATCTCCGAAGCCTTGGCGAAATCGGAATCGTTACGAGCTTGCTCCAGTTCGTACTTGAGTCGATCGATCTCTTCCTTCACCTGTCGGATCGCATCGATGGCGTCTTTCTCTTTCTGCCACTCTGCCCGCAGTCCCGAAGCTTGTTCTTGCAGGTCGGAGAGCCGACGCTCGGCATCGGCAAGTCGTTCTCGACTCGCTTCGTCGGTCTCCTTCTCCAGTGCGGCTTTATCGATTTGGATCTGGATGATCTGTCGCTCCACGTCGTCGATTGCAGCAGGGACGGAGTCGATCTCAATTTTGAGGCGCGAGGCCGCCTCATCGATCAGGTCGATCGCTTTGTCTGGCAAAAACCGGTCGGTGATATAGCGTTGAGAAAGTGTGGAAGCGGCGACGATGGCCCCATCGGTGATGCGGACGCCGTGGTGGATCTCGTAACGCTGTTTCAGGCCTCGAAGGATGGAAATCGTTTCTTCCACCGTTGGCTCGTCGACAAGGACGGTTTGGAATCGTCGCTCGAGTGCTTTGTCCTTTTCGATGTACTTGCGATACTCGTCCAGCGTGGTAGCACCGATGCAGCGGAGCTCGCCGCGAGCCAGCATCGGTTTCAGAAGGTTTGCGGCATCCATGCTGCCCTCCGCGCGACCCGCTCCTACGAGAGTATGGATCTCGTCAATGAAGAGAACAACTTGACCTTCTGCTCGGACAATATCATCCAGAACCGCCTTAAGGCGCTCCTCGAATTCACCTCGATACTTCGATCCAGCGACCAAGGCGCCCATATCGAGCACGATCACCGATTTTCCTCTGAGACCTTCGGGAATATCGCCTGAGACGATTCGCTGTGCTAGCCCTTCGGCAACGGCGGTTTTTCCGACGCCGGGTGCTCCGATGAGGACGGGATTGTTTTTGGTGCGGCGACTGAGGACCTGAATGACGCGCCGAATCTCCTCATCTCGACCAATCACCGGGTCCAGCGCACCCTGGCGAGCCTTCGCCGTGAGATCGATGCCGAATTTTTCAAGGGCTTGATACTTTTCTTCGGGGTTTTGATCGCTCACTTTGCGTCCGCCTCTTACGGAATCGATTGCCTTCAGGAGGGAATCGCGGTCAATGGCTTGCGAGCGCAGGAGCTTGCATGCGGGAGTATCGCCGCCGAGAAAAGCGAGCAGAAAATGTTCGGTGGACACGTACTCGTCGCCCAATTTTTCGGCCTCTCCGAACGCTCGTTGAGAAAGCTGCTGGAAATTAGGCGCAAGGGCCGATCCGTGCGATGTGTTGGTGCCGGTGACCTTTGGCATTTGGCTGAGGATGCGCTCGAGGTCGGTAGAGAGGGAGTCCGTAGAGATGCCCACTTTTTGAAGAAGGCTCAGCGAGAGCGACTCCTTCTGGTGGAGCAGCCCCGAGAGCATATGCACGTCCTCGATGAGTTGGTGCTGTCTTTGCTCAGCGGTTTCTTGCGCCAGGTGAAAGGCGTCTTGGGCTTTCAGAGTGAGTTTTTCGAATCGCATTTGAGTCTCTTGTTATCAAGTGAGTTGCTTGTATGATTATTAACTCTTTCTCCGACTGAAGGGTTTCCGTTTCAGAGAAGAATTTTTACTTTCCGATGCAGAACTTCGAGAAAATGCGCTCGAGTACGTCGCTGGAGTGAGAAATGCCGATGATGGAGCCTAAAGAAAATTCGGCTGCACGAAGGTGAGTGACCGCCAGATCCATTGGAAGAGCGAAGTGAATGCTGTCGATGGCGGCTTGGACCGATTCTATTGCGGACGTGATTTCCACTCGGTGTCGCCCATTGGGCGTCCCTGGTGCGGTTTCGGGGACTAGCTTAACAAGTTCTTCGCGAAGTTGATCGAATCCCTCTTGGGTGAGCGTTGAAATGGAAAGGTTCTGTGCCGGGCGTGGAGTCACTGTTGCCCTGTCCAAGTCCGACTTTGTTTGGATAACGAGGAGGGAAGCGTTACCTTGTTGGAGAGCGGTGAGCTCTGCCTCGTCGTCTTGGGTCCAGCCGATCGTGCCGTCGTAGAGGTAGAGAATGACGTCAGCAGTCTCCGCTTGGGAGCGGCTTCTACGAATCCCTTCGGCCTCGACCACATCTCTGGAGTCTCTCAACCCTGCCGTGTCGATGAGCGTGAACAAGAGTCCGTCAACTTCGAATTGGTCCTCAAGGTAGTCGCGAGTGGTGCCGGCGATGTCGGTGACGATGGCTCGGTTGCTACCAAGGAGAGCATTGAACAGACTGGATTTGCCGGCATTTGGTCTTCCGAGCAGCGCTGTTCGCACTCCGTCTCGCACGAGTCGACCATAGTGAGCGTCGGCATCGAGCGCCCGCAACTCCTGGATGGCCATCTCCAGCTTTTGAACGAGGTCCGTTGGGTCGGGGTCTCCCAACTCTTCGCTGAAGTCCACGTGAGCTTCTAAAGTTGCGATGACCGTTTGAAGAGGGTCGAGGGCTCGTTCGACCCTTCTACGCAGCGCGCCCTCGCGGTTCTGGTTCGCCAGCTTCAGTTGGCGGTCGGTAAGAGAACGAATGGTTTCGTCGATGGCCTCCGCTTGCGTTAAGTCGATCTTTCCGTTTAGGAAGGCTCTTTCAGAAAACTCTCCAGGGCGTGCGGGTGCGCACCCTCGCGAGTAGAGATGGTCGAGCATCTTCCGGACGGATGCAGGCGAGCCATGAATGGCGCACTCGAATCCCTCGTTACCGGTAAACGACGAGCCATGTTCGAAGAACGTGATCAGCCCATCGTCTCCGTTGAGAAACTTTGCATATTGGGCACGTCGCGCCGAAGGCTGAACTGGAGAAGCGAGCACGGCTTCACTTAAAGACCAGCTTCCCGCCCCATCCACACGAATGATCGCGACCGCTCCTCCCAGAGCGGTGATCGGCGCGGCGATCGGCCCAAACATGTCCACATAGGAATTATGGGTCCCCAGACGATTGCCTCCATGCAGTGCAATGAGGAGAGGTGCCTGTCTACACGGTTAAAGGCGGCCGAATCTCTTGGCGTAAACTAACTCCCGATGAAGCTCTTTGTCGACACAGGCGATATCGAAGAAGTCAAGCGTGCAGCCGAATGGGGTGTCCTTGACGGCGTGACAACCAACCCGACCCTCATCGCTAAGTCCGGTAAGGGCTTTAAGGAGACTGTCCTTGCGATCTGCGACGCAGTTCCCGGGGGAGACATCTCCGCGGAGGTCGTAGCTACCGATTACGACACGATGCTGAAAGAAGCACTCGAGATTGCCTCTTGGCACCCACAGATTGTGGTCAAGGTTCCTCTCATCGAACCGGGTGTCCGCTTGGTGAAGACCCTGTCCGACAAGGGGATCAAGACGAACGTCACGCTTGTCTTTACCGTGGGGCAAGCTTTGATGGCTGCAAAGGCGGGGGCTACCTACATCTCGAACTTTGTCGGGCGAGTGGACGACCTCACGACCGATGGAATGAACGCCGTAACGGAGACGGTTGAGATGGTGGCTACCTACGGGTATCGATCAGAGGTGCTGGTTGCCTCGGTTAGGCACCCTCTTCACGTACTTCAGGCGATCCAAAGCGGCGCTCACGTGGCAACCATGCCACTTAAGGTGATTGAAGCTTTGTTTAAGCACCCGTTGACCGATTCCGGTTTGCAGCGATTCCTCGACGACTGGAACAAGGCCGGTCTTTCGATCTTCGAGAAGTGAGCACTTAAGGGGCGCTAACAGCCAACGAGAGAAAAAGGGGGAGAGGCCGAAGGGTCCTCCCCCTTTTTCGTTAGCAAGAGCCCGACGGAGAACCCCGAGAAAAAGAAGAAGCGTCGAGAAACGGTCCAAGGTGGTGGATTTGCTAGGTTCATTTGAACCTGTGGCGCCCAAGTAATTCAAGACGGTTGAGCAAGGGAAAAAGAAGTTTTTTCAAAGATTTCTTTACGTGCCCTTGACATAGGGGAGGGGGTCCGGTATCATTTCCCTCTGTCAGCGACACAAACACGCAGACAAGAAACGAAGCCGAAAGGCGGAAACAAGAAGCCGAGAGGCAGAGAACTTTGAAAACCGCATAGAGATTCTAGCGCATCGAGCACTCAATAAGAGCTGCGTAAACAAGCTTAAGAGGGTACGCGACGAATGCCTAGGGACAAGTTGCCGAAGAAGGACGCGTAAGCGGCGAAACGCTCGGGGGAGTTGCACAAGAACTGTGATCCCGAGATTTCCGAATGGGGGAACCCGGCGGAGCAATACTCCGTCACCCACATCTGAACACATAGGATGTGAGGAGGGCACCAGGTGAACTGAAACATCTAAGTAACCTGTGGAAAAGAAATCGAATGAGATTCCGTAAGTAGCGGCGAGCGAAATCGGAAGAGCCCAAACCAATCGGCTTGCCGGTTGGGGTTGTAGGGCCACCACCAACTCTCCTTCTAATTCAGGCTTAGGCTTGATTTAGGAGTGAGTTGGAAAAGAAAGCGTGAGAGTTAATAGAACGGTTTGGAAAATCCGGCCATAGAGGGTGACAGCCCCGTATATAAAAATTCAACACTCGATTTTCAGGTGGTACCTGAGTAGCGCGGAGCACGAGGAACTCCGCGTGAACCTGCCCAGACCACTGGGTAAGGCTAAATACGACTTGTCACCGATAGTGCATCCAGTACCGTGAGGGAAAGGTGAAAAGAACCCCGGGTAGGGGAGTGAAATAGAACCTGAAATCGCGTTATCCACAAACAGTCAGAGCACTATGTTCAGAGCAATCTGAACCTGTGCGATGGCGTACCTTTTGCAGAATGAGCCTGCGAGTTACTAGTATTGGCAAGCTTAAGTGTTTCAGACACGGAGGCGGAGAGAAATCGAGTTCGAATAGAGCGTCAAGTCAGTATTAGTAGACCCGAAACTGCGTGATCTAGCCATGGCCAGGCTGAAGTGGTGGTAACACACCATGGAGGGCCGAACTCATTGACGTTGAAAAGTCTCGGGATGAGCTGTGGTTAGTCCGGTGAAATGCCAATCGAACGCAGAGATAGCTGGTTCTCCCCGAAATGCATTGAGGTGCAGCGTTTGGTATGTTTATGGGGGGTAGAGCACTGAATGGGCTAGGGGGCTTACCGGCTTACCGAACCCAACCAAACTCCGAATACCTATAAATTGAGCCAGGCAGTGAGACGGCGAGTGATAAGATCCGTCGTCAAAAGGGAAACAGCCCAGATCGACAGCTAAGGGCCCTAAACGGACGCTAAGTGTGAAACGATGTGAGATCGCGTTAACAGCCAGGAGGTTGGCTTGGAAGCAGCCACCCTTTAAAAAGTGCGTAATAGCTTACTGGCCGAATGTGATCTTGCGCGGAAAATGTAAGGGGGCTAAAGCGTCCTCCCGAAGCTTCGGACTTCACGAATGTGGAGTGGTAGGGGAGCGTTGAGTGCGCTGCGAAGCTTGAGCGAAAGCACAGGTGGAGCGCACGCAAGTGAGAATGCAGGCATGAGTAGCGCTAAGACAGGTGAGAATCCTGTCCGCCGAAAACCTAAGGTTTTTCCGGCTATGTTCGTCAGACGGAAGTTAGGCGGTCCCTAAGGTGAGGCCAGAAGGCGTAGCCGATGGACATCAGGTAGATATTCCTGACCCAGGTATACAAGCCAGGGGAGGACGTTTCTCAAAGTCTCTACTGGACTGTTGGTAGTTCCAGACTAGGTCGAAACTCTAGATCCCGAAACGGATCTTTTCAGAAGAGCGGGACCGGGGATGGGGATCCTTCGGGTGAACCAAACTGAGATTGCGAGGGGCCTAGAAAAGTCCCACAGCGTTAATTGTATATCTGACCGTACTGTAAACCGACACAGGTGGGTGAGTCGAGGAGACTAAGGCGTTCGAGAGAACTCTCGTTAAGGAACTAGGCAAATGGGCCCCGTAAGTTCGCAATAAGGGGCGCCCCGCAAGGGGCCGCAGCGAAGCAGCCAAGGCGACTGTTTACCAAAAACACAGGTCTCTGCAAAGGCGAAAGCCGATGTATAGGGGCTGACACCTGCCCAATGCCCGTAGGTTAACAGGAGATGTTAGGGAAACCGAAGCATTGAATCGAAGCCCGGGTGAATGGCGGCCGTAACTCTAACGGTCCTAAGGTAGCGAAATTCCTTGTCGGCTAAATACCGACCCGCATGAAAGGTGTAACGACTTTGGCACTGTCTCAACGAGAAGCTCGGTGAAATTGTAGCGCCCGTGAAGATGCGGGCTATGCGCAGTAGGACGGAAAGACCCCGTGGAGCTTTACTACACCTTGTCATTGATGGTTGGGTGTAAATGCAGAGCGTAGGTGGGAGCGTAAGCACCAATGGAACACCACCCTTTTGCATCTGGCTTTCTAACCTGACCCATTATCTGGGTTGGAGACATTGACAGGCGGGTAGTTTGACTGGGGCGGTCGCCTCCCAAAAGGTAACGGAGGCGCCTAAAGATCCACTCAGCCTGGTTGGAAATCAGGCGTTGAGCGTATAGGTATAGAGTGGGTTTGACTGTGAGACTTACAAGTCGAGCAGGGACGAAAGTCGAGCTAAGTGACCCTCTGGTAGTGCGTGGGCACGCCAGGGTTCAACGGATATAAGCTACCCCGGGGATAACAGGCTGATCTTGCCCGAGCGCTCACAGCGACGGCATGGTTTGGCACCTCGATGTCGGCTCGTCGCATCCTGGGGCTGTACAAGGTCCCAAGGGTTCCGGAGTTCACGGATTAAAGCGGCACGCGAGCTGGGTTCAGAACGGCGTGAGCCAGTTCGGTCCCTATCCACTGCGCACGTAGGAAATTTGAGGGGAGTCGTTCTTAGTACGAGAGGACCGGAATGAACCGACCTCTGGTGTACCTGTTGTTCCGCCAGGAGCATATGCAGGGTAGCCACGTCGGGCAGTGATAAGCGCTGAAAGCATCTAAGCGCCAAGCACACCCCAAGATCAGATTTCCCATCGAAAGAGTAAGTCCCCCGGAAGACTACCGGGTTGATAGGTCAGAGCTGTGAGTGCAGTAATGTATTAAGGTGACTGATACTAATTGGACGAGGGCTTGTTACTAAGCTTTTATTAAGTGTAAGACGCGCTAGAATCTTTGTACGGTTTTCAAAGGCCTAGGCCTTTCGATTTCCGGGTGACCATGGCGAGGAGGTCACACCCGTTCCCATCCCGAACACGGCAGTTAAGCTCCTCAGCGTCCGAGGTAGTTGCACCGCAGGGTGCCGCGAGATAGGATCGTTGCCCGGTACAAATTCAAAGAACCCCACTTCGGTGGGGTTTTTTTGTTTTTGCAGCACCTTGCGCGACTTTGTCGCCCCAGGGAACGTATCACCTTGAGGTATGGCAATCGCTGTTGGAACCAAAGCGCCCGCGTTGACCCTTAAATCAATGGGACCTGAAGGGTTAGTTGATGTTGATCTTGCTAGCGAGTACGCGCAGGGTCCGGTCGTTCTCTTGTTTTTCCCCGCTGCCTTCACAGGCGTTTGCACTCAGGAAATGTGCGACGTGAGCGGCGGAGTTCACAACATTCCGGGAGCTAAAGTGTTTGGAGTATCTGTTGATTCTCCCTTTGCGCAATCCGCATGGGCGAAGGCAAACAACATCTCTGTGCCTCTGTTGAGCGACTATCGACATCAACTCGTTGAAGCGTTCGATGTTGTTCTCCCCGACCTCGTGGGTCTGGGACCGTCTTCCAAGCGAGCAGCGTTCGTTGTTGGTAAGGATGGTTCGGTTCTCTACGCTGAAGAGACTCCGACTCCGTTAGAGCTTCCCAACTTTGGCGCAATTGCGGCGGCCGTATCTGGCGCGTAGGTGTGCCCGGAAAAGAAGCCCCTCGAATCGAGGGGCTTTTTTTGTGTCTGGACAAAAGAGGGTCCACTCCGGCATGGAGTTCGGGGTAACAAGTAGGCAATGAAGATCGGATTGTTCATTGCGCTGTTCGGAGATCGCCCGCTGGACGATGCCCTCGATACCTGTGTCGCAGAAGGTATCCAGAGCGTCGAGATTGGTGCCGGTGCGTACCCGGGAACTCCTCACCTAGATGTTCCGAAGTTGCTCGAGAGCAAGGGAGAGCGTGATGCGCTTCTTAACAAGATCCACAGTCGTGGGTTGACGCTTTCTGCGTTGTCGATCCATGGCAACCCGGTACACCCAAACAAGGCAATCGCGGAGGACCACCACACTGCTTTTGTGAACGCCGTTAAGCTCGCCGGTCTTCTCGGGGTTCCGTGCGTGAACGGTTTTTCTGGTTGTCCTGGGGACGGCCCGAATGCGGTGAACCCGAACTGGGTGACCTGTGCTTGGCCAGACGAGTTTCGAGATATCTTGGATTACCAGTGGAAGGAAGTCATGATTCCTTACTGGACGGAGCAAGCCAAGCTCCTAAAGGAGAACAACGTTAAGTTCTGCATTGAAATGCACCCCGGCTTCGCGGTGTATTCGAACGACACGTTGCTTAAGCTCCGAAATGCCGTTGGTGATAGCATTGGCGCAAACTTCGACCCATCTCACCTTTGGTGGCAGGGAATCGATCCGATTGCAGCGGTTCGCGAACTCGGTCAAGAAGGTGCGCTGTACCACGTGCACGCAAAGGACACCAAGATCGACCCGTATAACTCTGGTCGAAACGGCAACTTGGATACGAAGTCGTACGGAGACATCCTCAACCGCAGCTGGGTTTTCCGATCCGTTGGCTACGGGCACTCGGTTGAGTGGTGGAAGGACTTCGTTTCTACGCTACGCACGGTTGGTTACGATTACGTCTTGAGCATCGAACACGAAGATGGTCTGATGTCTTCGATGGAAGGCCTTCGAAAGGCTCTGGGCGTTTTGAAGGAAGCGGTGATCTTCGAAGAGGCCGGCCCCATGTTCTGGGCCCGCGACTAAGTTCAAAGCCCGCTCGTCATGCCCTCGGCCCAAGGCCGGGGGCATTCTCTTTATCAACACCCAACCCCCTGGTTGGTATACTTCGACGGTTATCTCTTAACTAAGAGACGGGTAGCAATTTGCAAGCACGCAGTTATTATTTCCTTCTGTTCGTGGTCGCGCTGGGAATCATCTCCGGATTGATTTTCAAAGCTCTGCCGACCTCTTACGGCCTCGACATCAAGGGTGGCGTTCGCCTTACCTACCGCATGGAGCTTACGAAAGCGGATAGGGATCGTGGTGAAACCGAGGAGTCTGCGTTCAACTCTGCGCGCGACAAGATTGTCGGCGTGATGACGCGTCGAGCCTCCGGTATGGCTGCAGAACCCGTTGTGGCCGCTAAGGGAGTCGACCAAATCATCGTCGAACTACCTGGTCTCAAAGACATCGATAAAGCAAAGGAGCAGATCGGCTCCAGCGCCCGGATCGAATTTTACTGGGCAAAGACGGTAAATACCGAGCAAGCCGACTATCGGGAGTACAACGAGGCGGGAAGCGGGAAAGACGCTGATAACCCAGAAGTTTCGTTCGTGCGCAAATCCGATGGAAAGGAAATCAAGCCCGGCACGCCCGAGTACACGGCGATGATTGAGGGATGGGAACTCATCCTGGCAGGCGATGAACTCGCCAGTGCTCAAGCAAACCCGTTAGGCGATTCTTTCGAACCCGTCATGAACTTCTCACCTACCGGTGCAGAAAAAATGGGTCGCTGGAGCGAAACGTACAAAGGCAAGCGCGAGAAAATCGCTTGCGTTCTCGACGGTCGGG
>CAYYJX010000011.1:0-50016 GCA_964471545.1 uncultured Fimbriimonas sp. | reverse complement strand
TTCTACCGGAATCGGCGGAAGCGCCTTGGTGAGGCGATCCACAATGGCTTTGAGCTCGGGGTCTAGGTGCCTTTGCAGGGCATTCAGCCGCTCCAGAATGCGGTGCAGCCCTGCCACCACAGGCGAATCGTTCACCACGCCCTCCCAGTAGGTTTCCACCACTTGCGTAGGGTCTACCAAGAGCTTGCCGTTTGCGTCTCGCTGGAAGCGCGTATCGAAGTAAAGCAGCATCTCTTTCGCCATGGGCAGGGTTCGCCCCTTGAGGAACGAGAGATCTTGCGCGTAGTCCCACCGGTCCAGCATCAGGTTCACCAGTTCCGGACCCTGGTTCCAGGCATCGTCCCACCAGGGACACTGCACTTGGTTCGGCTTGAGCCCAGTGCGATCCCAGCCGTAATCTCCGCCCGCGTAGGTGCCGAATACGGTCATGGTTTCTGGGAAGTACGCACCCTTTACGCCGTGGTAGTCGGCGGCTCTTGCCTTGGCGAGCGGAAGAGCCTTTTCGTAAAGCCTAAAGAACGCCTCCGTCATTTCGACATCCCCCGAGGCGAGCATGGGGTGGTACATGTGGCGTACGTTTTGGAACCAGTGGGCATCGCCCCACCGACGGAAATCGGGGTTGGAATCGATCCCCATGGCGGTGGGTTCCACGCAGTAGTAGCCTCCGTTGAACTTCACCGGGTACTCGCCGCGACTCTGGCACGCCTGCACGTATCGTTGCAGCACGTAGCCTCGGGTGATTGCCGAGCCTGTTGGCGATTCGAACCCGGCGACTTTCTCGCCGTTTTTGTAGATGGCGGCGTTCCCCTTTGCGGCATCGAAGACCGCCACCACGTGGGCCGTTTCTCCTGGCTTTAAGACGTTGGGTGCAGAGATCTCTAAGTTCCCCACAATGAATCGCAGCGCGTTGCCGGGGTGGGTGTCGAAGAGGAATCCGTTGTTTTGTCCGGCGGTGAGCTTGTCAAAGATTCGACCCGGCTCTAGGCGACCTTGGTCGTTTGCCGTAGGGGTGATTACCGCGCTGAGGGTAAACGACTTGGCGGTGAACGGTCGATTGGCGGGTTGTTCTGGAAGGGTTTCCATACTCTTCAACTCGCTTGGAGAGACGGCTCGGTCGAGGGCGATCCAGTGCTCCAGGGTGCCACTAAAGCGATTTCCCCCGCCGCTATCCATGCCTTTTCGCAGAGGAAAATCGTTTGCGGGCGCCTCTATGCCGGCCGACTTCTCTTGCACAAAAACGTGGGATCGGTTCCAGTACCTCTCCCACCATCGAGCGGTTCGGGTGAAGGCGGCGGTTACGGGCGATTGACTGAGCTCGCTCTCCACCAAGCCTTCCCACTTATCGGGCTGCTGGGTGGTTGCGGTTGCTACCGAGATGGAGAAAGCCTTCATCGGCTTAGGTGTGATCAGCCGATTGGTATCTACTCGCTCAAACCCGGGGGCAGAGACCAACGCTCCAAAGGTTCGGTCGAGCAGAGGGTCGAACGTGCCCGCGAGGTTCTGGAGTGATTGGAGCTTTAGCAGGGTGGGAACAGCCGAAGTCAGGTTTCGGTGGAACCAAACCAGGCGGCTCTTGTCGGTGGGTTCAAAGAATCTGTCTGCCGATTCTACGAGCGGGAACGGAGCGTCTTTCATGCTCCAAGCGGAAACGTTCTCCCAGGGTTCCAAGACCCTAGGTTTGGTGCGCCAGTTTTCGGCGGTTACCACGACGGGCGTACCCAGTTGGGATGTGCCTTTCAGGTGGAAGACGTCTTGCTCTGAATCGACGATGAGCTCTAGAGAATGTCCTTCGCCTTTGAACTCGATCTTCCCTTGCTTCAGGTTGAGCCTTTGCCGGAAGGCTTTTTTCGCCCAAATCCCATCGCCAATGTGGATGCGGAGTCGACCGATTTTGAGGATTCGGGAGATTTCGGAGAGGGTGTCGGTTCTGCCGAACAGGATCATGAGGTCGCCCGTGGCTTCCTCTACCCAGGTGTTCAAGACCAGTTCCCCGTTGCCAATGGGCATGGAGCCGGCGGCATCTTTCGAAGGCGAATCCCAGACGACGTCGTAATCGGAGAGCGTGCCTAGCCCGGTCATTGGTTTGGACCAGGCTAGTGTAGACACCCCCGCAAGAAGGGTAAAGAGGGCAATCGGGCGACTCCGGTGTCGGCTCATGTCCCAGTATTGTAAGTGTTTCGAACTACCGTTTGGTGTAGATGAGGGTGGTTACCGACCTTGGCGGCACCGAATAAGAACTTCCGTTTGAGACTTTGAACGAACGCACGTTTTCTGACGGGTCGTCGGACGTTCGGAAGCCCTCTACCGAGAAGTTTCCGTCGAGCGAAAGATTGGTCGGTTTAGAATCACCGTCGGTGTTCACCAGAACAACCACCACCTTGCTTCCGTCCGGAGACTTGTAGGCGCTAACCATCGGTGACTGGATCGGGTCACTGCTAGAGCCGGTCACTTCAATTCGGCGATACCCGGGTCGGACAAATCGCGAAAACTGCGCCAGCGCCCAGAGCGTTTTGGAGGCGTGGATGTTGCCCTTGGGAGCCTTCAGGTCGTCTACGTAAACCAGTCCGTCTTTATAATCGCCGTCGCTCACGCCCAGCCACCACTGCCATGCAGATGCTTCGACAATGGTGAGGTCCAGGTGAATGAGTCGCGCCGTATTGAGGGCTAGGGTCATGCCCAGATCTCTTCCCCAACCGCCTTCGTCTCTGGGGCCTTGCATCTGGCAGTACTCGGTTTGCCAAATCGGCATTTCCGGAATCGCCTTCAGAGCTTCCTTCAGACGCACCCGGTTGTTCACCATCCGGTCGAACTTGTCTGCCCAGTAGGAGTGGTATCCATAGGTGAGTCCAACCGACTTCACCCAGTCTTTTCGAGCCGCGAAGTATGGGGCGTAGGCTCCGTACGGCTCTTTGTATTTGTTCGACATTCCGTCGTTCTTTTCGTATCCAACTTGCGGCGAGTTCGCTTCTGGACCTAGCAGCTTAACGCCTAGCTTTCGTCTCTGAATATCTTTGTGAATGGCGGTGAAAATGTTTACGATATCGTCGTTGGAGGCCCTATTCCCCTCTTGCGAGCCGGTTTGAGGTCGACCGTTCCATTCGAAATCGGGCTCGTTCACTGGGCTCAGGTGAGTGACGGGGTGTCCTTGCTGCTTTAGGTAAGAAACAATATCCAACAGGTAAGAGGAGTACTCGGATTCGGCTCCTTCTTTCAAGTTTGTCGAACCCATCCCGTCGGTTCCGTTCGTGAATCCATTTCGCGTGAGCCTTCTGGGGGGCGTCACCGAATACGCCACGATGGATGGAACGGCGTATCGCTTGGCGGCGTTCAGCATCCACATCTGACCAGGGCATCTATTCCAGTCGTACTTTCCGGGAGCGATCTCAAAGGTTTCAACGGTGCGCAGGGGGTTGTTGATCGACTCGTGATTGAGTCCGCCACCGATGTTGAATCGCCAAGATGAGAGTCCGGCACCCTTCTTTTGGTCGAACAGGAGCTGAGCTACTTTCTCTCTCTCCGATTCGGGCCAGCGAATCAGAGGCTCGACCGTCCAAGAGTCCGATGCCCCAAAGTTTTCGATGACTTGTCGCGGCTTATTCAGCTGCACGGTAAGAGTCAACGGTGATTCGGGAGCGATCACGGTAGAGGCGATACTTGTAAGTAAGAGAGAGATCATCATTGCAAATGGAGAAGGGTTCTCGGATCACCGAGAACCCTTGAGGAGGTTCGCTTATTGTTGACCGCGATTGCGTTCCATTTCCATGGACTTTTCGCGCTCTTTAGCGATTTGATCGGGAGTCATTTTGCTGTAGTCAGGCAGATTGGTTGCGGTTGGTTCGGGCGTCGCCGAACCTTTCCAAACCACGACCAGTACAATCACTGCTACAACAATGGCGGCAATGGCACCCGCTACTTTAAGACCTTGCTTTTCCATACGTGTTAAACAACCTTAGTAGCTAGGCTGCCAAGCTCGTCCCCAGTATCGGGAAACATCGTTGTCCAGGTCGTCCGCCGTTCCACGGCTTCCGTCCGGTCCCCAGTTTCGCGGTCGGCACTGGCTCCAGATTTGACCTTCCGAAGTGTTGTCTTGAATGAAGCGCAGGCGCGGCATCTTCTTGGCGTGTCCATCGCCAAAAGCGGTGATGATGCCATCTGCGTGGTACTTGAACGCCGCCTTTGCGATGGCGTTGAAACGTTGCGACCACCACCAGTCGGTGCGAGTATCCGTGAGGAAGGAGCAAGATGCCTCGTCCGGCCAGAACCAGTGCTGGGAGTTCTGCCCAGCGGCGTTTTGAACTTCCCCGTAGGTGAACGCGATTCGCGAGGAGAGGTGCTCCATCGAGGTCATCGATCGGTTCTGGTTCCAGTTGTACCAATCGTTCGCGAAGGTTTCGCGGTTGATCGTCATCTGGGTTTGCCAGCCCCACCATCCGGTACCGGTGGTGTTCCAGGGTTGAGCCGGGAACGGGGTCGGCTTTACGTTTTGACCCGGGTCGTAGTACATATCCACCGATTTGACGTACGGGTGGATCAGGATCGACCAGCTCGACCAAGGCTCCTGAGAAGACTCGAACGGAACAATGATGTCGTCGTTGTCGGTGGCGTACATGACGATCGCCGTTCCGACGTTTTTCACGTTGGAAAGGGCGGCGGTGTCTTTTGCGGCTCGCTTGGCCTGAGCAAAAACGGGGAAAAGGATGGCCGCCAAAATGGCGATGATCGCTATGACGACGAGAAGTTCAATAAGCGTGAATGCTTTGCGGTTGGTAACGGGATGAAACATCGTTGTGCTCCCAATGAGTTCTGTGAATCAATCAGTTCGGCGCTTGGCCGAGGGTCGTGCCGGCAACCAAATGCGCCTCGACCACTTTCTGAGATCGAGGGCGGTTAGGGTTCTGGACTAGGTCGTCGAGAGTCGCAACGGTGGTCGCTGCGAGCTGAGAAAGATCGATATGGACGGATGCAGCCTGGTGTGAAGTGGCGCTTGGCCAGCGGATACCATCGAATCCGACCACGGAAAGCTGTTTCGGAACTTCAATGCTTAGCTTCTCGGTGGCTTCAAGAAACTGATAGGCAAGGTAGTCGCGCCAGCAGAAAACGGCAGTGGCCTGGGTGGCCTTCAGCACCTCGGGCAGACGTTCGGCAATCGCTTCGGCATTGGGTTGAACCACCTCGGGAGCCATGAGCTTGATGCCCAGATCCGCAAGAGATTCTTTTAGGCACCGAACGCGCTCTTCAGCGTCATGGACCTGAGGGCCGACTTCGACGAACGGCACGATGCGCCGATGCCCTTTCGCAACAAGCGCTTCCGCTACCAGACGCATGGCACTGGCGGTGTCTTCTCTCACCGAACCAAGCGTTCCTTGCGGATCCACCGAGTTGATTAGAACCACGGGCATGCGGCTAGTCCGGAGATAAGGAAGGAGCGGGTCGTCCTCGAAGGGGGCAAAAACCACCACGCCGTCCGCTCGCCCTCCATTGAGGAATCGGTACGTTTCCTGGGCCGACTTGTGGAACGCGCAGTGGACCATCATGTCGTAGCCTCGATCGCGCGCGGCAATTTCCAGCGACGCCATGAGACGATCCATGTAGAGGTCTCCGATGGTGCGACTGCGGAAGGCGTTGAAGAACGAGAAAACGTTGGTGCGACCGCTCTGCATTCCCTTCACCAAAAGGTTCGGGGTGTAGTCCAACTCGGCGGCGGCGGCGATGACTCGGTCTCGGGTCAGCTCAGAAATTCGGAGCGTGGTTCCCTTTCCATTCAGCACGAACGAAGCTGTCGAGAGCGACACTCCCGCCTTCTGGGCGACTTCCGCCAACGTGATCCGTTTTGTTCCGTTCTTTGTGAGCACTTGAGACCTGCTCAAATACTATAGCGACTTCTTGATCAGCCGCAAGTGCTTTCCTAAAATATTTGAGCAAATCTAGTACACGCAATGGACACTCCCTTTTTGGGGCAGCTCCCCTGGGGTGCTAGGCTCGAGCCTTCTTAACCGTTCGGTAGACGTACGCGAGCACTTCGGCAACGCCTTGGAACAAGTCGCGCGGCACGTAATCGCCCACTTCGCATTGGGCATAAAGCGCTCGGGCAAGGGGTCGGTTCTCAATGATCGGAACCTTTGCTTCGTTGGCGAGCTTTCGGATGTGCAACGCCATGTTGTCTACACCCTTGGCAACCACCACCGGAGCAACGTTTTTGCTGGAATCGTAGGTGATGGCGACAGCGTAGTGAGTCGGGTTGGTGATGATCACGTCGGCCGTCTTCACGGCTTGCGCCGTTCGCTTTTTACTCATCTCCCGTCGTCGGCGATCTTGCGCCATTTTGAGCTCAGGCGAAGTTTCGGCATCCTTCATTTCTTGCTTCACCTCTTCCTTGGTCATCTTGAGCTGGGAATCCACTTGCTTCCGTTGGAAGAAGTAGTCGATGGCGGCAATCACCAGCCAGGCGACGCCGATGCGAAGCAGGATTGTTTTTGCGATCTCGCCAATGAGCGCCAGGGATCCGAGCGGCGTCAAGCTCCAGAGCATTCCAAGTTCGGCCCATCGGGCGGAGATCACGGAGTAGGCGATAAACGCGAAGATGGAACTCTTGAAGAGCGCTTTGGCGGCATTGAAAATGGAAACACGGCTAAAGATCTGCTTGAGACCGCTCGCCGGATTCATTTTGGAGAACTTAGGCTGGATCGCCTCGGTGGCGAAAAGGAATCCCGTCTGTCCGACGGTGGCAACAATTGAAGTCACCATCACCGCGCCCATCAAAATAGCAAGGGGCATCAACATGGGTGTGATCGCCGCTTGAACGTTTCGACCGATTGATCCGATGGAAGCGTCGGTCGGGAGCGAGGACATCGAACCCCGAACGGTATCTAGGAGTCCCTTTCCAGCGGAAGAGAAAACCGATGGGAGTGCGGTTACGATCACCAGAAAGACGGCCGCACCGGTGAGGTCCACCGACTTAGCAACCTGACCTTTCTTCCGAGCTTCTTTTTTGCGACGCTCTGTCGGCTGCTCTGTTCTTTCCTGTCCGGACTCGCCTGCCATGAATAATTAGCTCCGGGTTAGCGAATCCCGATGAGCCCTCCAATCAAATAGGCGGCTCGCTCGGTACCAGAGTGAACAGCGGTAACGAGAGCGGGAAGCGTGAGTCCAACGGCGGCCAAACCAAGACCTAACTTTGCGGGCATACCCACCTGGATCGGCTGCAGCTGCGGAACGGCCTTGTTGATCACACCCAGCGCGGCGTCCACGATCATGGAAACGCCCATGACGGGAGCGGCAATTTGGAGTGCAACCATCATGCCCTGGCCCAGCAGCGCAAGCACTCCGGTGTAGATCGCATCCATCGACCCGGCGCCGAACGCGCTCGTCGATTCGTAGCTCTTCACCAACGCTTGAACCACATAGTGGTGCCCGTCCATGGAGAGGAACACGATCAGCGAGAGCATGTATTTGAACTGACCGATGATGGTGACTTGCACACCGGTAACTGGGTTAAGCGTTTGGCTGATGCTGAGACCGATTTGCATGTCCAAGAACGTTCCCGCCACTTGAACCATCTGTAGGGTGAAGCCCAATAAGGTGCCGATCAGAACCCCTGCCATCGCCTCCATGAAGGCTGCGGTTAGAAGACCACCCATGTCTGTCGGAACCGGCCCCATGGTCGGCTTGACGACCAAGGAGATGGCGCCCGCGATCGCGAGCCCGGAGAAGATTCGTACCTGGACAGGCATGTTCTGCGCCCCGAAGAAGGGCGAGGACATCAGCGCGGCTCCACAGCGAATGAACACCATGAAGAAAGCGTGGAGAGCAGCCAGGTCGTTTGGAATCATCTCACTCCCCCGGAATTACTGAAGCCCTAGGTTTCCTGCTCGCGTGAAGCAGAACTGGCAGAACTGAACCAGCGTGAGCAGCATCCAGTTGCCGAGGATGATGATGACGGCAGCCAGCGCGATCACCTTCGGGACGAACGTGAGCGTTGCCTCCTGAATCTGCGTGATCGCCTGCAGAACGCTGATGATGAGACCGATGAAGAGCGCGGTCGCCAAGATCGGGAGGCTCACCAACAAGCCAACCTGAATTGCTTGTCTTGCGGTGTCGAGAGCAAGTGCCTGTTCCATGGTTCGCTCCTATTGCGCTACCTGTAGCCCGCCAAGATGGCGGTCACCAGGGTTCCCCAGCCGTCGGCCAACACAAAGACCAACAACTTGGCGGGCATCGAGACGATGGATGGCGGCAGCATCATCATGCCCATCGACATGAGTCCGCTGGCGACCACAAGGTCGATGACAAGGAATGGAATGAAGATGTAGAACCCAACGACGAACGCCGTCTTCAGTTCGCTGATGATGAAGGCCGGGATGAGCGAGGTGAGATTGACCTCTTTCGGCGAAGCGGGTTTTTCGTTTCGCAGATCCAAGAACAACTTCAAATCCTTCTCATAGGTGTTCTTCAGCATGAAGTCGCGAATAGGACCGCTTGCTCGTTCCAGCGCTTGGTTCTGGTTGATTTTTTTGGCAAAGAACGGTTGCAGAGCCGTCTCGTTGACCTTGGTGTAGGTTGGCCCCATCACGTACATGGTCAAGAAGAGCGAAAGACCGATCACCACCTGGTTGGGTGGGATGGTGGGCGTGCCCAGCGCACTGCGCACAAAGCTGAAGATGATCACGATTCGGGTGAACGAGGTCGTGAGGATGAGGATGGCGGGCGCGATGCTGAGAACGGTCAGCAGGGCAAGAATCTGCAAACTTGTCGCAACATCTCCCTGAGACTGAGCATTCTCTACGCCGAAACTGATTTTGGGAAGCTGCGTTTGCGCAAAAGCGCACGCACCAAGAGCAAAGAGTGTGACGGTGGAAAGGAGCCGTTTCATGCTTAACCCATCAACCTCGCCAGTCGTTCGAGAGCTTCTCTCGGATCGCTTTCCTTCTCTTCTTCCACCGTTGCAGGAGCTTCCACCGCTACAACCGCTCGCGTCGGAATGACTTCGGTTGCCGGAGTGACATTGCTCGTGTCGGCATGATCCAGATAATCAAGGAAAGCCGGACCAGGATTCGGTTTCACCACGGGACCAAGGTCTGCCAGCGTAGAAATGCTTTGCGCGGTGGCACCCAAAAGCAGTTTGCGATCGCTCACGGTGACCACGTAAAGGTTGCCGCCGGGAAAAGTCGCGGACTCCTCAATGCGAATACCGCCGTTGAGAGTGGTTGTGAGCTTGCCGCCCATCTTGGAAACGATTTTTGGAAGCACGTACTTCATCAGACCGACGACGATCGCAACCGCGATGATCATCTGAATGATGGAGAAGATGCTTGGACCGCCCGTACTCATCGCAGCGGTGGTTCCGGCTCCTCCGGAAGCCTTCGTACCGAAAGCCCCTTTCGTGGTCTCTTCGGCAGCGCTTGCCAGAGTTGCTCCGGCAAGACAAGCCAGGGCAATGACGCTACGCATCTTAAGCAGCTCCGTCAAGTCGGAATCTTTCGTTGGGGTTCAGGATCTCAGTGATTCGAACACCGAAGTTGTCTTCGATGACGACCACTTCGCCGCGTGCCACCAATCGCCCGTTCACCATCACGTCCACGGGCTCACCCGCTGCTTTATCCACTTCAACGATGGATCCAGTGCCGAGGTCGAGAACCTCGCGAACCATCATCTTCACCCGTCCGAGTTCCACGCTGATCTCCAGCGGAACATCGAGAAGAACCTCTAAGCTGCCGGCGTCGACCTCTGGGAGGTGCGGAGCGTTCGGGGCGGGTGCGGCACCCATTTGCGGAGGGTTGAATCCACCTGCTCCGCCGCCTGTAGCAGGAGCCGAAGCAAAGACCGGAGCGGCTGCATCGCCACCTGCTTCAACTTCGGTGGTGATTCGAAGAAGTGCATTGGCGGTTTCACCATCGAACAACCAAGTGATCGAACCGGAGAGGCCTTCCCCTTCCACCGTCGCTTGGGTCCGGACGATATCAAGGGATCGAGCAAAGTTGGGAGGCAGTTGGAAGCTTTGGTAGCGGATGCTGAGTCCGGTCGCCACGATCGTCTCGATCATGACGTTGCCAAGGGCGATACAAAGGCCTTGGACGATCGACTCGGCGATCGGTCGGACGTCAGAAATCACGTTCTCGTCGATCTCATCGAGCTCGACACCCGTGGCCAGCTTCGCCAACTGAAGGATGGTGTCTGAGGAGATAAGAACGGACTGGAAGTTCTCCGGATGGCTCGCCATGGCGAACTGAATGATCAACATCTGCGAGCTGAACTCGCTTTGGATGTCGTTCACCCGGGCGGAAACGGTGAGCGGACTGGCGAAGGTGACCGCCTGACCGATGTTCTCCGAGGTCGTGACGCTTACCGTATCCCAGATGGAGGTCTGGAAATTAGAAAGACCGTCAATGATTTCTTCCGTGATTTGAGCCATAGGATCTGCCTGAGTTACTTCTTAAAGGGTTGAGAAATGGAAAAGACGAGTCGCTTGCCGTGCAGCAAGGGACGACCGTGAAACTTCGGAACGTTGCCAACGAGAAAAGTGAGGTCGTGCTCGGTTCTCTGGTCGAGGCGAATAATGTCGCCGCGCTTCAGGTTGATGAAGTCGCCGAACTCCATGCGTGCCTTACCGAGTCGAATGGTGCAGTCCACTCCCGAGTTGCCAATTTGCGTAGCGAGCAGCTTTCGAGTCGCCGGGCTGTGTTTTCGACCGGACGAGGCGAACCACTTTTGCGCGCTGAGCTTGGTCGTGATCGGTTTAAGGACCAGGTAGGGGATACACAGCGACATTGCGGTTCGCTGTTCGCCCAGCTTCACCTCAAAGAGGAGCGTGAGAACAATATCGTTGGGAGGGGCGATCGTGACGAACTGCGCCGAAGTCTCCATTGCATCGATCGTGGGGTTGACCACGACGACCGATTCCCATGCCTGCTTAAGAGCACCGAACATGCGTTCGATCAATTGCTTCACAAGCGGTCGTTCAATATCGGTGAGTACGCCTCGGTTGAGCGGCTTTCCTGGACCACCGAGCATTCGGTCCACCATGGCGAAAACCTGGCTGAACTCAATTTCCAGCACTGCCTGACCCGTGAGAGGAGGCAGCGACATGACCGCAAAAACGGATTGGTTGATGGAGCGGAGATACTCGTCGTACGGAACCTGCTCCAACGAGATCATCTCGATCGAGACTGGAGTTCGAAGAGCCGCCGAGAGCGAAGAACCCGCTTGCCGTGCAAACGTCTCGTGCAACATTTGCAGCGTTCGAAGCTGGTCTTTGCTGAGTTTGTCAGGGCGTCGAAAGTCGTAGATTTCGAACGCCACCGACGTCTTCTTGCCCGGGCCGGGTTTGTTCACTGGGGCAGAACTTCCCATCGACCGCGATTGGGCAACGGAAGGAGTAGCGACCGGCATCGAAGGCGCTCCTGCGTTCCCTCCCCCAAGGGAGTTCAGCAGCGCTTCAATTTCGGACTGAGAAAGAATGTCTGACAAGTCGCTTGCTCCACCTGGTCCTATTACTTGGACCTTCCTTAACTTGAATCGGTGGAAAGCGGAGTTTCTTGAGGGGGGAATCGAAAAAACCTAAAGTGATTTCCTAAGTTTTTTCGTCCCCGCCCTTGTTGGCGCCCTAGAGAGGCGACTTATTGCGTGGCGAACGCGACGAAGAGAACCTTTAAGACCGGACCGTGAAGGGAGTCCCAATCGGGTGGCATCTCCTCTTCATCGCCATGGTCGGCGTGATCGTCTTTCTTCTTGTCCTTGAGCTTGACCGAGGTGGTGGGACCAGACTTCTTCTCGTCGTGAGAATCACCACCACCTTCTTCACCATGGGCAGGAAGAACAGCGTTGATGGCGGCTGCCATGCGTCGCTTCAGCTTCTTCATTCCTTCCAGCGTGTCGCAGTCCCTGGGGTCGGTTCCCTTAAGCGTCATGTTGATCGCATCGCTGACCTCGGCCGTATGGGCCTCGATGTCGGCGGGAGGAAATCCTTCCTTCACCTTCAGCGCCACTTTGCAGCGCACGTACGATCGACCGTCGGCCATGTTGACCAGATACTCGTCCGCGAGCAAGACCTCTGCCTTCGCCATCTTGATCTCGGATTCCTTCTTCTCTTCCTTGCCGCCTTTCGACTTCATCATGAAGAAGCCGCCGCCTGCCAGCACTGCGACAAGCGCAATGATGACGGGCATTTTGCCGCCTTTCTTCTTTTTCGGTGCTGCATCCGGTGCGTCAGACATGGTCGATAACCTCTCCTTGTTGATCCGTGACCGGAGCCCAAAAGCTCACGAGGCACAGAGTCGCCAGTGAAATCTTCGGGACTTAGGAACCCCAACCTGTAGAATTGCGCGGCAATTCCCGGTGATTGTGCGGGCAAAGCGATTGGACACCTGCTTTGAAGGGTAGGCACAGACCCGCTCTTTCCGCTAGAATGCCGGGCGAGATGCGTCGGACTTCCCTTGCCCTCGTTGCTTCAATCACGGCCGTTGGCTGCTCTTCATTTTCGGCAGCCCAAACCTCTGGATGGACTGGAAACGTGAACTTCAACGCGTTTTACGCTTTCAACCAGAACGATCAGGTCCAGTGGTTTCTGGATGCCCGGGCGGAGCAAAGGCTACTTGCAGGGAGCTTGTTCGAATACAACCTTCTCTACTCCCTCGCTCGGCAACGCAATAACAGCACCGGAGATTGGCAACCTACCGAAGATCGATGGCGATTGAACTCGCGCTACGACGCCCCGACGGACGGTTTCCGCTTTGGGACCATCTCCGTTCTCGTGGAGCGCAACCGCATGATCGATTTGGCTTACCGATCGATCACCTCGGCAGGTTTGGGATACTTCGCGCTCCGCTCTCAAGGTGTTCGAGATTCGGGTCGGGTTGCCAACCCAGGCGATTTCCAGCTTCGCGCAAACGTTGGTTTGTCGCTGTTGGATGAGGAGTACGACGTTGCCAACACGCGGAAGACCGAGTGGGGTACGCAGGTCAACACGTTCTACCAGTCGCTCCTGAAAAATGGTTGGGAGATCAACCACGTTCTCTCGTTCACGCCGTCTCTGAACAACTTCAGCGACTACGTCTTGTTCTCCAACTTGAACTTGCTCGTTCCGATCAACGTGCGAACCCGGTTGGCGTTCAACTTCATTTACGACCGAACCAGCGTGGTTCCGGTGGGTCGACGCAGCGATAACTACCGCTACGGAATCAACCTCAACTACCGGTTCTAAGGCGTTCCCACGACGTCCTGCAGATGTGGGACATTGGAACACCGACAGCATTTAAGCGGCGCGACTCACAGAATGAATCTGTGAGTCGCGTTCTTTGTCTGAGCTTCACCTTTCTCGCTTCTGTGGCATTTGCGGGTGGCGAACCGACGCAGGGAAAGGAGGCGGCGGGCTGGACTGGGCTCGTCAACTTCAATGCGATGTACATGGTCAATTTCAAAGACCAGCTGACGTTGTTTGCCGATGCCCGCGCGGAACAACGGCTCCTCTCGGGGTCTGTTTTGGACTACGGCATTCTGTACGCCGTCACCCGGCAAGCGAAGTTCCCTGCCCATCGATGGGAGCCTACAGAGGATCGGTGGCGCCTCTCCTTTCGCTACGACGGCCCTGCAAGCGAGGACAACTATCTCACCCTTGGCGTAATTGGAGAGCGAAACCGCATGACGGGTTTAGGGCCCAGACTCATTCCAAGCGTATCGGCGGGCAGAGTCCTGGCGATCTCTCCAACCGTACGATCCACGGGCAGATTGACAAACCCGGGCGAACAACGGTGGAGAGGATCGCTTGGCGTGGCGTACGTGGACGAGGAGTATCTCAACCAGGCTGGCTCGAATCACAAGCTCGGGTACCAGATCGGATCGATCTACGAGTACATCCTGCCCAACCACATGGAGATCAACTATTTGATCAACTACAACATCGCCTTTCACAACATAGGCGATGCGCTGATCTTCTCCAATTTCAATCTGTTGATCCCGGTGACTCCCCGAGCAAGGATTGCGCTGAATCTGATCTACGATCACGATTCGGTGAAGCCACCTACCGGACGCACGGACAACTTTCGATACGGGCTCAATTTAAACTATCGCTTCTGAAGGTCGCTTCTTCTCGTCAGGATCGCCCGATTCGGGGCATCGAAACGGCTACAATCTATTTTTGATGGATCGAACCGTACTTGTCCTTGGCTCAGGCCCTATTCGTATCGGACAAGGTATCGAGTTCGACTACAGTTGCGTCCATTGCGTGTGGTCTTTGCGCGAGCAGGGCTACCGGGCGATCATCGTCAACAATAACCCCGAGACGGTCTCTACCGACTTTGACACGGGCGATGGGCTTTACTTCGAGCCGGTCACTCTTGAAGACGTCCTCGACGTCATCTCCCACGAAAACCCGATCGGCGTCGTTTGCCAGTTTGGCGGACAGACGGCGATTAACCTTGCCGAAGGACTTAGCAAAGCGGGCGTTCAGGTCCTCGGAACCGGACCCGACGCTATTTCTATGGCCGAGGATCGAGGCCGGTTCGATGAGTTGCTCGAAGGATTGGCAATTCCCCGACCTCGAGGAAAGGCGGTTCGAAGTCTCGAAGAAGCAGTGAAGGTCGCCGCTGAAGTCGGCTATCCGGTTTTGGTTCGCCCGAGTTTTGTGCTTGGTGGACGAGCCATGGAGATCGTTTTCAACGAAAACCACCTGCGGTCGTTCTACAGCGAGGCGGAAGACGCAAACCCGGGTCAACCCGTTCTGGTCGACAAGTACCTGCTTGGCAAAGAGGCGGAAGTCGACGTTATCTCGGACGGAGAGGACACCCTCGTTCCTGGCATCATGGAGCATGTCGAGCGGGCAGGCGTCCACTCTGGAGACTCGATGGCGGTCTATCCGCCCGTTAGCCTTACGCAAGACGAGCAGACCCAGATGGTGGTTTATGCTTGCCAGATCGCGAAGGCGCTGGGTGTCAAGGGACTGATGAACATTCAGTTCGTCATCCAAGACGGTATTGCCTACGTTCTCGAAGTCAACCCACGGGCCAGCCGAACTGTGCCTTACCTTTCTAAGGTGACGGGCATCCCGATGGTCGACCTTGCCACTCGCTGCATGATGGGCCAGAAGCTCACTGATTTGGGTTACTCCAGCGGTCTCTGGGTGCTGGGAGGTGGCGTCGGCAACGGCTACACCGGTCCGCGGCCTTCTCCCTATGCCCCGTACTATAAGGGTAGGGTCTACCCACGAACCAATCTCCCCGTGGATTACCGATCGAAGCCGGCAGAAAGCACGCTGTTGCCCGTCTTCGAAACTCCCATGTACGCAGTGAAAGCCCCGGTTTTCTCTTTCCAAAAGCTGCGCAAGGTGGAGCCAAGCCTCGGCCCGGAGATGAAGAGTACGGGCGAAATCCTAGGCATCGATTCCACTTACGAGGCCGCTTTGTACAAGGCTCTGATCGCGAGCCATATCCAGTTCAAGGGATCCGGCGCGGTCGTTCTCTCGGTGAAAGACGAAGACAAGCAGGCAGCGATCGCCCTTGGTCGAACCCTGGTCGCCAATGGCAAAGCCGTGGTCGCGACTCCGGGAACGGCAAAAACTCTTCGAGAGAACGGCATTGAGTGCGAAGAGGTGAACAAGATTCAACAGGGTTCGCCGAACCTACTCGATAAGATCATGGAGGGCGGAGTAAGCCTGATGATCAACACTCCGTCGTTGAATGAAACCAGCGAGAGTGAAGCAGCGCGGATTCGGCGCTCCTGCATTGAAACCGGAGTCGCCTGCGTTACGAGTATCGACACGGCAGGGGCGTTGGTGCGAGCGCTGGAGTACTTTGCCAACCCCGAAGAGTCGTCTTGTAAGCGATTGGACGAATACTTCCCTTCGGCGTAAAGGTCGACCAAGATCAACAAGAAAGCCCAGAGCATTCTGCTCTGGGCTTTTTCATGTTTGAGAAGGGGCTTAGGCCTTCTTCTTGGGGGTGGGGATGCTGGGCATCTTTGCGTACTTGGCCGGATCCTTCTTGAATGCCGGAGCGCAGCCGCCGCAGCAGAAGAAGTATCGTCGACCCTTGTAGTCGGCGAACATGCCTTCTTTGGTAGCCTTTGCGATGTTGACCTTGTGGTCGGTCATGATCGGGCAAGCGATTTCCTTAGGAGTCTTGTTTTGGGCAAATGCGGAGCCGCAGATGGCGAGTGCCGATGCGATGATTGCGATCTTCTTCATGGCTATCCTTAAACAACTCGATGTTTCGTTAGAAACCCGATTTGGCTAACTTTCATTATACGGAATGTCCAGTTGAACATCTTCAGTTCCGGAAATTGCACCTCAAAATGAGAATCCTGCACACCAACGACCTTCATGGGAAGCTCACCGAGTCCCGTATGCCTGCTCTGTTAGAAGCTCGCGGGCAGGCCGATCTCTACTTTGATTCCGGAGACGCGATAAAGGCAGGCAACCTCGCCATACCCATCGGCACCGACCCGGTTTGGGAGCGATTCCAGCAGGCACGGATCACGGCGGGCACAATGGGCAACCGAGAGTCGCATCCCCTCAAATCGGCGTTCGAGGCCAAGTTGAAGGGTCGAGAGCACCCTCTTTTGGTCGCTAACTTGTTCGACAAAGCGGGCAAGGAGGTATTTCCACCCTTCCTGGTGCTTAAATGCAAGGGTCGCCGTGTGGGCATCTTCGGAGTGATGGTGGCAATGGTCACCGCGAAGATGAAGACGCAGGTGGCAAGCTCCTACCTCTGGACCCATCCAATCGAGCGAGCCGTCGAAATTGCCAAGCAGCTTCGACCCGAGGTCGACGACTTATTCGCTCTTACGCACATTGGCTTCACACAAGACCAGAGGCTCGCCGAGACCTGCCCCGAGATCGACGTCATTTTCGGTGGCCACAGTCACACTGTTTTGGAACAGCCCACCCGTGTCAATCGCACTTGGATCGCTCAGGGGGGAAGCCACGGGCGCTACCTGGGGATGTACGACTGGGATGGCGAAATCCTTGCAGGTCGGCTCATCCCGTGGCCGGAATCCACGGTTTGAAACCCCGAGAACTCCCACTCCGCCCAACTTTCTAGTAAGGTATGCACGTGCGACGACGAGCTTTGCCTCTAACCACCGTAGCCTTCTGCGGTCTTGCCCTCACGGGTGCCTGTCTGGCATGGAAAGGTCAGCAATCCGGGTTCACGGACACGCCTTTCCTTCCCGGTTCGAAGTGGCGCGTTCACGATGCCAACCGCCCCATTCCTGGAGTGGTAACGCCGGGCGCACTTCCTTCTAAGGATCCGGTGCCCGCCCCCAGCGATGCGATCGTGCTTTTTGATGGAAAGGACCTTTCCAAGTGGAAGTCCGGCGAGGGCCCGGCGAAGTGGACGGTTAAGGACGGCTATTTCGAGGTCGCTCCCG
This sequence comes from uncultured Fimbriimonas sp., assembly GCA_964471545.1. Lineage (GTDB taxonomy): Bacteria > Armatimonadota > Fimbriimonadia > Fimbriimonadales > Fimbriimonadaceae > Fimbriimonas. The sequence goes on along the minus strand of CAYYJX010000011.1, from coordinate 32,661 downwards.
GCACGGGTCCGATTTTCACCAAGGACAGCTACGGCGATTGCCAACTTCACTTGGAGTTTTCCAGCCCTGTCCCCGTTCAATCGGCCGACCAAGGTCGGGGGAACAGCGGCCTCTTCTTCGGTGGCGATCGATACGAAGTCCAGGTTCTGGATACCTTCAACAACCGCACGTACGCAGACGGTCATGCGGGTGCCATCTACGGCCAGTCTCCGCCCATGGTGAACGCTTCTCGAGCGCCAGGAGAATGGCAGCAGTACGAAGTCGTCTATCGAGCTCCCCGGTTCGACTCGGCAGGCAAAGTCGTCAAGGAGGGATCGTTCACCGTGTTCCACAACGGAGTCCTTGTGCAGGACCACCATGTGATCATCGGCTCGACGCTCTATCGGTCGGTGCCTCAGTTCTTCCCTCACCCGCCGGAAATGCCGTTGAGCCTTCAAGACCACGGCAACAAAGTTCGCTTCCGGAACATTTGGCTTCGCCCGTTGCCTCCGAAGGTCAGCGAGTAAGCATGATTGGGGGTCCAAAGCCCCAATCGACTTAGAATCAACATCGGTCTGCGGTGGAGACTGCAACGAACCCTCTCGCAGACCGATACAATTCGGATAAGGTTTCCTTGAGAACCGAAGCTTAGGATTTTCTAATGAGTGACGCGATTTGGTATTACGTGGGGTCGTTCGGTCAATTGGGGCCGCTCACGAAAGAACAAATCGAAGAACTGATCGAGAGCCGAGTGATCGAGCGCGAGACCTACGTTTGGAAAGCCGGATTCCCGGACTGGATGCCGGCAGGAAGCGTGATCGAACTCGACCCCGCCTTCAAAGCGGTCGAGCCGTTTCTGGCTCCTCCTCCGCCTCCCACTGCGGGTGCGGGACCTTCGACCCAGACGATTGCCCCTCCAAGCTCTCCTTTTCGCCAGCCGGATCCGTATATTCCGCCCGTGTCACCTTCGCCCGGCGTCCCTTCAGCAGGATCTTTCGGACAAACCTACGTGCCGATGATGTCGCCCACGTATCGTCGAGATCTTGCGACCAGCGGGATCAAGAGCCCTTACAACCGCACCCTCGGCGGCGTTCTCCAGTTCATTTTTCCTGGCGTCGGTCGAATCTACATGGGCTACGCGGCCCTGGGCGTACTCCAAATGCTCTTTAGCGTTGTCACCTGCGGCACGCTTTACCTTTGGTCCGTTATTGATGGCATTTTGATTCTGAGCGGTAAGGTCCATTACGACGGGTACGGTCGCCGTTTAGAGGATTAACCCACCTCGACGCGCAAACCCGGAAGAGCGGAAACGTCTACCGAGCAAAAGCGTCAATAATCTAGAAGAGCATGAAGTCGTTGTCCCGCCTAGTCGTTCTCGTTTTGGCACTCGTGATGGCCGCTGTGTCTGCAGCCGCGGATACGTTCATGGTGCTGGAGATTCAAGGACGCGGAGAAGTTCGGATCAAATTAGAGACCACCAAGGCTCCGAAAACGACCGCTCACATCATCAAGCTCGTTGAAGCCGGGTTCTACAACGGACTCCGCTTCCACAGAGCCGAACGAATCCCTCGACCTTTCTTGGTTCAGGTGGGCGACCCCAACTCTAAGGACGGTGACTTGAATTCTCGCGGGATGGGACAAGGCGGTACGGGCGCAACCATTCCTTTCGAGGAGACGGGACTAAGCCACGTTGAAGGTGCTGTCGGTTTGGCAAGAGACCCGAACGACAAGAATTCGGGAGACAGCCAGTTCTATTTCATGCTCAGCGACAACAAGTTTCTGGACGGGAAGTACACCGTTTTCGGTCAAATAGTGGGCAACGGTCTCACCATTCTGAAGTCGATTGATAAGGGTGATCGCATTACGACCGCCCGGATTGAGCGCAAGTAGCCAAATAAGGGGCGCAAGACCCCTTAATTCGGTTAAAATTTGCGCGTGCGATTAGCGAAGGCCCTCTCACTCCGACTGTTGTTCGGCCTTCTTAGTCTCATTTTCATTTCCATCATCACGTTCTTCGCCTCGAGCCTTGCTCCGGGCGACCCTGCTCGCTTGATTGCGGGCGAAAAGGCGACCGAAGAGACCTATCAACGGATTCGGCAGAACCTGGGATTGGATAAGCCCTGGCCAGAACGCTACGTGCTTTACGTTGGCAAAGCGGTGCAAGGAGATTTCGGGAAAAGCTACTACGGCACCCGAGAGGAGGTGAAAACCATCCTTGCGGAACGACTTCCGGTGACTTACAAGATTGCGACCTCCGCCATGTTGCTCGCGATTCTCATCGGCGTGACGCTTGGCACGATTGCCGCGATCAAGGAAACCAAGGTGGTTGACCGTGGGATTCTCACCCTCAGTACGTTAGGGGTCACGATTCCAAACTTCGTTCTAGCCCCAATCTTGGTCTACTTCTTTGCGTTGAAGATGGACCTCCTTCCCGTCACCTGGGAAGCAAAGCTCCGGGCGCCAGAGATTTTCTACCTCATCCTTCCGGTGGTTACATTAAGCCTACGACCGACCGCATTGCTCACCCGTTTGACTCGCGCGAGCATGGTGGAGACACTGAAGCAGGAGTTCATCCGAACGGCGATCGCAAAGGGTGTTCCCCCGCGCCGCATGTATTTGCGACACGGATTGCGGAACGCGATTCTGCCCGTGATCACCGCCATCGGCACCTCGTACGGATTCTTGCTTACCGGCTCCTTCGTTGTTGAAACCGCGTTCTTGCTCCCCGGCATCGGTAGCAAAACGATCGACGCGATTCGAACCAACGACATTCCGGTCATCCAGGCGTGCGTCCTGGTTACGGGCACGACGTTCGTTCTGATCAACCTACTCGTCGACATGATCCTTCCGATCCTCGACCCACGCATTCGGGAGTCGCAAGTATGAAGAAGAAGCGAAAGGACATTTTCCTTTGGATCGGCATCGGATACCTGGTCGCCCTGGTGTTGTTTGCGATCTTTGGTCCGAGCCTATTCAAGGGCACCTTTGATGTGGTGGGGGCGCCTCACCAGGGTCCTGGCGCGCAAGACGCTTTGCTGGGAACGGACAACATCGGACGCAGCTTCTTGCCTCGACTGGCTTACGGCGCTCGGATTTCGCTCGGCGTTGGACTCGCCGTGCAGTTGCTCAGCCTGATCGTTGGCATCACTGTCGGAGTGTTGGGTGAATTCGCACCGAAGTGGATTTCAGTCCCGCTCATGCGCCTTACCGACGGCATGTTCGCATTCCCAGACATCCTTCTGGCGATCCTGTTGATCGGTGTGACTCGCCAAAGCTGGGTTGCCGATGGTGCGGCTTCAGGGGGCGGTGGAATCTTGTCGGTTCTTCCGGATGGATTGCTGCCCGTGATTGTCGCCCTTTCGATCACCGCATGGCCGACTATCGCGCGTCTCACGAAGACGCAGATTGCGTCGCTCAAGGATCGCGAGTTTGTCGTCGCAGCCCGCGCCAGCGGCGCTAGCGTTCCGTACATCGTCATTAAGCACCTGCTCCCGCAAATGACGGGTGTCTTGCTCGCAGTCTCCATGATCGACCTTGCCGGAACGATCCTTGCCGAGTCCACTCTCTCGTTCTTGGGCATCGGCGTTCAGCCACCGAACCCGAGCTGGGGCTCGATGATCAACGACGCCCGCAGCAACATGAACTCCTACCCCATCGAGTTGCTGTGGCCGTGCTTGATCCTCTCCCTCACCATCTTTGCTCTCAACTTCGTTGGTGACGGTCTGCGAAACCTCGCCGACCCCAAGAGCCAGTAAAGACGCTTCTTTTTGCTTGAGTCCCGTCCTTTTTCGATTTAGGATGGGATTCAGGTTTCGAAGAGGGCAACGACCATGAGCGGAACAATCCACGAGGCGGAAGGTTGGCGTCGAATGACGCTGAGGGACCGTCCGCGTCCGCTTTGGCTCTCGGAGAAAGGCCCCGATCTCGACGTGGTCCTCAGTTCCCGTGTGCGACTCGCTCGAAATCTTCGAGGTTTCAAGTTTTCTGAAAAGTGCGCACCTCACGAAATTCAGCAAATCGCTGAAAAACTGATCCTTGCCGGACAAGCAACGGGCGAGTACGAGAGTTTCCGAGGGCTGACAACCGCCGAGCGGGACTACCTAGTCGGAGCTCGATTGCTCTCTCCTGACTTTCCATGGACGCTCCCCGGACGCGCACTGCTGATCGATCGTCGGCAGTCTATTGGGTTGATGATCCACGAGGAAGATCATCTACGCGCCCAGGCGATAACCCCCGGATGGTCCATTCGCGAGGCGGACAAAGCCGTTTACGGGGTGACAAACGCCATCTCCGATCGGTGCCCGTTTGCCTGGTCGCCCAAATTTGGATTTTTGACCGCTTCGGTACCCAACTGCGGCGAAGGGTCGCGCCATTCGGCAATGCTCCACCTGATCGGATTGGCAACGACGGGCCAGATGAACGATGTGATCCGGGCCCTTTTGGCAACGCGCCTCACCATTCGGGGACTGTTTGGAGAATCGAGTCGCGCTCTGGGCGCCTTCGCACAAGTGAGCCTGGTGAACGGCACCCTTGAAGCCTTTGAAGGAGCCGTTCAATACCTTGTCGATCAAGAGCGAGCCGCTCGACGCGCCGTGACCGATCAGGCTATCGCGGTTCGGGTGGATCAGGCCCTCACTTTTCTTAGCTCGTCTCGCGCGATTTCTGTTTCAGACGCACTGAGAGCCATGGGGTGGATTCGATGGGGCACAGAGCGGATGGGCGGCTCGCTACCGATCAAGGGTCGCGACGTCGATGCTGCTCTGGCGGGTCTCGATATGCGGGTGAGCCTTGATGGAGACGATGCGGCGATTCGTCGTGCGGACTATCTAAGGAAGCGCTTTATCGCCCACTAACCTTTCCTCCACGTCTTTCATGCGTCTTCTGCGTGCCGGTGGATTGCCTTGGAGGGGCCTGGCTGATACGATAGGGCGATGACCACCGACGAGTACATTAACGCCATTGAGGACCCGGTTCGTCGGCAAATGGTGACCGAACTCCGGGACGTCATTCGAGCCAATATCGACCCGCGATTTGAGGAGGGAATCCAGTATCGGTGCATCGGCTGGTACGTGCCTCACTCGGTGTATCCAGCGGGGTACCACTGCGACCCCAAAGAACCCGTACCCTTTATCGGCCTCGCTAATTCCAAGAGCCATGTGGGCTTGCACGCATTCTGCCTTTACGTGGACGAGGAAGTGACGACTTGGTTCAGCGAAGAACACAAGGCTCGGACGGGAAAACTGGATATGGGCAAGAGCTGCGTTCGCTACAAGAAGCCGGAACAAATTCCGATGGATCTAGTGGGCGAGTTGGCTAAACGGATCACTCTGGACACGTTTATCGAGCACTACGTTGCTTCCATTCCGGCTTCCAAGCGGAAGTAAGCGCTACCAGGCTTCGGCGATCTCGCGCTGAAGCGCTCTTCGCTCATCCTCGGGCAAGAAGGCCGAGCGGGCAGCATTCATCGTGAGGGTGTAGAGAATATCCGCGTCAAAACCAAAGGCCTCACTCGCCTTGAACATCTCCTCGCTGAGATCGGCGCCAAACATTGCCGGATCATCGGAGTTGATGGAAACGTTCAACCCCTCGTTGAGAAGCTCGGGGAGCGGATGTTCACCGTACTCGCTCACCACCTTCAGGCAAACGTTGCTCGTCGGGTTCACCTCAATAGGCACGCCGGAATCGCGCAGACGTTGGACCAGGAACGGCTTCTCCAAGCATCGAATACCGTGACCTATTCGATCGGCAAAGGCGTCTTTCAGCGCTTCTTCAATCGACTCGGCACCCTTTGTTTCGCCCGCGTGCGCGGTAATGGGAAGCCCCGCTTTCTTCGCGGATTCAAACGTTGCTCGGTGCCTTGCGACGGGCGTCTCCCCTTCGATCCCGCTTAGACCGAATCCCACAACGCCCGCATCTTTGGCACTCAGGGCGAACTCCAGCGACCACTCCCCTTCTTCGACGGAGGTCTCCCGGACAATGTCGATGATCCACCGGAGGTCGACTTCAAAGTCTTTCAGGACACGCTCACGTCCACGCCGGAGAGCATCGCGCTGTTCGTCTCCAGGGATGCCGCTTTGCTTGAAAAGGGTGTTTGCGGTGTAAGTCGCTTCGGTGTAAAGAATATTGTTGTCGGCGCGGGATTCGCCGAACTCGTAGACCAGGAGTTCAAGGTCTTCGGCGTTGCGAATCGCCGACGACGCTTGCGTGTAGACGTCGACGAAGTGCGGGAAGTCGCGAAACTGATACCAGTCCTTTAGCCCTTCCAGATCGCTTGCGGGGAGCGTGATGCCGTTACGCTGAGCAAGCTTGAGAAGCGTCTCGGGGCGGGTCGATCCCTCCAAATGGACATGAAGTTCAACCTTCGGCAAATCCCGAATTTCTTCTCGAGTCATGCCCTAGAGTGTACTGTCCCGGCTCCTCGATAAACGATCGACGCCTAGACGGGGAGACGTCCGATACGGGTTCCGTTTGGTTCAGCATCGAGAATCCAGTATCGGGAGGTCAGACCCGCGTCTGCAAAAGCCGCATTCATCTCTCGACCAATGCGATCGAATCCGTCACGCGCAAAGGCGATTACACCCGGACCGGCGCCGCTGAGACAGACGGAAACCGCGCCTGCGGCAAGAGCGCGCTCTTTGGCTTGCTGAGCGCCCGGAATGGAGCTGAGACGGTACGGCTCGTGAATCCGGTCGGTCATGGCGCGGTGGAGCAACTCATCGTCGCCCGCTCGGAGTGCTTCCGCCACCAGCATTGCTCGCCCGATGTTGTAGATCGCATCGGCTTTGCTGTAATCGGCGGGGAGTGCCGCTCGGGCCTGAGAGGTGAGGTAGTTGTACGCGGGAACGCACACCACCGTTTTCACCGGAATGGTTGGAACGCGCTGGGTGATGACGCCTGACTCGTCGGGAACAACAATCACAAATCCGCCCAAGAGCGCCGGAGCCACGTTGTCGCCGTGCCCCTCGATGGCAACCGCACTCTCAAGGACGGCGGCTCGGTCGAGTTCGGCGGGGTCCTCGCCGCGCCGTGCCTTCCGTACGGCGTGAGCAAAGAGAACACCTGCCAAGGTCGCCGTGGAACTGGATCCCATTCCGCTAGCGCAGGGGATGGTGTTATGGGTGACGATGTGAATGCCCTTAGGCCTTTCCTCGCCCAGCCGTTCCAGCTCTTCCAGGAAGACGCTCACGGTGAGGTTCTTTTCGCCCGTGGGCAACACTCCTGCCCCTTCTCCGATGGTCGTGACTCTTACTCCTTCCGAAGCGTCGGTCAGGTTCAGTTCGAAGGTGTTCCAAAGGTCGAGCGCGAGACCCATGCAGTCAAAGCCTGGTCCGAGGTTGGCGGAAGTGGCCGGGATACGAACGCGAATCATCGTTCGATCTCCCTTAACACCGAGGCGACATCGGCCGGGGCCCGGTGGATGGGCGTGCCCGAGGCGATCACCGAATCTGGGTCCTTCATGCCGTGACCGGTGAGCACGCAGACGAATGTTTTGCCCTTGGGGTCGATTTTTCCTTGTTCCACCGCTTGGCGAAGGCCCGCGATTCCGGCTGCAGACGAGGGTTCACAAAAGATGCCCTCTGCCTTCGCGACTTTTCCGTACGCTTTGAATATCTCATCGTCCGTCACCGCACAAAGGTGACCGTTCGATTCGGCGATGGCTCGCAACGCTTGGTCGCCCCGAGCAGGATTTCCGATTCGGATGGCGGTGGCTTTCGTTTCTGGCTTGGCGATCGGATGCCCATGGATGAGCGGTGCGGCTCCTGCCGCTTGAGCACCGAGCAACCGTGGAAGTCCTTTATCTGGAACCCGAACACGCCCGCACGCTTGGCAGTCTAGCCCGCCGCACTTACCGGCAAGGCACTCCTGAAATCCCATCCAGTAGGCGCTGATGTTGCCCGCATTCCCCACGGGTAAGCACAGCCAATCCGGAAAGTCGCCGAGCTGATCGCACACTTCCCATGCAGCGGTTTTCTGACCCTGAAGGCGCGCGGGATTCACACTGTTCACCACCGCAAGACCCTTGACACCTTCGAGTTCCCGCACAATCCGAAGGCCGTCGTCGAAAGAGCCCTCGATGGAGATCACTTTTGCTCCGTAAGCCAGGGCCCCTGCCAATTTGCCGAGCGCCACGTTCCCGCTTGGTATAAGAACCGCACAAGTGATTCCGGCTCGCGCCGCGTACGCGGCCGCAGAAGCGGCTGTGTTGCCCGTGCTTGCGCAGATAACCGCCTTTGCTCCTTCATGAACCGCTTGGGTCATGGCGGTGGCCATTCCGCGATCCTTAAAGGAGCCTGTCGGATTGAGACCCTCATACTTCACGAAGAGTCGGCCGCCTGGAACGATTCTTTCGGCCAGGCGCGGCGTCTCGATGAGCGGCGTGTTGCCCTCGTGCAGCGTGATCGGCGACTCTTTCCCCTTGATATCAAGGCGAAAACCGTACCGATGGATGAGCCCGCGATAGGGCTCGCAAGGGGTGCAGGATTGAGGGTTCATGATGGCAAAGAATGCCGTAAGAACCCCATTGTTCCGGGCGACCCTTCTATTATCGGTGGTTCGCCCTTATTCGTGACTTGGAAAGTTGAACGGAAGTCCTAAATGCCCGGCAACGGCTCTTCCAACTTGCCACAGCCCCTGCCGATCTTCGATCGCAATCGCACGGGTTGCCCCTCGTCGCACGGTGACGAAGGGTACGTACTCGCGCGAGTGGTCTGTGGATTTGGAGGTGGGATCGTTCCCGTGGTCTGCGGTGAGGATGAGCAGATCCTCTTCTCCCAACGCGTCGAGAACGGAACTCAAAATCTCGTCAAATGACTCCAGGCACTTTGCGAAGCCCTGGGGATCGTTTCGATGGCCGAAAAGCATGTCGAAGTCTTCGAAGTTGCAGAAGATAAAACGGGCTTCGCTTCCCAGGGCTTCTCTGAGCATGTGGGCATGTTCGGGATTGCTTTGCGTGCGGCGAACCGCTCGGAAGTTGCGGCCGTCAAAGAGTTCGGGAATGACTCCGATGCCGAATACGTCTTTGGCTTCGTCGACGAAGTTCGTCGGCGCCGGAAGCGGAAAGTCTTTCCTTCGTTCGGTTCTTTGGAAGCCCTCAGCGGCACTTCCAACAAACGGTCGAGCGATGACCCGCTGAACGTTATTCGGGTCGGTACAGAGTTCTCGCGCGATCTTGCACATTTCATAGAGCCGATCGATGGGAACGACTTCTTCGTGACAAGCAACCTGGAAAACCGAATCTGCACTCGTGTACAGAATCGGATTGCCGGTTGCCATGTGCTCTTCGCCTAGCTCGTTGAGGATGGCCGTGCCACTGGCGGGTTTGTTGCCGAGAACCTTTGCCCCGATTCGCTTTTCAAACTGTTGAACGAGGTTGCTCGGGAACCCGTCCGGATACGTTGGGAACGGGATCTGCGTATGAACGCCCATCATCTCCCAGTGCCCCGTGACGGAGTCTTTCCCCATCGACATTTCCTGCAAGCGCCCGAACTGGGACTGGAATCCAGCGAGACCGGTTTCGGTCCCCGTGACTCCGCATGCGGCAAAGAACCCGACCGCGCTTAGGGTAGGAGCTTGGATCCCTCCCACCGCATTCCAAGTGTTGCGAATAGTGGAAGGTTGGTCGAAATCATTGAACAATTCGGCATCCGGGGCCGGTCCGGCTCCGCAACCGTCTAACACAAGGACAATCGCTCTCTTAGGCATTTTCGCCCTCCTTTACCGCCTTCGCCCAGGACTCGTAAAACGTGTCTCGGAGCTTCGCGGCAAGCATTTTGAGGAGATCGACTTCTGGGAGGGTTTTGCCTCTTCCTGCCACGTTGATATGTCCCATTTTCCTGCCCTTTCTTGAAGATTTCTTACCGTACCAGTGGACATGGGCCGCCGGAGAGATCGCGGTGACGTCCATGGACGCCGCACGCAAGGCTTGATCGATGACGGAGGCGTTATCCGTCGATCCTTGCGGTGGTCCCACGAGGTTGACCATGCAAACCGGCACGCCCTTCGGATCGGTATCGATTCCGCGCGCAGTAGCGACTCGGACGTGTTGTTCAAATTGGGAGGTTCCGCTCCAATCCAAGGTGTAGTGTCCGGTGTTGTGCGGTCTCGGAGCGATCTCGTTCACCAGAATCTCCCCATCTTCCGTTTCGAACAGCTCGACCCCAAAAAGTCCGTAGCCACCCACGGCTTCCACCGCCTTTAGGGCCACCACTTTCGCTCGCTCATCCACCGCCTCCTCGGCAGGATAGACAAGGTCGCAAATGTGGTCGGTTTGCTCCGTGACCATCGTTGGGAAGAGTCCAATGTCGCCATCCGGGGTGCGAGTGACCATGACCGCCAGTTCCCGCGTGAACTTGACCATCTCTTCCGCAAGCCAACCTTGTCGGGGCAGCGCCATGGCCTCTTGACCCTCCCAGCGCGGTTTCGCCGCTCGGTAGTCTTCAACAGTGCGTGCGTAGAGAGTTCCCTTCCCGTCGTAGCCACCGAACCGAGCTTTCAACACGCAGGGGAAACCCAGTTGATCGGCCTCCGTAGCCGTCACCGCTTTTGGACTCGGAACTCCGTGGGCCTCGTACGCTCGACGCTGAAGAAGCTTGTCTTGGATCACCTGGAGAGAGTCGATCGAAGGGGTCACTCGAGATGGATCGAATCCGGAGAGCTCACAAGCCTCTCGAAGGGTTTCGGCGGGGATGAATTCGTTTTCAAAAGTGATGTAGTCGCATCGCTTCATCACCTCGGCGATCGCGCGGGCATCGGTGATCGCCCCTTGGTACGCGGGTCCCACCTGAGCCGCCGGAGAGTTTGAGTCTGCATCAAGGGTGAGTGTGGAGACACCAAGCCGTTGGGCGGCCATTGCAGACATACGCGCCAGCTGTCCGCCACCAAGAATGCCAAGTTCGTACCGAGTTTCGCCCAATTGATCTCTCCGCGAGACGGCGATGGTCAATCGCGGCTTCTCGCACATAAAGTATGACTTTGCGGCGCGCCGGACTTCCCGCTTGTACACGTAGTCAGAGGCGTTGGGACGCGCTCAATCGACCACTTGAGCCGGGTCGATTTGGAGCAAAGTGCTTTTTGCCAAATCCGATTGGCGAATGACGCCGATGAGCTCGGTACGGTGAATCGGGACCTCGATCTTCTGGCAGTAGGATTCTACGAACCCGTAGACCGTATCGAACGAAGAGTGGTTCGGTTGGGTCAAGTTCATGCTCACTTGGGTCTTCCTCACCGACGGGAGCTCGAATCCAAGGGCACGCACACCCAGGAACCGTGGATCGCCCGCTTCTCTTCCCTCTCGAATGGCCCTGGCGATTTGAATAGAGGGCAGCGGGTCGATCGTGTCTAGGTCAATGTTGGCGGCGATTAGAAAGTCTCGCACTCCAAAGATCGAAACGCCGTTTTTAAGGTGAGAAGCGCTTCCTTCGAACTCGCTCCCGTTCGTGGGCGGGGGCAACGTTGCCTTAGGCGACCTTAGAACCGGAAGAGAACTTGGGGTACCCGGGTGAGCTGCGTATTCGTAGAGGCGCGTTGGAATTCTGAACTTGGCAGAAAACTCTGCGGCAAGGGTGCGCGATATTCCCACCAGGCGATCGATCTCTTCCGTTTGATCCTGATGCGAGGAGTCGATCGGGAGTAAAGAGACAAACGGGCATACATCAAGAACGCCTACCCTCGGGTGGACTCCCTCGTGCGCTCCTAGGTCGACCTCTGGAAGGATCCTCTCCGCGATGGCTATTACGGCGGCTTCCATTTGGCCCGCAACACCGGAGAATGCGGTTACGGCGCGCCCATGATCAGGATCGTAGGACCAAAAATGAATGCGGACTCCAAGTCCGGTAGCCGCGAGCCTTGCTTCTTCCAGCAACTGCTCGGCACTCTTACCGGAGAGGGAGTCCGATGCTTGGAGAGACCAGTTCGGTACCGCAAGAAAGCGCACGGAAAGTCCTCCGAAGGGTTTTTAGACCGCCATGACGTTGTAACCGCTGTCGACGAAGATGATTTGAGCGCTGACTCCCTTCGAGAAGTCGGACAGCAGGTACATGGTCGCTCCGGCGGCTTCGTCTTGACCGTAAGGTCGCTTCAACGGAGCCGTTTCTTGAACACGGTTGATAAACGAGGTGATGCCTTGAACGCCTCGACCCGAGATGGTGTTCACCGGACCCGGCGACACAGTGTTTACACGAATGCCGCGCTCGCCAACTTCGTAAGCAACGTATCGCACAGCCGCTTCCAAAGCCGCCTTTGCCATGCCCATCACTTTGTAGCTGTGCATGACGCGAGTGCTACCGATGTAGGAGAGGGTGACGATGCTTCCGTCGTCGTTCATCAACGGCTCGAGTTCTCGCACCAATCGAACAAAAGAGTAGGCGCTTGCTTGCATCGCCACCTGAAAATCTTCAACTTTGGTGTCCAGGAATCGACCGTTCAAAGCTTCTTTCGGAGCAAATCCGACGCTGTGAACGAGAAAGTCGATCTTTCCAAACTGGTCCGCGACTTGCTGCTTGAGAAGGGCGAACTGCTCCTCATACATGAAGTCGATGGTAAGCGGAATAAACCCTTCTCGACCTTCGATCAACTCCAAAACACCGCCCATGAGGCGATCGTTTTGCCCGCCGATACCGACCGTTGCTCCCTCTTTGTTGGCCAAATCGGCGATTGCCCAGCCGATGGAATTTTTATTGGTAACGTTTAGGACCAGGCCCTTCTTGCCTTCGAGCAACATGAGGCGATTATAGCCAGAAATTGCATTGGGGTGTGACACCCGGTTCGATAAACACGAAGGTCCCCTGGGCAAAATGCCCAAGGGACCCATTGGGGTACGAACGGTTTGAACTTAGCGGGAGCAGCCGCAGCCGCCGCCGCAACCGCCACTTGCTGCGCCTTCCGAACCTTCCGTTTTGAAGGAGGAACCGCAACCACAAGAGCTAACTGCGTTCGGATTCTCGATCTTGAATCCGCCACCGAGAACGTCGTCGATGTAATCCACGATGCTGCCAGACATGAAGCCAAGGCTGGTGGAATCGACGAACAGCTTTACGCCATCTTGCTCGAACACCTGATCATCGGCTTCCGGCTCGTTGTCGTCCAGAGCCATGCCGTAAGAGAGGCCCGAGCATCCGCCACCGGCAACCCATACGCGCAGCGCCGAAGATCCTTTGTTTTGGCTGACCATGAGGTCCTTGAGTTCACATGCGGCTCTTTCGGTTAAGGTGATCATTGTTGTTCTTTGATATTCTACGCCGTCGTTCGCGAAAACTATCGCGCACATTATTGAAATAGATAAACGCCAAAAAGTTTATCAGGGCGTCTTATCAAAGCCGCCCTGATATCGTATCAACCCTTGTCCTTACGTCAGAACCGGATGGCGCTGTTCAGGCTCAAAGGGGCGTTCCCTGCAAAGTGGACATTGATTCCGAATGCGCTGAAGCCCCACACGAACGAGGTTCGCGAGTTGTAACCCGCTCGGATAGCAAACTGCGGGCTGAGTCCGAGTTCGGCACCCACACGAGCCTCCTTACGGCTGGCAGCGTTTCCAATGTCCACCAGGTCGCCTGCAAGAAGGAGTCCCTTGCCCACCTGTGCGCCGATACCGATGCTGACAACGCGCGGGAACGGGTTGAGCGGATCGAATGCACCGCCACCGGGTTGCTGCACATCGAAGTTCAGATTGGGCTGAACAAAGTTCTCCACGACCAAACCGATGTATAGATTGTCTTGTCCCTTCGGAGAGTAGAGGAGGCCGAGGTCGACCGCGACGCCTTGCTCTTCCACAGTGTCTTGCCCTGCCGGAATTCCGGATCCGTTTTGGACGGTGCCGTTTTGAATACCGTTGGCATCGACAAACTTGTGAGCGTAATTGGACGTGATGAATCGTGCATTTGCACCGATTGCAAGGCGACCTGCCGGAACTCGCAGAGCGTTGCCGTAGCCGACGTCGATGGATCGGTAGGCGTATCCATACGCGTCTAGGCGCTCATTTCCGGTGAGCGACGAGTTGTTGCCGTCCCAGTTGCGAAGTGCTTCGTTCGGGGTGGAGTTAATGCCTACTTCTCCTCTCGCCGCCACAGCGAATCCCAAGCCGGAGACACCGATGTTCGCGCCGAAAGCGGCCTTGATATTGTTTTGGCCAAAGCTTCGAGCAAGGGTGAGAACGCCGTCTTGATCGACGCCCTCGCTGAAATCGCCAAGCACGTCCGTGAGATCGCCAAAGCCGATCCCGTCAATTCGGTATCCGATTTGAGGAAACTGAAGCGCCGGGTTCTTGCTCCCAAAGGCGAGAAAAGCCGGGTTGAGAATGTAGTTGTTGCGGACATCGATGGGCAATGCCAAACCGGCTCCGCCCATGCCCTGAGCCCGAGCACCACCGATGGTGAAGTCTGCGGCGGCCACACCGGTAAGGAGAAGTCCTGCCGATAGCCCCAGCCAACGATTGAAACGATTCGCTTTCATGATTTGCCTAACGAAAAACCCCGTATTCTTACGGGCCCAAGCCATATTGTAGGTTGATTGCGGAATCCCTTGAGCCTTTTTTCACAATGGAGGACTCCATGTGGAGTGATTCAGGGGCACGGCGATAAAAGCAATCTTCGGGTTGTCGCAAAGATGTGGAAGATTCCGCCCCGCTCAGCCGGTCGACTCGGTTACAATGATCGTCCGGAGGATATGCAGAAAGTTGCCTTACGTAGTTGCTGAACCCTGTATCGGAGTGATGGATAAGTCGTGCATGACCGTTTGCCCGGTCGACTGCATTTACGAGGTTGACGATCAGGTTGTGATCAACCCCGACGAGTGCATTGACTGCGGTCTGTGCGAAGCGGAGTGCCCGGTGAGCGCGATCTTCGTGGACACCGACGTTCCTGCCAACTGGAAGTCCTTCATCGAGAAGAACGCCAATCTGGGTCGAGCCGCCAGCGCCGGCTAAGGACCTTCCCTTTTCACACGAGTAGAGGATGCGGGGCGAAGGAGCCCTCAACCTCTACGCAACGTGTTCCATGCCGATCATCTTGTGCCAGCGAGCACTTTCGATCCGGCCGATTTCTATCACCTGTAAGCCAATCCGGTACCGGGTGATGTCCTTAGGATCCGGACGGCAGTAGCGAACCTCTCCCGACCCTCTAATCTGTCCGAACGAACTGTCGATGCTGAAGTCGCACTTCGTGCCGCGCTCTACCTGGGTGTAGGAATATCCACCAATGCCGGATCGAGAGACGTCGCCGACAACGAATTCCACGTCCATCCCGTCCATTTGGAGGATGCCGACTACGCCTTCCACGCAGTAGCGAACCTCTTCCGTAGGCGCGCCAAAGTGAACCGGACCCGCAATGTGAAATACGTGTTCGTCCCCATGCACTCCAAAGAGAGTGGCGGTGAACCCGGCCGAGCAATCTGGGCCATTCACGGTGAAGTGGAATGAGGTTCCTGGTTCAAGAGTGGTCTCCTCAACAAGCCTGAGCAGAACTTCTCTCTCGTGAAAACTGGTTACCCAGCCAGAGAAGAACTTCATGTCTCCAAGCCGCTGCATTCGGCAGCGAACGTTGTGGAACATATCGGGTCGGAATTGGGAAATCATGGGGGAATTCCTGGTTACTTATGTTTTCGGTTGAACTGGCCGCTGAACTCTAGGAAAGGCAAAGCGGATTTAGGCAACGGATCGGATGTATTGGGTCCACAAGGCCGTTGCGACCCGACCCATCGGGCCGATCTCACATCCGATCCGGAACATCGAGGGGTCTGGATCGTAGCGTCTGCACGTCTTGACCTCTAGGTCCAGCTGCACCAAGCCCGTGTTGACGGAGGCTTCGAAGGAGACTTTCGAACCGCGTTCCAGTTCAAAGGGAGCAATGAAAGCCACCCCCGACTTCGAGACATCGACGATGTTGACGATGGTTGATCCACCGTTGTCTTTCAAGCACCCGGTTAGAGTCTCCGTCAGCACTCGGAACGCGGCATCCGATTGACGCGTGGTGATTTCGCTCGAGACGACTAATTCGAACTCTTGATCCTGAATGGCGTTGGAGAAGCCGATGAAACTGGCAACGTACCCGTCGCCTTCCACCTCACAGTGGAAGAACTGACCTTGCTTCAGAACGCGCTGACCGACGATCTTGCCATGCAGGACATTGCCGTGGGCGTCTTGAATCCAAGCCGAGAAGAGTGCAGCATCGTTTAGATCCTGCATTCTCATTCTCTTGTGAGAGAGAATAAACAGATCGGTGATCAAATCTGACATTGCCCTTCACTAGGCTGTTTGCCAGGATTGGGCGTTAAACCGCACGGCATAAATGCCGGTAGTCATCCGTAAATTTCTGGTCGATAAGGCCCTGTTGAGGTTGATCAAAACCACCCATCAAGCGTGCGGTAATCGCGGTGCCTGGAGCGATGGGCATTTTAGGGGTAAAGACGAGAAGAAAGATTCCCGGGGAGCCTCCCTCGGAAGTTGGCGCCCCGAGATAGTGGAGGACTCCCCTCCCCACATTAGTTATCGGTAACCTTTACAGGTTCTTTAGGGCGATGATAAACATTGTTTGACTTCTAACCTGATTTAGATAAACATTTAGCTCTCTAGCATCAGAACACGCTTCCAGCGAGCCACGCTGATGCGGTCCATGCCGACGATCTGAACCCCGATACGATGTGACTCTCGATCAAAGCGCACACACCGACAATTCATCACCTTGCCGAGAAGATCAACGGCGCCACATGAGGTGTCGAGGCAGATTTGTAGCGTTTTCCCTTTTTCGATCGGACTGTAGTAGTTGAAGCCGAGACCGGTTTCCGATCCGTCGCAAATCTCGATGGCTTCCTGACCGTAGTCGCCCATCAGTTTCCCGACGACTTCTCTAAGCAGAATGCGACCGTTCGAGGGGTTTTCGCGAACGGTCACGCCAGAGGTGAGGGCGATCCGAAGCGTCCTCATATGAATGTCGACGATAAGACCGATGAAACTGTGAACTTCCGGACCGATCTCACCTTCTACATACAGGAATTCTCCTTGTGTCGGAGATTTTCCGGTCGTGAGTTCAACGTGGATCTCCCGATCCAGGGACTCTTCACAGAGTCCATGAAAGAAGGCCGCGTTTGACAGGCTCTGCATCGATACACGACGCCCTCGAAAGGATGTCACTGAATCGAGAGGAGCATAGGAACGCATTGTTGACATTTGAAGTTTCTCTGCCTTAGAGGTGGCGTAAGCCGCCCGTATGGATATCGGTTTTGATGTATGCGGGCACTAGTCCTAGATAAACGTTACACGAAATCAAGTTCAAAATTGATAAACACAGTTGACATTAGGATCACTGACACGGTCCGACCTGCAGCTCCTCCTTCATCTTTCAAAAAATTCGATCATTTCAAAAGTTCGTAGAGGTTAAATGAAGATATGAACCCTGCAAACGATGCGAGGACCCATCTGGAGAAGGCCCAGGATCTCTTCGTGTTAGAGTGGGGGCGCATGAGCAGCTCTTGGGGCATCAACCGCACCATGGCTCAGATCCACGCACTCTTGTTCGTCACCGGTCGCCCTCTGGAAGTCAATGAGATCATGGATCGACTCCAGATCAGCCGAGGGAACGCAAGTATGAATCTGCGCGAACTCATGGACTGGGGAATTGTTCGGCGGTTCCGACAACCCGGCGATCGCAAAGACACGTACATCAGCGAAACCGATCCTTATCAGATGTTTCTGCGCGTGGTACGCGAACGGAAGCGACGAGAGATCGATCCGACCGCAGATGCCATCCGAGAAGTCATCGGCAAACTCCCGGAGTCCGATCCCAATCCGGAGACCCAAAGCTTGCGACGGCGGTTGATCGCTCTTCTTGAAATCTTTGACCTGATCGATGCCGCTTACAGTCAGGTCTTCGGCGCCGAAGTGTCGCTTGAAGAACTCAAAGAGTTGGTCAACTCAACGACCACCATCCAGCTATAACGGCGATAAAGTTGAGATACCGGCTTTCACCGGTAAGGGTATCGGACTTATCTGGAATGCCTTTCTGGATTGTTATGATGGTGGTAGCTTCAAGGTGTCTTCATGCCACGACGATCCTCTCCCCAGGGTCCAACGATGCCGAGCCGAATTGCGGTTCTGCCTCTAAGAGATCAGGTTCTGTTTCCCCACGCCACGGGCATTATTCACGTGGCGCGCAGGATCTCGCGGCACGCCATCGAATCGGTTCTTGACGGAGATCGATTAGTTCTTGCCGTTGCCCAAAAAGATATGGGAACGGAAGTTCCGGAGCTTTCGGACCTGCACCCCGTCGGCACCATTTGCGAAGTTCTCCACGAGAACACTCTGCCCGATGGGACGATGAGGGTGGCGCTTAGAGGGATTGCCCGTGCTCGGTTTAATGCGCCCGTCATAGAAAACGAGACGATCTTTGGTCAACCCGTTCCCTTCTCGACGGTCACGGAGAGCGATAAAGGAATCTCGGCTGCCGCGCGGTCCGTACGGGATCTCTTCGCAACGGTAGCAAGGAAGCACTCCATGATCCCGCCGGAGTCCATCGCGACGATCATGCATCTCGCCGCTCCCGAGGCTCTTGCCGACCAAGTTGCGTATCTCCTGCCGATTCCGCCCGGTGATAAGCAGGCTCTTCTGGAGACTCCTTCCGCGAAACAGCGCCTAGAGAGCATCCTCGCCCATCTTGCTCGCGAAGCGGAGATTCTTCGCTTGGAGCAAGAGCTTCGTTCAAAGGTCGAACAGGACATCAGTCAGACGCAACGCGACTATCTTCTCCGGGAGCAGCTTCGGCACATCCAGCGCGAGCTGGACAGCCGCGACAGTCGGCGATCCATTCTCGAAATCTATCGCGAGCAGATCGAGGGGCTTCCGGTTGAAGAATCTGCCCGCCGGATGCTCCAGTCGTCTTTAGAGCAGCTGGAGTACTCCTCGCCGGGGAATCCTGAGCATGTTGTAGCCAGAACCTATCTCGACATCGCCCTCTCAGTACCCTGGGGGCGGTACATCGAGCAAGTTCTCGACCCCAAGGTCGTGATGGAAGAGCTAGATGCCGCGCATTACGGTCTTCAGCGAGTGAAGCAACGGATTGCCGAGCACATTCAAATTCAGCGAAGGTTGGCGAAGAAGACCGGAAATCTTCGTAAGGGCTTTGCTCTCCTGTTCGTTGGACCTCCGGGTGTGGGCAAGACCAGTGTTGCCCGATCCCTTGCCACGGCCACGGGTCGACCGATGTCGGTAGCCGCACTGGGGGGCGTCCGCGACGAGGCCGAGATTAGGGGGCACCGACGCACCTACGTAGGTGCCACGCCGGGGCGCATTGTGAACGCGCTGCGTGAATCCGGCGCGATGAATCCGGTGATCGTCCTGGATGAGATCGATAAGATGTCGGTCGGCACCACGGGCGACCCCTCTGCGGCTCTTCTGGAACTCCTTGACCCGGTCCAGCAGAAGCATTTCGTGGATCACTATCTGGATATCCCGCTCGACTTATCCGCGGTGCAGTTCATCGCGACGGCGAACTCAGTAGAACGCCTTTCGCCCGCCCTGCTGGATCGGTTCGAGATCATTCAATTCCAGGGTTATACGGAGCAGGAAAAGATTGCGATCGCGGAGGGTTATCTGTGGCCGACTTTGGTGCGAGAGACGGGCTTCGAACCTGGCGAGCTAGAAATCGGCACGCCGGTGATCGCCCAGATCATCCGAACGTACGTGCGTGAGTCCGGTGTGCGGGCGCTTTCAAGAGAATTGGCTACCGTCGCGCGCCGAGCCGCCATGCTGGACGACGAAAGCTACCCGTTAACTATTGACGAGGGCGAACTTGAACGATGGCTTGGGAAGCCACGCTATGAACTAGAAAACTCGACCGGACCAAGCGCACCCGGCCTTGCCACAGGTTTGGTGGCCGCCCCTTACGGTGGCGATACGGTCCGTATCGAGGTTGCGATCACGAGCATCGCCGGAGATCGACCTGCCCTGACCCTCACGGGATCGATGGGTGCCGTGATGCAAGAATCCGCCTTTGCGGCACTTACGTGGACACGGATGCAGTTGGATCGCGAAGGGCTCGATTGGCGGAAAGACGTTCACGTACATATCTCGAACGCGGCGACGCCTAAAGACGGTCCTAGCGCTGGGACGGCCATGGCCGCCGCAATGCTCTCGGCTTTCAAAGGCGTTCCGATGCCCTCCAAGATCGCCCTAACGGGCGAGATCGGTTTGACGGGAAGGATCGACCCTGTGGGTGGGATTCGCGAAAAGTGCCTCGCCGCCTTGAGAGCAGGGATTGGCACGGTCTTCTGCCCGCTTGCGAATCAACGCGAGGTTGACGAGCTTGAGGCGGAAATCACAGACTCCGTGCGAATCGTTCTCGTCGACTCAATGGAATCCGTGCTCGCCGAGTTCGAACGAATGTCTTCGCCTCACGCACAAACGGTTAGCATTCGCTGAAGAGCCTCCAGCGCGAAGTGACGGGTCTTCTCCGGCACAACGATGCGGTTGACGACATTCCCTTCAACAAGGTTATCCAGAATCCACAACAAGAACGTCGGGTGGATACGGTACATCGTTGAGCAGGGGCAAATCTGTGGGTCGAGACAGAAAATGGTCTTGTCGGGATGCTCTTTGGCGAGTCGGCTCACCAAGTTGATCTCGGTTCCAATCGCCCAGATCGATCCTGCCGGGGAGTTCGTGACCTGATTCAGGATGTACTCGGTGGAACCGTTGTCGTCCGCCGCGTTCACCACATCCAGTTCACACTCGGGGTGGACGAGAACTCGAACGCCCGGATGCGACCTGCGCGCCTGCTCGATCTGCTCGACCGTAAATCGCTTGTGAACCGAGCAGTGGCCCTTCCACAGAATGAACTTTGCCGACCGGATCGACTCCGGCGAGTTGCCTCCGAGCGGTTTGAAAGGATCCCATACGATCATCTCCGTCTCGGGGTTATAGCCAAGCCGAACTCCGGTGTTGCGGCCCAAATGCTGGTCTGGGAAGAACAGAACCTTTTCACCCTGTTCGAGAGCCCACTTCACCGCAGTCGGTGCATTGGTGGAGGTACAAACCGTGCCTTCATGCTCGCCGACAAATCCTTTAAGGTTCGCGGCGCTGTTGATGTAGGTGACGGGGGTGACTGCCGTCTTTCCGTCTGGAGCGAGCCCTAGTGTCTCGTGAATCTGCTTCCACGCCGAACGGACTTGGAACAGGTTTGCCATGTCCGCCATCGAGCATCCGGCAGCAAGGTTCGGAAGAATGACCGCCTGGTGGTCGCCGGTGAGGATATCCGCACTCTCCGCCATGAAGTGAACTCCGCAGAAGACAATGAACTCAGCGTCCGGAAATCGAGCGGCGTCTTTGGCGAGTTTGTAGCTGTCCCCCCGAAAATCGGCGTGCTCGATGATCTCGTCGCGCTGATAGTGGTGCCCCAGGATAACCAAGCGGCTGCCGAGCGCCTTTTTCGCCTCTTGAATCCGATGACGGACGACATCGGCTTCCAGATTCTGATACTCGGGGGGCAGGGGAGCTTGGTACATGGCTTGACTGTTTCTACGTCTGGCAGCGAAGGGTTAACTTACTTCGCCGCAGTGATCGTTCCTTCTAAGATTGTGCCACGGACGACGGCTTTCACACGGATTGGACCTGGAGCGGTAGCGGTTACTTTGCCCCCTTGATCGATCCAGCCTTTGCCCTCGACCGTCCAGATGATCTCGGCATTGGCAACGTCTTTTCCCACACCGTCCTGAATGGTTAGGTCAGCGGACTTTCCCACCGCGAGCGCTTTGGGGAGATTCCACTTTAATCGAAGCTCCTCGTCGATAATCTTGGGTCCGGAAATCACGATTGCATTCGCCACGGCTCGCGAAGTGCCGTCACTTGGCTTGTTCACCGTGACGCCCAAAACAACCATCTCTGATGAGCCGCCACCATCGAGATTGATGGCGTCTCTACAACCCATGCGCACCATCAGCTCGGCCATTTCCGCCAAGGTTGCGCCAACAGAATGCGCTTGGCGTCCATCCAGAACGACGAACAAGATATCGCCGTCTTGGGTTCTACCAACCGCCGAACGCGGATGGCGCTTGCCATAGAATTCGAAGTTGAATCCTTGGTCATCCGCATCCACGGACATCTTCCCGTCTTTCACCAACGTCGGACCTCCTCCGATGGCTTGATCCACCTTCTCCCAGTCAAAGCCCGTTGTTTGAAGCTTAACGGTGAGCTTCTCGCCGTTTTTAATGGAGCCAAAGGCTTTGACCTTTTCGCCCCGGGCAACCAGTGTGAGTTGGCCGGGCTGAACCGGAACGCTCGTCGCATCGGAGGTTCGGAACTGGACGGTGGCGTTGAACTGCGTACTCGGGGTGAGCGTTGTCACCTCCGGCTTCAGAACGAGAGTGGTGCTTGGCGCTTTCGTCAAGGAGAGACCGGCATCGACCGAGTTCAGAGTGATCCGGTTATCAGGACACTCCTCATTCAGACCATCGATGGTGAGTGTTTCTCCCCCTTCGGTTTGGATGGTCCCCGCAAACTTTGAAAGTCCGAACCAGGCGCCTGCAGGTCCCCAAGCAAAGACACTTCTTTTTGGATTCGGAAGGCTGATCAAGCGACCGTCGCGGACCATGAGGCCGAGCGGGTCACCCGTGGACGGGAAGAAATCGGCGTTGATGGCGGCAACCGCGTTGGTTTGCTCAGCGATCTGCGGAACGGTGAGACGCCCCTTGGTATTGTTCGCCTTGTAGACGCTTCCATCGGCAAGGGTGGATTGAACGCGCACCGCGACCGATTGAGGATTCCATCGCAGAGTATGAATCGCCCGGTTCGGGTCGCTCTCCAGCTCCATTCGGTAGACCACTCCGGGGGCAACGGTTTTTTCCCAGCTGATCGTTGGCGACGGTGCGAATCCGGACAGTAAGAGGAGCACCACCGACCCCGTGGCGAACAAGGTTGCTTTGAATCGAGGGACTAAATTTGGCATGGCGACTCCAGATAAGTGAGTTTGCCCGATTCCGCGTGAAGATGTGCGCGAACTCCGAGCGGGAGAGTGAGCATGTTGCGAGCGTGACCGAACGGGAAATCGACGACTAACGGAATACCGAGCGGCGCCAGACGATCGATAACGATGTCTCTCCAGGGTCGAGACCCAATACCGGCGTCGGCGCGTTCGGGCAGATCGGACCGTGTCATCTCGCCCACAACGATTCCCCGCGCCCCAGTAAGGCTTCCCGAATTGATCAGATGGGTGAGCATGGCGTCTACGCGATGAGGGGGATCGTCCACGCCCTCAATCACCACGATCTTGTCCCTCGTATCGAGTTGATCCGCTGTTCCGATGAGATCGGCGAGCAGAATGAGGCACCCTCCGACGACGGTGCCCTCACACTCTCCGGGAACGACGCAAGTTGAATCGGGCGCTCCCGGGACAATACAGTTCTGTCCGTAAAGAGAAGCTCGGAACGACGCGTACACCCACTCCTCTCGAGGCGTATTCAAGGTGAGCGCCATCGGCGAGTGGACGCTGGGCATTCCCCGATTGCTCAGCATCGCGTGAAGCACGGTGATATCCGAGAAACCGAAGAGCAATTTGCCCGCGTGCGCCATACGATCGCGATCCAGATAGGGCACCAGCCTTGAGCAACCGTACCCGCCTCTGGAACAGAGAACAGCGTTCGAGTCATCGGTGAAGGCGGTCATCAGATCGGTCGCACGGTCTCGATCCGAACCTGCGAGATAGTCGGTTCGAGTGAAGGTGTGGGGGTAGACCCGAACCTTGAATCCTTCCCTCTCAAGGATTCCAATCATGAACTCGCACACGCTTGGGTCCAGCGGGGAAGCGGGGCTCACCAGGGCAATGGTGTCTCCGGGCTCAAGCGGTCGAGGTTTTCTCGGCGCCCCACCCTTATCGAGAGAGTTATTGCGTCCGTCCATGGATCGTTC
This sequence comes from uncultured Fimbriimonas sp., assembly GCA_964471545.1. Lineage (GTDB taxonomy): Bacteria > Armatimonadota > Fimbriimonadia > Fimbriimonadales > Fimbriimonadaceae > Fimbriimonas. Next base: position 8,801 of record CAYYJX010000011.1, on the reverse strand, counting down.
CGCTAAGTATCCCCGATCAAAAACAAAAACGCCGATGCCCCTTGGCATCGGCGTTTCCGAAGTTCAACGATTCGGATTAGCGAACGAGTCGCAGTCCAAAGATCGAGCCGAAGGTTTGAAGAATGAACGCGGTGTTAATGAGTGCGTTCACCTGGGTCAAGTCTGGCGAGTTGGACGTGGGAATGAAGACCACGTCGCCAGGCTGGAGCTTGACGTTCTGGCTGAAATCGTTCTTCGTCATGAACGCAACGAAGTCGCAGTTGATGACTTGCACTTGGTTTCGTCGAATGTCCCGTCGAAGAATTCGAGTTTTGGAGAATCGGCTCCGGTACGGGATTTCGCCACCTGCAAGACCGATCGCATCGCTAACCGCCATCGCCTCTCGGTAGGGGAATGCACCGGGACGCTGGATGGCTCCCAGAACCGTAACAAGGTTGTTCTCCAGTTCCGGCACCTCGATGGTATCTCCATCCTCAAGCACATAGTTCTGGGAGAGGTCGCCCAGTTCGGTGAGAGAATAAAGATCCAGAGGGATCTCCTCGTTCCAAGCTTTGCGCTTCAGTCGGCATCGGCGCGAGTCGGCGCGCTCCTTGATGATGCCACCCGCTTGAGCGATAACCGTTAGAACGGTGTCGCCGGGGCGAATTTGAATCGCGCTCGGTCGAGAGACGAATCCGTTAATGAACACGAGGCTCGGGCGGTACTTAACAATCGTGACGGACACGATCGGGTCTCGAAGCTTCAGTCGCTTGACGTAGACGTCGTAAAGGTCCTTCTCGAGCTCAGGAATGGTGCGGCCTTCTGCCTTAACAATGCCACCGAACGGAACGGTAACGTTTCCGTCCTCACCGACTTCGAACTCACCGGAAACTTGTTGTTGGTTAAAAACCTGAATCCGGATGAGATCTTGTTGTCGGAGTCGATAGACCTTTTCACCCGATTCGGACCGTGCCTGCGCAAAGGCGCCACACACGAGCACGAGTATGGTTAAGATCACCGATACAAACTTTCTCATTTCCCTTCCAAACGCACGAGACCTATGCGCAACCTCCCAAGATTCTAGCACGACTCGCGCGTTCCCACTCACTTACGGCGTCCTTCGATCACGATAGTGAACTCGCCTTTCGGCAAAACCTGGTGATCCTCTGGAATTGTCGGCAGGTTCTCTCTAAAAACTTGCTGATGGACTTTAGAAATTTCGCGACAGATTGCGTACCTTCTTGAACCTAGAACCTCATGGGCTACCGCTAATAGTTCGCGAAAACGGTGCGGAGACTCGAATAGAACAAGCGTCATGCTGGAATCAGCAAAAGGTTGGAGAACCTTTTTGATATCGCCGGGTTTTCTGCCTAAGAATCCAAGAAAGGCGAAACGCTGGGCAAAAAATCCACTCAACATGAGGGCGGTTATTGGTGCACTCGGTCCCGGAATGGCATCGACGAGTAACCCACGGTCGTGGCATTCGTCGGCAACGAGCGCGCCGGGATCGCTGATGCCGGGGGCTCCACCGTCGGTGACCATTGCGGCGCTTTTCCCTTCTTCGATCTCGTCGACCATCTTCTTGATCGCGAATTCGTTGGTGTGATCGTTCGCCACGCGCATCGGCTTCTTCACTTCGAGCAGAAAGGCGAGTTTTGAAGACACGCGGGTGTCCTCCACAATCCAGAAGTCGGCGGCGATGAGTGTCTGCTTCGCTCTCGGAGAAAGATCGCCGAGGTTTCCGATTGGGGTGGCAACAAGATAAAGGCCCGGTGACAACGCCACCGAGCCTTGGTTTTCTTCTTGCGATTCTAGGGCAGCTTCTGCTGCAGAAGGAACTACTCCTTCTTGACTGCGGGCTTCTTCTTCTGAGCCGCCTCGTAGTCCTTTTGCTGCTGCTCCGCGGCCGCGCGAGCTTTCTTCTCGGCTTCCTCGGCCTTTGCTCGTTCGGCTTCGATCTTTTTGTTCTCTTCTCGCCATCGGTTCTGCTCCTTGTCGATCGACGCCGCGACCTGTTCGGTAATCAGATTATCCTTCTTGAACTCTCCGATTTTGCTTGCGATCGCTTGGAAGAGTGCTTGACCGGTTTGGTCGAACTTCGTGTTGAGCCGTGCGGCGGCCAAGAGCTCTTGTCCGGCCTCAGTGCCCTTCTTCATTTCGCGGTAGATGTCGGCAAGGTCGAGGTGCAGTTCAGGAGAATCTTTCACCTCGATCATGAGCTTGGTCGCTTGCTCCAGTTCCGGGAGGATGCTTGCACGGGAAATGTCCGGGTTGTTCGCCTTTTGCTTGGTGCCGGAGAAGTACACCATGGAAGCGATACCTTGATCCGGACCCTTTGCCTTAGCAACCTCTAGGGCTCGCTTGAGAACTTCGTCTCGCTTCGCTTGTACAGTCTTGGGGTCGCTCGAATCGGTGGCGAGTGCAGTGAAGTCGTAAAGGGTCTCGTAACCCTTCAGAGCGAACTTAGGCTTGTTCGCCTTCTTGAACGCCTCGACCTTCTCGCGAATCATCGACGCGAGTCGAGCCCGCTCGATTTCACCCTTGATCTGCTCTTTCTGCTTGTCGAAGTCCTTCGGAGGCTTCGGAGTGCTGGAAATGAGCTTCACGATGCTGTAACCGTCGAAGTTCTTGACGGGCTCGCTCACATCGCCAACCTTCAACGCGGCGACGGCCTTGTTCTCGGCAGTGAAGTCGATTTGCGCGCCGGAAACAAGAACGGTCTTATCGCTCTTCTTCTTGTTCGCCTCAGCCGGCTCGTCCGAATACTTGTTGATCGCATCGTCGAACGAGAGACCGCCTCGGATTTCTCCGAGAACCTTCTTGGCTCGCTCTTCAGACTTGCCCGGCTCCTTGCTGTCCAAGAACACAATTCGCTTGGCGGTGTATTCCGTGATGTAGGTCGTGACGTCTTGATCGGTCACGTTCACCTTGGATCGTAGCTGGATTTGCAGGAGGGTGGGAGCGAGCTTAGCAAGCAGGCCGTCTCGCTTTTCGGAATCCTTCAGCTGATCTGAAAGAGTTTTTCGCGCTTCCGTGATCTGTGCGTCCAGGTCTTGGCCGCCAGAAACTTCCTTAAAAGCTTTCTTGAAATCTTCTTCGGAGGCTCCGTCCTTGAGCTTGCCCATGCCGACGAGTTGCTGCCGAATGCGCTTCTTCTCGTTGACGATTTCGGTATCGAAAGCACTCAAGACCGACGCATCATCCAGCTTTACGCCTTCTTGCTTGGCAATCTCCGTGAGAGCAGCCTGGTCGAGCAACTGAGACAGGCCCTGACCATCCATCATGATCTGGAACTCCGGCGGAAGCTGAGCTCCGCCGAACTGTTGCGTGATCTCGGCAACCTTAGACTCCAGATCAACACCCGTGATCTTGACTCCACCGTATTCGGCAATAACCGGGATTTGCTTCCCGTCCTTACCCATCACCGAAGTCGCCATTTGTTGGCGAGAGCAGGAGGTGAAAACGACGCCGCCGAGCATCACCGCACCGGCAACGATGGCAATGATCTTTCCGCAACCGGAATTGATAATGTTCTCTCTGAACTTTGAAATCGACAAGGGAAAACCTCTCGTTAGCATTGGGCGGTCAGGCTCACTTGCCCAAGAACGCCTCATCCTCTAACCTGATAAAGTATGGCATGAGTTCCCTCCTCGTCATTTTGCGGGGAACTTGCATCTCGCTCCGTTGACATGTAGACAAACTTGTTGTATATTGTGTCTACCTATTTGGAGCGCCCCAGCAATCCTTATCGGTAGACAAAGCTTGCGATCTTCTTGGGGAGGGTCGTGAACGGAAGATCTAGCATGGCAAAAGGACTGACGCAACGCCAACTTGAAATTCTCGAATACATCCAAGAGTATGTGGATGCAGAAGGGTATCCGCCTTCTATTCGGGAGATCGGAACCCGATTCGAGATCGGCTCTCTCCGTGGCGTCACCGTCCACCTGGATGCTCTGGAACGTAAGGGCTATATTTCTCGATCGAACACTCCTCGTTCCATTAAGGTTGTTCATCCCGAATATACGCAGAACACGCGAGTCATCATGCTTCCCTTGCTTGGTGAGATCGCGGCGGGTATTCCCATCGCCGCACAAGAGTCGGTGGAAGACATGGTTCCCGTTCCGTCTGAGATGGTTCGTGGCGTCGATGGCGCTTTTCTTCTGCGCGTCCGTGGCGATTCGATGACCGGCGACGGGATTTTGCCGCGCGATCTTGTGGTGATTCGCCCGCAACAATCGGCAGTACAGAACGAGCTTGTCGCGGTAATGATCGAAGACGAGGCAACGGTTAAGCGAATCAATTACGCGCCGGACGGCATCAAGCTCATGTCGAGCAACCCCGCTTACATGCCGATTGAGATTCACCCTGAAGAGCGATCGTTTGTGATCGGGAAGGTGATCGGCTTGATTCGAGACTACTCCGGCCGGGCTTTCTAAAGGCGTCGCTCGGGAAAGCCATCAAAACCTTCTGAACGCTGATGCGTCTCACGATTGTGAGTGCATTCAGCGTTCTTGCATTAGCGTCCCTTGGACTGGCTACCCATTCTGGCCTCGCGGATCCATCGTTGACCTCGCCCCAGGCAGGTTTTGGTCCTTCGCCAGGTTTTGTTAACATCGCCAAACCAAAAGTTGTGGCGATCTCCATGTTCAAGAACGGATATGCGTTCGTCACTCGGGAGATTTCTCTGGTCAACGGTGAAGCCAATGTGGTCGAAGTGCCCCAGGCCTCGCTCGGAACGCTGTGGTTTTGGTCTGACAAAGGCGCCCTTGAGTCCGTGACGAGCGTCGACGAACTGAACGAGAAGAAGGTCGTCCAGCCCGTTGCATCGTTTGCGCAAGCGCTGGAGCAGAACGTCGGATGCACGGTCACGGTCGATACGGTGAATGGAACGTTAGACGGCAAAATCCTCGGCGCGGTCGGCGAGGTGCTCATTCTTGAACGAAATGGCGGCACCACCGCCATCTCGAAATCGGCCATTCGTTCGGTGACCTCCAACGATTCAAAGTTCAAATGGACGAGCGAAAGCGTTCAGCCCCAACCCCGTCGGTACTACCGAATCAAGATGAAGGGCAAACCTTCCTCGGTGCAGATGATGTCTCTAGAGCGAGGTGTGACGTGGTCGCCAGGCTACGCGATCGACATCTCGGATCCCAAGAAGCTTCAGGTGATTGCGAAGGCAACGTTGCTCAACGATCTCACCGACCTTGATTCGGTTGAGGCACGACTCATTACTGGCTTTCCAAACTTGGAGTTCAAGGACATTCTTGAGCCGCTCACCTCCCAAATGCCGCTGGATCAGTGGGTGAACACCATGAGTCCCGGCGGTTCGGGTGGGTTTGGCGGCGGTGCGCGAAACCGCAGAAGCGAGGCAATGACCCAGAACGCCTACATGCCCGGCGGCGCGGCTCGAGATGCCGACTGGAGCGGGGTTCCGCAAGCAGGAGGTTCCGGCCAGGCCATCGGCGACCTCTTCTTTTACGATGTCAAGGGACTATCCCTTAAGAAGGGATCTCGTGTTTACCAAACGCTTTTCCGAGCCGAGAGCGACTACGAGCACATCTACTGCTGGGACATCGAGGATTTGATCGCGAACAACGTCGAGTATCGCCAGATTCCACCCGGACAAGAGAAGTTGCCCGAGGATGTGTGGCACGCCCTGAAGTTTAAGAACTCAGCCAACCAACCGTTGACGACGGCACCCGTCTCCATTCTCTCAAATGGCGAGTTGATCGGACAGTCTCAAACCTCCTACGTCCCGACAGGCGCCGATGCTGAAATCCGAATCAACAAATCCCTCGATATCCGTTGCGAGTGGTTTGAAGAGGAACTCAGCCGCGAACGGGGTGCGATCAAAAGATACGATAACTGGCCGCTGTACGACTTGGTCCGCATCAAGGGGACTCTCGAAATCAACAACATGAAGTCGGAGAAGGTGAAGATGGCGGTGAACAAGCAGTTCACAGGTGAAATTCAATCTAAATCCGCCGAGGCAACGGTGAAGAAAACCGTGAAGTCGCTGCGCGAAGTGAATCCCGGCGGGACTCTGACCTGGGTGCTGTCCGTGGATGCAGGCAAGAAGCAAACCCTGAACTACGAGTACACGGTTTACGTTCGCTCCCAGACCTGATCTTGCAACCCTTGCGAAGAAAGAAGGCCCTCGGATAAGTTCCGAGGGCCTTCGATTTTTGGTCCTAAGGACGGTTAGCCGTTCTTCTGGCCGCCCGTCATCACGCCGGACTTTCCGTCTCCGCCGGTTTTCTTCTCGTCGGAGTCGTGCGTTTGGTCGTACGTATCGGAAAGGTCTGGCGCAGACTTCCCTTGCTTCGACTTAGCCATGTGAGCCTTGATGTACTTCTCGCTCACAAAGTTCAGCACCTTGCCGTTGATGCAGTATCGAAGCCGTGTGGGGGTGTTGTGCGGGAAAACGTGCCCTAGGTGACCGTCACACCGCGAGCAAAGCACTTCGGTCCGAACCATGCCGTAGCTGCGGTCGACGCGGAACCAGACGTTCTTTGCATCGAACGGAGCGGTGAAACTGGGCCAGCCTGTTCCAGAGTTGAACTTGGAAGCTGCGGAGAACAAGGGGAGATCACAGCCCGCGCAGAAGTAGACGCCCGGCCCCTTCTGTGCAAGGTTTACGCCGCAGAAAGCAGGCTCGGTGCCGTGGTTCCGCAGAATGTCGTACTGGTCCGGCTTCAGACGCTTCTTCCACTCTTCGTCTTTCAGAACGACTTTATCCTCGCGCTTGGGACTCGTTTCAGCGATGCCCTGAATTCGCACAACCTGAGCGTTCGCTTGGCCAACCACAAATAACAACCCGGCTACCGCGAAAGCGATACCGGCTCCCATCACAAGTGTCGTTCGATCCATATAACTAACGATATGCGTCGTGTGGCGAAAAGGTTCCTACCGCCAGGAATGTCGTTGAAGAGCCGTTCTACTTTGGCTTGCCATAGAACATGGGTAAGCCATGCACCTTAAGCTCATCCCATGGGAAGGCTTTGGGATCGTTTTTGCGACCGTACGGTGTTGCGATGTACTCGTGACTCACCAGTTGTTTGATCGGAAACCGCCTTTTCATCACTTCGATGATCGCCTTCAGGGCGTCTAGCTGAGCGGTCGGGTAAGGGTCTTTCCCATCGTTCAGGTTCACCAATTCGATTCCGATCGAAAAATGGTTTAGGTTCTGTCGGCCCTGCGGGTCCACAGAGACTCCGGCATGCCAAGCCCGGTCGAATGTGCTTACGTTTTGAACGATCGAGCCATCTTTGCCAATGCTGAAGTGGGCGCTTACTTGCGATTCCGGTCTCTGAAATGCAACCGTCGTACGCTCCAGTGTTGGAATGACCGTGGAGTGGATGACGATGGTGTCCACTTCGACCCCGGCAGGTCGGTCGTTAGAATTGGGCGACTTGATATAGAACACCTTCATGTATCCGGGTTCGACCCAGGGATTGGGCATCGGCTGCCATCCGTCGGAGGAACCTGCCGCGCCTGAGAGCATGGCGGCACCGGTGAGAAGGGTCGGTAGCAAGGGCATAAACCCATTCTAATCAACCTAAAGAGAGGTCGAGTCGTTCGTTGCCTCCATAATGAGAATGTGCGCGAACGAAAGCCGGGCAAGGTATTCCGAAAGATGGACGACGGGTCCACGGATCAACCCGGATCCCGTCTGATGATGAAACAGGCCTCGGATCTGTTCCCAGACGAAGCCGAACGCAAGGAGTTCGTGGACGCGATCTTAGCCGGCGAGTCCAAAGAACAGGCCATCATCGTCATCCAAGATAAGCCGGAAATAGGGGCCTTTCCCAAGTTGCCCGCCTTTGATTGGCAACCGGACTACGTTATTCGCGTGCAAGACCATTTTCGGGCCGCAAAGCATGTCCTCTATGCTAAGGGAGCTTATTACAGCCTCGACTTTTCATCCATTTTCAGTGCCTCGGCGATGCTGGCTATTGAAGGTCCTGTCGTCGATGTTCTGGATATGTGCGCCTCTCCAGGTGGAAAGGCGATCTTCTCTTGGCGGACCTTTAAGCCGGATGTCCTTCTCTGCAACGAGATTATTCGAAAGCGTACTGGTGCGTTAATTGGCAATTTAGCTCGCTGCGGGTGTGAGGGAAGCTACGTCTGGACCGCCGACCCTTCGGTTTATGCTCGAGAGTATAAGGAAGCATTTGATCTAGTCATCGCAGATGCTCCCTGTTCGGGCCAGTCGCTGATCGCGAAGGGAGAAGAAGCAATGGGCTGCTGGTCGCCGAAAATGGTCGACGTCAACGTCGGGCGTCAAAGACGCATCGTAGGTAACGCAGTCAAATGCCTTAAACCGGGCGGATACCTGCTGTATTCCACCTGCACCTACTCGATCAAAGAGAACGAGAAAGTCGTCGCATGGGCGCTGAAAGAGCATGAGGATTTGGAGGCGGTTGTCGTGCCTCATTTGGAATCGAATCGCAGTACTTATAGCGATGTGCCTTGCTATCGACTCTTTCCCCACCAAGGAATGGGAGCCGGCGCCTTTGTCGCTCTCCTGCGAAAGAAAGGAGAACGACCCGAACACAGGATCGTGAATCCGGAAAAGATTGTTTGCCACTGGCGATACGGAGACACCACTCCCGCCGAGCGCAAGCAAGCCCGACTGGATGCGCTGGCGGCACAAGAAGCCGAGCGCTTAGCGGAAGAATCTGGCGAATCCCCAACCAAAAAACCCGCCGCCAAAGCGCCCGTCAAGCCAAAGACTCGGCGATCGGCAGGATCGGCAGGTCCAGCTGGATATTCGAAGGGTGCCGGCTTTGGGGGTCGTGGAAAGTCTTCCCCCGGTACCG
>CAYYJX010000010.1:0-58086 GCA_964471545.1 uncultured Fimbriimonas sp. | reverse complement strand
TGCCACTCCGGTAGCGACAAATCGGTCCCCACGAGCGGCGGACTCGAAAACGCGTTCGGGGCGCTCAAGGGCGTCAATACGGTCGCCTCGTCGCGAGTCGACCAAGTTTCGACCGAACTACCGCTCCTCAAGCACGGAACGTTCACCTTCTTCTTTGTCCGAGGGATGGCGGGTGACGCCAAGGGTCAGGGCAACGTGGTGACCTTGGCATCTCTCAAGGACTACGTGATCAAGAACACGAAGGAAATGACCAAAGGGCATCCTAGAATGCCGGAGGGGCAGGAACCCGTGTTCATGATTGATGAAGACGGTGGCAATGTGGGCGTATCGCTTCCCAACGAAGCCGTGCTCAACCAACTTCCTCAGCCTCCGGCGCCAGGCGCGGCGACGTCCATGCAGGCCCTTGCCCCGGGAGTCATCGTCTTGATTCGACCCGAAAACGCGAAGTACAAGGCGAATGCCGCAGGTGTCGAGAAAGTGATCAATGGCGTGCTCGTCAAGAAGAACTATCCGGTGATTTCTTCCGAACAGGCGGCATCCTTCCTGAACGTTCTCGCCTCCGGCTCACCCGCGCAAGCAGGCGCTCAAGCGGGCGAATTGAACTCGCGCTTCCTTGTTCGAGCGACTCTTAAGCTGGAGGAAACTCAGTACGACGTCGATGGCGCAGACTTCTTCCGGTGCGAGGCAACCATTGAAGCCGAAGTCTTAACCAAAGATGGCAAGGTGCTGGCCTCCTTCAGCACCGACGGCGCCGATGGGCGACCGATTGCTGGAACGGGCACCATCAAGTCGGCTGCCATTCAGCGGGCCATCGGATCGGTCAACAAGAAGTTCGAACAGCTGCTGGTTCCAGAACTGGACCGAGCGGTGAAGCCGTTCCTGAACTAGGTTGCCCCATACAAAGAGAGACCCCCTCTGCACAGACGTGCGAGGGGGCCTTTCTCGGTCAACCGTCGGTTTAGCTGAACTGAAGCCCTTTCTGTCCCAGGGCGTACGTGAGTTCGTTGAGGTAGGCAAACGTGAGGTCCGAGCTCGGGAGAGCCGGCTTCAAGCCCCCATCGACGCTTCCGAAGACAAACCCGCTATAGCCTCCGAAAGAAGGCACGAGGGCGAAGTAGAAGCCCGTGGTGGGAAAGACCTTACCAAGCAAATCAAGAACGCTCTCTGCGCTGTAAGGGCAGAAGACATGGTTGTCTGCTTGGGTGACGACAATCCCACCCGGATTGAGCAAGTTCTTGAGGTCGCCGTAGAACTCTTCTGTCCACAGCATCTCGCTGATCTCGCCCTCTTCGTCCTCGTAGGTGTCCGTTGAGTCAACAACGATCAAGTCGTACTTCTCGGTAGCGTTTTTCACGAACGGAAACGCGTCTTGGATCAGTAGGTTCACGCGCGAGTCTTGGAACGCGCCCGCGTTCAGCGAGGGCATATGCTCTGAACAGGCCTCGACCACTCCTTTGTCGATCTCCACCATGTCGACACGCTGAAGGGTTTTGTGCCGGCACAACTCGCGAATGACTCCTCCGTCGCCTCCGCCCACCACAAGGGCGCGCTCGAGCTTCGGAACGTTGAGCGCCGGAATTTGGACCAGAGCCTCGTGATAAGCCTTCTCGTCGAACTCGGTGAGTTGGATGTGTCCGTCTAGAAGGAGGGCTTTGCCAAAGACATCCGTATCGACGATGTCGATGCGCTGAAAATCGGTTTGCCGGGTGTGCACACGCTCCGTTACAGAGAAGGTCATTTGAAGCTTGTCGCTTCGGATCGGAATCGTGTAGTTGTCGCCTGCCACGGGGATATTGTGGCATCCCGGGAAGAATGTGCCGAATCTAAGTCAGGGTCTTTCGACCTTTTCAGGTTCTTTTGCTCATTTTCTACTTCCACTAAACCGAAACCTGTGTTAGGCTAAATGCGACGTGTTGGGACAGGTAAGACCCGTTAGCGAGATTGAGGCGACTGAGTCGCTCCGATCTGTCGTGCTTCTTGGGCTTATTCTTCTTGGCGGTATTACCGACTTAACGTAACGCCCCAGGAAGAGACACGACATCAGACAAGCCTTCCTGGGGTGACCCAGGGAGGCTTTTTTTCTCGCTGAAGAGAAGTCGGATTCGGACCTGTTGATTGACACATCGCGCTAACAGAGTCGTTGGCAAATGTCCGCCGTTGGACGCAGGAGTTTGCATGGAACGATCTGGAGCGCGAATAGTGATGGAGGCCCTTGAACGTCAAGGAGTCGATGTCTTTTTTGGTTACCCTGGCGGCGTAGTTTTGCCGCTTTATGACGAAATGTTGAATTGGCCGCAAATCAAGCACATCTTGGTTCGGCACGAACAAGCAGCGGCACACATGGCCGATGGCTACGCCCGAGCAACGGGCAAAGTTGGCGTTTGTCTCGCCACCAGCGGACCGGGTGCGACGAACCTCGTCACCGGAATCGCAAACGCTATCATGGACTCGATTCCCATGGTTGCCATCACCGGTAACGTGAATAGCTGGGCAATCGGTAAGGATGCGTTTCAAGAGACCGACATCCAGGGAATCACCATTCCCATTACAAAGCACAACTACCTAGTCACCAACGTAGACGATCTCCCTTATGTTCTGGAAGAGGCGTTCTACTTGGCAAACACGGGCCGAAAGGGTCCGGTGTTGGTCGACATTCCGAAAGACGTTTTCATCAAAAAGACCTCGGTAGCGTTCCCAGACAAGGTCGAGCGCCGAGGCTATCGGTTGCCGCCCACGCCCGATTCCGCACAGGTTTCGAATGCCGCCAAGCTGATTGCCGAAGCTCAAAAGCCGGTCATCATCGCGGGAGCAGGCGTCATTCACTCCGAATCTTGGGATGAACTACGCGCGCTTGCGGAGACTTGCGATATTCCGGTCATCAACTCGCTTCTCGGATTGGGATGCTTCCCGCGAGATCACGAGCTCTCGCTCGGCATGATGGGTATGCATGGCGAAGCGACGGGAACCTTGGCCGTGCAAGAGGCAGACCTCGTCATGGGCATCGGCATTCGCTTCGATGACCGTCTCACCGGAGATACGTCTCGATTCGCTCCGAACGCAAAGATCCTCCACTTCGATTTGGACATCAGTGAGGTGGGCAAGACGGTCAGCCCGATCGCCTTTGTGATCGGCGACCTAAAGGATTCGCTCGAAGCCCTACTGAAGGAAGTTCAGCCGAAGACCCATCCTGCCTGGCGAGCCCAGGTCAAGTCTTGGCAAGAGACGTATCCGTTGATGGTTCCCGAGGGCAAGTTCCTTTCTCGAACCGTTCTTCGAGCTCTGAACGAGCACACCAAAGGCGAGGCGATCATCAGCACCGACGTGGGTCAGCACCAGATGTGGACTTCGCAGTTCATCAAGTTCAAAAAGCCTCACACCTGGCTCTCCAGCGGCGGCCTCGGAACGATGGGGTTCGGCTACCCGGCAGCTATGGGCGCCAAGTTTGCGAAGCCCGACGCAGAAGTCTGGGCGGTGGTTGGCGACGGTGGATTCCAAATGACGCTCCAGGAACTCCAAACCGCCGTCGAGTTCAACTGCAACGTCAAAATTGCACTCCTCAACAACGGCTACTTGGGCATGGTTCGCCAATGGCAAGAGCTGTTCTATGACAACCGCTACAGTCACGTTGCGATGGGCTCGCCCGACTTTGGCAAACTCGCCGAAGCGTACGGAGTGAAGTTCCTGCGATGTTCGCGAACGGAAGACCTGGACGCGACACTGGAAGAAGCGCGCGCTCACAACGGACCCGTATTGTGCGAGTTCGTGGTGGAGATGGAAGAGAACGTCTTCCCGATGGTTCCGGCAGGCGGCAGCAACAGCCAAGTCATCATGGACCCCGCTCTCAAGACCCCGGTGGAGGCGGCGAAGTGAGCCAGCGCCACACGATCACCGCTCTCGTGCAAAACGAGACGGGAACCATCAACCGAGTGGTCTCTCTGTTCCGGCGGCGCGGATTCAGTCTCGCCTCCTTCAACGCAGGCGACTGTGAGCAAGAAGGCTTCAGCCGAATGACGTTCGTGGTCGATGGCGATCACAGCGTCATGGTTCAGGTCCTTCGGCAACTCGACAAGCTCATCGACGTTGTTGAGTGCGAATCGCTAGAGCCGGAGAAGTCGGTCCACCGTGAAATGGTTTTGGTCCGATGTGAACCGACCGCCGACCAAAGAGAGAGCCTCTACAAGCTGGTTCTCGAATTCTTCGGCAAGACCCCTGCCGCCTCCGAAACGGCGGTGGTGGTCGAGTTCGCTGGAGACCTCGCCGAAGTGGAGCGCCTCATCGAAGCGCTTCAACCCTTCGGAATCAAGGAGATCGTTCGCACCGGCCTGGTCGCGATTAAGCTCGACTAATTTCAGCCTCTCCGCAAGCGAATCTCGCCTGCGGAGGGTCTCACTACGCTTTCAGACACGAATCAATGGCTACTGTTTACTACACACAAAACGTCAATCCCGACCTCATCAAAGGTCTCAAAGTCGGCATCATCGGCTACGGTTCTCAGGGGCACGCCCACGCCCAAAACCTCAAGGACAGCGGGGTCGACGTGCGCGTCGGGCTCCACGCCGAATCCAAAACCCGTGCTAAGGCAGAGGCCGATGGCTTCCAAGTGCCAACCGTTGCTGAACTCACTCAGTGGGCGGACGTGCTCATGTTCTGCACGCCAGACGTACCGATGGCAAGCATCTACGCCAACGACGTCGCTCCGAACCTGACCGACGGAAAGACTCTCCTCTTCGCTCACGGATTCAACGTGCACTTCGGTCGAATCACTCCGCCAGAGGGCGTGAACGTGGCGATGGTCGCACCCAAGGGCCCCGGTCACCGACTGCGCGCCGAATTCGCGGGAGGAAACGGTATGCCTGCCCTCGTTGCGGTCTACCAAGACGCCACCGGAAATGCAAAGGACATTGCGCTTAGCTATGCATGGGGCATCGGATCCGCGAAGGCGGGCATCCTTGAAACCACTTTCAAGGAAGAGACGGAAACCGACCTGTTTGGCGAGCAAGCCGTTCTTTGCGGTGGTCTGTCCGAACTGATCAAAGCCGGATTCGAGACGCTGGTAGAAGCCGGATATCAGCCGGAAGCGGCCTACTTCGAGTGCCTTCACGAGACCAAGCTCATCGTGGACTTGCTGTACGAAGGCGGCCTCAGCTACATGCGCTACTCCATCAGCGACACCGCCGAGTGGGGCGACTACGTGGCAGGTCCGAAGGTGATCAACAGCCAGTCACGAGCCGCGATGAAGGAACTGCTCGCCGACATTCAATCAGGCAAGTTCGCCGACGAATGGGTGAAGGAGAACGAAGCGGGTCGACCGAAGATGAACGAAATCCGACGGCGCGAACGATCGCACCAGCTGGAGTCGGTGGGTCAAGAACTCCGCAGCATGATGCCGTTCATCAAGGCAAAGGTTGCCCCGGATCAAGTCTAAGAGCACCATTTGATGAAGTTGACTCCAGAGGCCTACCTGCGGCGGATGCGCGCGTCGGCGGTTTACAACGTCGCCGTGCAGACTCCGCTAGACCACGCTCCTTGGCTTTCCAAGAGTGTGGGGAACGCCGTGTGGCTGAAGCGAGAAGACCTTCAACCGGTCTTTAGCTTCAAGCTGCGCGGAGCGTACGCGGCGATGGCCCGATTGGAACCTGAGGCTCTCGAAAAGGGCGTGATTACCGCTTCGGCGGGCAATCACGCCCAGGGAGTCGCGCTGGCTTCCAAACAACTCGGTTGCTCCGCTGAGATCGTGGTACCAACCACAACGCCCGACGTGAAGAAGCGATCGATCGAGGCTTTAGGGGCGACCCTGGTTTGCCACGGCGATACCTACGACGATGCCTACGCCTACGCCCGTAGTCGAGCCATCGAAACGGGAAAGTCGTTTGTCCACCCTTATGACGATCCGGACGTGATCGCGGGGCAGGGAACCATTGGGCTGGAACTGCACGCGCAGATGCCTGCTGAGGTGAAGGCGATATTTGTTGCCGTGGGCGGCGGTGGACTCTCGGCTGGAGTCGCTCTCGCGCTCAAGCAATTGAGACCGGGAATCGAAGTCTGGGGCGTTGAGCCAGAGGACTCCGATGCTATGTATCGGTCGCTGGAAGCAGGCGAGCGGGTTCGTTTGGATCGGGTTGGACTCTTTGCCGATGGCGTGGCGGTTCGACAAGTTGGCGAAGAGCCCTTCGCCATCGCCCAACAATATCTGAACGGTGTCTTGCGAGTCTCCAACGACGAGATTTGCGCGGCGGTAAAGGACGTGTTTCAAGATCGGCGGGTCGTTCTGGAACCTGCGGGTGCCTTGGCGATCGCGGGTCTGCGGCGGTATGTCGAAGCCAATCGCATTGCAAACGAGCATCTGGTTGCCATTGCCTGCGGCGCGAACATCGCCTTCGATCGCATCGGGCACATCGCCGAACGCGCAACGCTGGGAGAGCGATCAGAAGCCATTCTCGGCGTAAAGATCCCCGAGCGTCCGGGAAGTTTCCGCGCCCTTTGTCAGGCTTTAAGAAACCGGAGCGTCACGGAGTTCAACTACCGGATGTCGGACCCGCACGAGGCCATTGTCTTTGTCGGGGTTCACTTGGGATACGGGCACGAACGAGACGCTTCGAAGCTTCTGGTGGATGAGCTCTCTGACGAAGGGTTCGAAACCCACGACCTCAGCGACGACGAACTTGCGAAGATGCACCTCCGGCATATGGTCGGTGGTCCGAGCGAGCACGCAACCAACGAGCGCCTCTTCCATTTCGACTTTCCCGAGCGCCCTGGTGCGCTGGCAACCTTCCTCGAAACCCTAGGTTCGGGCTGGAATATCTCGCTCTTCCACTATCGAAATCACGGGTCGGATCGCGGTCGTGTTCTGGTCGGTATTCAAGTGCCGGCCGAGACCGGTGATTCGTTCCAACGTTTCCTCGCCGAACTCGGCTACGACTATTCGGAGGTCACGGATTCTGCCGCCGTGCGCCTCTTCCTTTCGACCAAAGCAAAGGCAGGCTCCCCATCATGAACGAAGAACAAATGAATTCAAATCGCACCCAGTGGGACCCTCGGCATAAGAGTCGGGTGATCACCGAGGGAGCCGATAAAACCGCCAACCGGGCAATGCTCCGGGCGATGGGTCTTGGCGATAAGCACATGGTCCAGCCCTGGGTGGGCGTTGCGACCGTTTGGAGCGAAGCGACTCCCTGTAACGTGAACCTCGATGAGCAGGGTCTCGCCATTGCGAACGCGGTGAACGCGGCAGGCGGAACGGCTAGGCGATTCAACACCATTTCGGTGAGCGACGGTATCGCGATGGGTCACGAAGGCATGCGCGCCTCCCTGGTGAGTCGAGAAGTCATTGCCGATTCGGTGGAACTCATGATGCGAGCCCACTGCTACGACGGCCTGGTGGGAGTGGCGGGATGCGACAAGTCGCTGCCCGGCATGCTCATGGCGATGGCGCGGCTAAACGTCCCTTCGATTTTCTTGTACGGCGGCACGATCATGCCCGGCAAGCACAAAGGCAAGGACGTCACCATTCAGGACGCGTTTGAGGCGGCTGGTGCCTATGCGGCGGGATCAATCGATGCCGAGGAACTTCACGCGGTGGAGTGCGCCGTTTGTCCGGGGGCGGGAGCGTGCGGAGGCCAGTACACGGCGAACACCATGGCATGCGTTGCCGAGGCTCTGGGCATGGCCTTCCCCGGTTCTTCTGGTCCCCCGGCAGAGGATCCAGATGGCTCGCGAGCCGACTTCCACAACGTAATCGGTAAGCAGATGGTTGCCCTGTTGGAAAGCGGTCTGCTACCAAGCGATATCCTCACCAAGAAAGCGTTCGAAAACGCGATCGCCGTTGGCGCGGCAACGGGCGGAAGCACCAACATCGCGCTTCATTTGCCCGCGATCGCCTACGAACTGGGAATTGAACTCACGCTCGACGAAATTCACGAGGTGGCTCAACGAACTCCCATCCTTGCCGATCTTCGCCCGGGTGGGAAGTACGTCATGCTCGACCTCTTCAAGGTCGGCGGTGTCCCAGCCGTGCTCAAAGCGCTTCTGGAAGCAGGTTGCTTGCATGGCGACTGCATGACCGTCACCGGCAAGACCATGGCAGAGAACCTGGAGGGGGTTGAAATTCCGGCGGACCAAGACGTGGTTCGGCACCCAGAGAACGCGCTCTCACCGACGGGCGGGCTAGTGGTTGTTAAAGGCAACCTTGCTCCTGAGGGTGGAGTCATCAAGACCGCCGGAGTGAAGAAACTCGCCCACACCGGTCCTGCGAGAGTTTTCGACTGTGAAGACGACGCAATGGCGGCTGTTCAACGTCGAGAAATCAACCGGGGCGACGTGGTTGTGATCCGCTATGAGGGTCCAAAGGGCGGTCCGGGCATGCGAGAAATGCTCGGTGTAACGGCGGCGTTGGTCGGTCAAGGTATGGGCTACGACGTAGCGCTGCTCACCGATGGTCGGTTTAGTGGGGCAACCCGAGGTCTGATGGTTGGACACGTCTGTCCCGAAGCGTCGGAGGGTGGTCCAATCGCATTGGTGCAGGAAGGCGATACGATCACCGTTGATGCTGAAACTCATCGGCTCATCGTCCACGTCTCCGACGAGGAACTCGCGGAGCGGAAGAAATCTTGGTCCGCACCCGCACCGCGATACACCAAGGGAGCGATCGCCAAGTACGCCCGAACGGTGGGATCGGCCTCGCGCGGAGCGGTCACGCACTAACCAACGAGACACAAGAATCCAAGAGCGGATCGAATCCAAAGGCGCTCGATCCGCTTCTCAAATCGTGAAGTTCAAAAAACTATTTGGCAATTCGGAAGATTCGCTGAATAATGGGTATCCCCGACCTGCGACGATGCCGGTCCAACTCGCACCAAAGAGGGTGTTCACGGACATGCATCGATGTACGAAGTTCAGAAAGACGGAAAGACAGTTTTAGAAGCCGACGCCTGTGGCATTGGTTTTCTCGCCTCCAGGAAAGGCGTTGCTCAACGCAAAGTGGTGGATATGGCGCTGGAACTCACCCAGCATTTCGACCACCGTGGGGCGCCTGGGCATGGCGCAGGCCTCCAACTCGATATCCCCTGGGCTCTGCTTCTTGATCGATTCAGCGCGCACAGCAAACTCATTGCCCAACGAGACGTCGCCCTTGGCATGTTCTTCCTGCCCTTTGAGGCCGCGCTGCGCCAACAGTGTGTGGAAGCCGTGGAGCACGTTGCGCAACTGGCGGGCACTCGGTGCTTGGCTTGGGCGGACGTTCCTGTCAACGAATCGGCTTTACCCGCCGGAAGTGCGGCGCTTCGAACCATGCCCCGGATTCGGCAAGCCATTTTTGCTCGACCGGATCACATGAGCGAGGAAGCCTGGTTCGCCTGTCGGTATCTCCTCCGACTCGCGCTTGACGACAGTATCGGCGAGATCGCAGGCGACGCGTTCAGTGTCTCGTCGCTTTCCAACCGAACTGTTGTGTACAAGGGTCTTGCAGAGTTGTCCAAGATTGGCGACTTCTATCCAGATCTTCGCAGTCGAGATTTCCAAAGTCGGTTTGCGCTCTTCCACAGTCGGTACTGCACTAACACCACCACTGCTTGGCGCCGCGCGCAGCCGTTCTGGAGCATCGCTCACAACGGAGAGATCGCTACGATTAAGGGCAACGTTGCTTGGATGCAGGCGATCGGTCCGGATCTCATCAAGAATCTGGTTTCCCGATTCCCCTCGCTGGCGGAAGTTTCCAAGCAAGTGAAGTCGATCGTTTGCTCGGGTGGATCAGACACGGCAAACCTGGACGACATGATGATCGCCCTCATGGCCGGGGGAATGTCCTTCCCTCAGGCAATGTTGGCGCTTCTTCCTGCAGCAGAGTCCGTTCTTGACGAAAGCGATCCCCTGCACGAGTTCTATCGTGCGGCACGAGTCTATTTGGGCGCATGCGACGGTCCTGCTGCCGTCGTTGGATGCGATGGAGATCGGGCAGTGGCTCACCTCGACCGTAACGGTTTGCGGCCGCTTTGGACGGTCTGTTCGGCAGAGTACGTTGTCGCGACGAGCGAGTTGACGGGCACCATCGATATCGGCCCCGTTGAAGATCAGCGTGTGATGGGTCCGGGCGAGATCTCGATGATCGATCTCAACTCCGGCAAAGTGTTCTTCGACGATGCGGTGCGTGAAGAAGTGGGTCGACAACCGTTCCCGTCTCCCGACTCTCGACTTGTGGAAGGCGGCGAGAAGAAGTCTTCTCTCCTTCTGGATGAAGTCACCCTTGCCAAGGTCCAGAAGGCGTTTGGCATGACCAAGGAAGATATCGAAGTCTTGGTCCAGCCGATGGGAGAAACGGGCAAGCCTCCGGTGGGTGCGATGGGTGATGATACGAGCCCGGCCGCCATGCTAGACAAGCTCCCTCGGCGCATCGAAGATCACTTTAAACTTCGATTCGCACAGGAGACGAGCCCGCCCATCGACCCCATCCGAGACGCCTGGGTGTTCGATTCTTCAGTCACCCTCGGCGACCGAATGGGTCTGTGGTCAAAGGCAGAAGGCGTTCTGATCGAGTATCCGGAGCGCATTCTCTCGCTCGGTCAAATCTCGTGGCTCGTCGAGCGGTCCGAAGTCCGAACGATCTCGTTGCTCTTCGAAGCAGGCAAGGATCTGGAAGCCGAATTCGAACGCAAAATCCAGCAAGCGATCGCCGCTGCCGAATCGGCAGACGTGCTCCTGGTGAGCGATCGCATGCCCACCGCCAAAGACGCGGCTCTCCCCGCTCTTCGGTTCATTAGCCGCCTGCACAGCGAGCTCGTTTCGAAGGGGCGTCGCGGTCGCGTAGGTCTCGTTGCCGACATCGGTGTTTGGGATGTCCACCACTGCGCACTTACCATCACGCTCGGCGCCGATGCGGTGTGCCCTTGGATCGGGATCGCCTCCGCCCCGGAGAACGAAACGAAGTACCTCAAGGCTCTCCGCAGCGGAACCACCGAAGCAATGTCGATGATGGGAGTCACCCCGTCTGCTGCTTACTGCGGCGCACGCCTGATTGAAGCGATTGGGCTCGATGCGTCGCTCCTCAAGCGAGATTTTCCAGGCGTTCCTGGCCACCTTGGAGGAATCGGCACTGAGGTTCTTAACCGAGAGTGGTTGCAGTTCCACGCCGATGCCTTTGGGGTCGACGAAACCTCCCTATCCGATGCGGGCGAATTTCGACACACGAAAGATGGTCGCAAGCACGCGAACAATGCCGAGATCGTACGATCCCTTCAACTGGCATCGGGATATTCGCGCAAGATTCACGAGTTCAAACCTGGCTCTAAGGAGGCGTATCAGGCTTACGCGAAGCTGGTGAAAGAGCGCGATCCAATCACGATTCTGGACCTTCTCGAACCGAAGGAAGGCGATGCCATCCCGATTTCAGAAGTCGAACCCGCCGAAGCAATTCTCTGGCGATTCATGGCTCCTGGAATGAGCGAAGGTGCGCTGAGTGAGCCGGCTCACAAGGCGGTCGCGAAGGCGTTCAACATCCTGTATCGCTACGCTCGACTGAAATTGGGGAGCACGCTTCCCGGCATCGGACCGGTGGCCAACAGCGGTGAGGGCGGATTCGACAAAAACCGAATCGGCAAGTCGGATGGAAACAGGTCCGTCCAATACGCCGGAGGGCGGTTCACGATCACTCCCATGACGGCTTCGTGTGCCGATGAGACCGAAGTTAAGTTCGCTCAAGGAGCCAAGCCCGGCAAGGGTGGACAGCTCCCGGGCAAGAAGGTTGCGCCGCGAATCGCCCATCAGCGAGGCTGCGAGCCAGGATACGAACTGGTCTCGCCGCCTATCAACCACAACCTCTACTCCATTGAGGACGTGAAGCTCATGGTTGAGAGCTGGCGACATCTGAATCCGAAGGTGAACTGCGCGCTCAAGTACGTTGCCACTTACGGAGTGGAAATGGTTGCGGTCGGCGGCGTAAACGCAGGCGCCAACCGAATCCACCTAAGCGACGGTTGTGGCGGTACGGGTGCGGCTAAGCGGGTCGACCAAAAGCACGCCGGTGTCCCGGTGGTGTGTCTCATGCCCACCGTCCAGGACATGCTCGTGGAGGAAGGAATCCGCAAGTTCGTCGAGATCTCCGTGGATGGCGGTATTCAAACGGGCGAGCAAGCCCTAAAGATGTTCTTGATGGGCGCAGACCGCGTGGGCTTCGGCACGAGCTTGCTGATCGCAATCGGCTGCTCGATGCTCCGAAAGTGTCACCTCAGCGGTCCCGATCCGGCAGACCCGAACGGCAAGAGACGTCTGGGATGCACGCCCGGTGTCGCAACCCAAGATCCTCAGTTCATTGCCAACTTCAAGGGTGAGGCAAAGCACATCGCTCAGATGCTCGTGTTTGTCGCCGAGGAAATCCGCGAGCGAATGGCAGAGTTGGGTATTCGACGATTGCAGGACGTCATCGGTCGTCGCGATTTGCTGCAGGTGAAGCCGAACCTTTCCGGTAAGGCTGCCATGCTCGATCTCACTTCCATCGTTCGGGCTCCTAGCGCCCTTGCGCTGGAGCGAGACTACGCGGGCCAAACCGCTCGGTTCATGCCCGATATCCGTCAACCGGAGGTGCAAGCCGCCAAGCGAGCGCTTTCGGGTGAGCATGTGGAGTTGGACGAGTCTCTCACGAACGATGCGCGATGCGTGGGAATGGCCGCAGCGGGAACGATTGCCCGGGCGGTGGGCGACCTCGGTCTTCAAAAGGGCTCGCTCACGTTGGTCACCAAGGGAGCCGCAGGGCACTTCTACGGGGCGTACATGGTGGATGGAATGTCCTTCCGGCACTTGGGCGTCATAGCCGATTCGTGCTTCACCGCTTCCTATGGCGGAAAGCTTGTGGTGGCGGCACCCAGAGGCCGCTCGGGTCTGGCGCTCGCCGGCAACACGTTCGGATACGGCGCGAGGGGCGGCGAAGCCTTCATTGCCGGATCTGCAGGGAACCGATTCGGTATCTGTTTCCGAAAGAATCACGAGGGCGGAGGTCCGGTTGTTGTTGTGGAAGGAGTTGGAGCCAACGCTTTCCAATACATGACAGGTGGCGTTGCCGTGGTTCTTGGATCCGTTGGCCCCAATCTCGGATCGGGAATGACAGGGGGTCGGGTCTATCTGCTCGACGTCGACGCGAGGAACTTGAACCACGATTATGTGGATCATTTCCCGCTGGACGATGAGGATGTGAAGGTGCTGCGCAACCTCCTAGAGCGACACGCTCAGGAGACGGGAAGCGAGCCGGCGCTAAGACTCCTTGCCGACGACGTTCGCACGCGCTTCCGGGTGGTTCGGACCATCGTTGTGCCGGAGACGCTGCCGGAGTGGAATTTGGAGCCGACAACCGGCACCGCTAATCTCGCTTAAGCACCCGATCGATCGGTTCGCCTCCCGGATGGAATTCCGGGGGGCGATTTCGCTTTTGGATCTTCCGAAACGCAACCACGAAAGGGCAATCCCTGTACCATGATTGGGGATGCTCTCCGTATACATTGGAACCGGTTTGGTCGGAATTGTCCTAATCGTTCTGGCCGGCATTTCGGGGTTTATGGACACCGATATCGATGCCGACGGTGGGATCGACCATGACATCCATTTGGAGGCAGGCCATGGCCATGGGTTCGACTTCGGTTGGATCCCCTTTTTGAGCCTCCGGTTTTGGACCTACGCAGGCGCGGGGTTCGGACTCACCGGAACCATCTTCAGCCTCACGAAGATGCTCGATCCGACGCCCACGTTCATCGTGTCGTTGGTGATCGGTCTGCTCATGGGCTTTGGCGTCTTTGCGCTCATGCGATTCGCCAAGAAAAACCAAACCGAGCTCGTGCCAACCGCTTCCACGGTGGTGGGTCTGCACGGAAAGCTCCTCGTTGGGGTGGGAAACATCGACCCCGGCAAAGTTCGCGTGCAAGTGAACGGCGAATGGATCGACTATCTCGCTCGTTCCCAATCTGAATTGCCTATTCCGGCAGGCCACGAGGTGGTTGTGGTCGGTGTGGACGATTCCGTCGCTTACGTAGAGAGCGTGCAAGAACTCTACGAAGAAGAAACTGATCTGAAATGAACCTAATTGGGCAGTGGTTAGAGCAGCCGGCTGGGTTGCTTTGGGCACAAGGTGGAACAACCACCGAGAATCTCGCAGGGTCGGCGATCGCAGGGTTTTCCGGAGCCATTACGGTTCTGGTCGTCTTAGCCATCCTTATCCTGATCATCAAGTCCTTCCTGTACATCGCTCCGCCAAGCGAAGTGCTGATCTTTAGTGGTCTAAAGCGAAAGGGACCCGACGGCACGGTTCGCAGTTTTCGCCTGGTCACGGGCGGACGCGGCTTCCGCATCCCATTCTTTGAAAAAGTCGACCGCATGAGCCTGGGGCTGATGGAGATTCCGATCTCTATCCGGGGCGCTTATTCGAAGGGTGGTATCGCCCTCAACGTCGACGCAATCGCGAACATCAAGATTTCCAGCAACCTCAACGTCCTCCCGAACGCGATCGAGCGTTTCCTCGGGCGGGACATCAACGAGGTTCGACGGGTGGCCAAAGAGACGCTTGAGGGCCATGTTCGCGGCGTTCTGGCAAACCTCACTCCCGAGCAGGTGAACGAAGACCGACTCGCGTTCGGCGAAGCTTTGAGCAACGAATGCGAAGAGGACTTGCGCAAGCTTGGCCTGCACGTCGATACCGTGAAGATTCAACACGTCACGGACGATGTGCACTATCTGGACAGTACGGGGCGATCCGCCATCGCCGCGGTTGTCCGTGAAGCCGAGATTGCGGAATCCAACTTCCGCCGAGCCGCTGAGCAAACCGAAGCCGAGCAAAACGGATTGGCGGAAGTGGCCAAGGCGAACGCGGAGGCCACCATCGCCGAGATGAAGAACGAGATTCGAAAGCTAATGGCCGATCTCGATTCGAAGGTCAAATCAGAAGAAGAGCGCACCGAAGCGGCCGCGCGTGAAGCGCGAGCGGTTGCCGAACAAGAGCTCCAGAAGATTCGCGCCGAGCTTGCCGTCGTGCAACAAATGGCAGACGTCATTCTTCCCGCCGAGGCTCAGCAAGCCGCCGAGTCTTATCGGGCGAAAGGCGAAGCCGCTTTCCTACGGGAGAGAGGTCAGGCCGTGGGTCAAGCCCTCGATACCCTTCAACAAGCGTGGCGAGAGAGCGGCGACACTGCGGTTCAAATCGCGATCATCGAAGAAATCGAAAAGATCTTGGGGGCGGCCATTAAGGGCGTCAACAAGGTGAAGGTGAACAACATTCAGGTGATCGACAGCGGCTCTGGAAAGGCACTGTCCGGATACCTCTCGAACTATCCGGAGATGCTGCACACCGTCTTCGATTCGGTTCGATCCACCACGGGCATCGACATTCTCGGCTCGCTGGCGGGTGGACGATCCAACGGCGAACCACCGAAATCGGTGGAAGCCCCCAACAAGGAGGCCAAATAACATGGGACCGATTCTAACCATCGTCGGCATTCTCTTCTTCCTCGGCCTTCTGTTCTTTGCCGGCCTGAAGTCGATCTTCTACAACTGCGCCCCAAACGAGGTGCTTATCTTCAGTGGCGGTAATCGCCGAGTCGGGGACAGCACCGTCCGCTATCGCCTTGTAAAGGGCGGATTCGGCGTCCGTATCCCCCTCATTGAACGGGTTGATCGGTTGGACCTCACCAATATGATCATCGAGCTCACCGCGAGCAACGCGTACTCCAAGGGCGGCATTCCGCTCAACGTAAACGGCGTTGCCAACGTGAAGGTAGCTGGTCATGAACCCACGCTGAACCGAGCCATCGAGCGTTTCCTAGGCAAGGGGCGTAACGAGATCATGCAGATCGCCAAGGCGAATCTAGAAGGCTCGCTCCGTGGTGTGCTGGCAACGCTCACCCCCGAGCAGGTGAACCAAGACCGAGCCGCCTTCGCCGAGCGATTGGTCGCAGAAGTTGAGCAAGACCTCAGCCTTCTGGGACTGGTGGTAGACACCCTCAAGATTCAGAACGTGAGCGACGACGTGGGCTATCTCAACTCGATCGGACGCATTCGCAGCGCCGAATTGAACTCGAGCGCTCGGATTGCGGAGGCGAAAGCCCGAGCCGAATCTGTGATCGCCTCCGCGAAGAACCGGGAAACCGAGGTTCGCGCCCAGATCACCGCCCAGATGAACATTGCCCGTGCCGATGCCGAGCGACAGCTGAAGGCAACCCTCTCGCAACGAAACGCGGTGGTGGCGGAAGAGCAGGCTTCGGTTGCGGCACAAATCGCAAAGTCGATTGCTGAAGTCGAAGTCCAAAAGGCGCGGATCGAACAGGTTCGCCGCAAGTTGGAGGCGGAAGTGGTCGAGCCGAGCAAGGCGAATTGCGAAGCTATGGAAGCCAAGGCAAAGGCAATGGTTGCTCCCATCATTGAAGAAGGGAAGGCGAAAGCCGATGCCTTCCGTGCCCTCGCTGAATCTTGGCAACGAGCAGGCGACAACGCGCGGGAAATCTTGATCCTTCAAAAGATCGAGCCGATCATTCGCCAACTCACCGATGCGATTGCCGAGACGAAGATCGACAAGGTGACCATCATCGACAACGGGTCGGGATCGGGGGCGAACGCCTCTGGTGTCGACGTCGGAAAGCTTCTAGCCATCAACGAGCAGATCAAAACCACGTTCGGGATTGATCTCGCGGAGAAGATCAAGGAGTTTCCGGCATCCAAGCAACCGATCGTGATCAAGACAGAAGCACCCAGTCAGGACTAACGCGATCAATCGCAGGGAGAGGGGACGTCGATCGGCGTCCCCTCTTTTGCTGACACAGCCTCTGCTTGGAGGGAATCCTCCCGGCTTTATCCCGGCTGAACAAGTAACGTAGAAGGCAGAGTCATGACGAATCTCGAGATCGCCCAGAAAGCCACTTTGCGCCCGATCAGCCAGATCGCCTCTGCCGCGCAACTCAGCGACGACGATTTCGAGCCGCTTGGTAGATTCAAGGGCAAGCTCACCTGGGAAGGGATTCAACGGCTCCAAAGCCAGCCTCAAGGCAAGCTCATTCTTGTCACTGCCACCACGCCGACTCCCCACGGAGAAGGAAAGACCACCACCACGATCGGTCTTTCTCAGGCACTCACACAGCGAGGCGTATCGGCCATCTCGGCAACCCGTGAGCCCGCTCTGGGACCCATTTTCGGGGTGAAAGGCGGCGCATGCGGGGGCGGATACAGCCAAGTGCTGCCGATGGAGGACATCAACCTTTTCTTCACCGGAGACTTCCCGGCGATCTCCTCGGCCCACAACCTCATCTCCGCGATGTTGGACGCTCATCTCTTTCACGGCAACGTCGCGGGCATCGATAGCCGAAAGAAGGTTTGGCCCCGAACCATCGATATGAACGACCGGGCCCTGCGCGAAATCATTGTGGGTCTCGGCGGACCTGGCAACGGAGTCCCAAGAGAGGAAGAGTTCGTCATCACTCCTGCCAGCGAGGTCATGGCGACCCTCTGCTTGGCACAGTCCATGGCCGACCTAAAGACTCGAATCGGTCGAATGGTAGTTGGGTTAGGCAAAAAGAACGTGCCCGTGACGGTGGATCAGATTGGAGCCACCGGAGCCGCCTGCACGCTCCTGCGGGATGCGTTGCGACCCAACTTGGTGCAAACCATCGAAGGTGGAGCGGCACTTGTTCACGGAGGTCCCTTCGGCAACATTGCCCACGGATGCTCTTCGGTGGTTGCCTCTAAAGTGGCTCTGGGTATGGCGGACTACACGATCACCGAAGCCGGGTTTGCCAGCGACCTCGGGGCGGAAAAGTTCCTTCACATCGTCGTGCCCCAACTCGGTAAATCGCCGGACGCTGCTGTGTTGGTCACCACCGTTCGAGCGTTGAAGTATCACGGCGAAGGGGAACTGGCGAACGGTCTGGGCAACCTACAAAGGCACTACGCCCACATGTCGCAGTACGGATTCCCTGTCGTGGTCTCGCTCAATCGCTTCGCAGATGACGCTGTGGAAGAGATCGAACGGATTCAGTCGGCAGTCGAGTCCTGGGGAGGATCGTTTGTGAACTCCAACCCATGGGGAGAGGGCGGAAAGGGATGCCTGGAGTTGGCCGATTGGATCACTTCCGCTCCTGCTGCGGGTGCTTTTACACCCGTTTACAACGGAGAAGAACCGATCCTCGAAAAGCTCCAGAAACTGGTTCGTGGGGTGTACGGCGGTAACGAAGTGCGCCTCACCGTGGATGCGGAAAAGGCGCTGAAAGATCTCACCGCTAACGGTTTTGGCAACTTGCCCGTTTGTGTGGCGAAAACTCAGTCCAGCCTAAGTGACGACCCCAAGAAGCTGGGGGCGCCAATGGGATTCGACATCACCGTTCGGGACTTCCGAGTATCGGCAGGGGCAGGTTTCGTGGTGGCGATCGCAGGAGACATTTTGCGCATGCCAGGCCTCGGCAAAACCCCGGCGGCGCTCAGCATCGATATCGACGCCGACGGCAAGATCAGCGGCTTGTTCTAGGTCCAGAAGCCGCCTGCGCCACGGAGCGGGCGGTAACCTGCAAGATAACGATGTTCAAGAGGCTGATGGAGAATGTCGACCGCATGCTCGGTCGAGGAGTCATCGACGAGGACTTTTATGAAGAACTCGAAGAGGCCCTTCTGCAAGCCGACACCCACATCGAGGTCGCCACGCAAATCCTTGCCGAACTTCGGCAGGCCGTCCGGGACGAAAAGATCACCGAGCCCGGTGCGATGAAAGCCCGTCTTGAAAAAGCGATCGCCGATCGTTTCCGCGTTCAAGGCGATTCCGGCCTCATCGTCAGCGATGTGAACCCAACCGTTTATCTTTTCGTGGGCGTGAACGGGGTTGGAAAAACCACGTCTATTGCTAAGCTGGCGCACCTGCTCGTCAATAAGTATCAGGCGAAGGTGCTCATGGCGGCGGGGGATACCTTCCGTGCCGCGGCGATCGAGCAACTCGAGACTTGGGCGACCCGGATCGGCTGCGACATCGTCAAGGCACAACCAGGAGCCGACTCGGCCACCGTTCTTTTCGACGCCATCACCGCCGCCAAAGCGCGCGGTGCCGAATTCGTCCTGTGCGATACGGCGGGGCGGCAACATTCCAAGGCGAACCTCATGGCCGAACTGGAGAAGGTCGCGAAGGTGACCCAAAAAGCCCTCGGCCGGAAGCCAGATGAAGTCCTTTTGGTGCTGGATGCAAACACCGGGCAAAACGCTATTCGGCAAGCGGAAGAGTTCACCAAGGTTGCGGGAGTTACTGGACTCATCCTCACCAAGCTGGATGGAACCGCCAAGGGTGGCGCTCTTATAGGCGTTTATGAGCGACTCAAGGTGCCCGTTAAGCTCATCGGAGTCGGCGAAAAGGTGGGCGATCTCAAAGACTTCAAGCCTGCCGAGTTTGCGGCAGGTCTCTTCGAGAGCTAATTAAAAGACCTAGAACCACACAACTCCGTTCACAAAAGTGAAAAAGTGGATTTGTTCGGAGAGGGAATCGTCGTAACCTTTCTCGATGCCACTCTTGCCTCGCTTCTCAAGACTGCTTGCCCTCGCCCTTGCCGGAATCATTGTTTCCGGCGCCTACGCGGATAACACCAACAAGGAAGCGACCCCCGCAGCAGGATTCTGGAAGACTTCGGCGACGGTTCCCAACAGTCTCAAGAAAGGGTTTGACGCGATCAACATCCCGGACGCCAAAAAGTGGCTTGGAGATCTTGCAGGTCCAGCAATGGAGGGGCGCGGAACGGGTGAGCCCGGCTTCGAAGTCGCGATGGAGTACATGGCGGATCACTTCCGCAAGATGGGTCTCAAGCCTATTGGCGACAACGGCACTTATTTCCAATACAACGATTTCTGGCGATCGCGAGCCAACCCGGCGCGATTAGCCATCAAGACCCCCAACGGATTGGTGTTGGGTGAAGAGATCGGGGTTCAGGGTGCTGGGCAAGGCATGGCTCAAGCTCAAGCGGTTTATTTGAAGCTCACCGACGACACCCAACTGGACCAAGCCGCTTCCGCAAAGTTCGCCGGGAAAATCGTCATCCTGGAGGGCGGCGACAATAATCGGCGCATCCGGTTCACTCTGAACCGAGCAGGTGCCGCGGCGGTGATTTCGATTTCGGAGTCGCTTGAGCCAATCACCTGGCGCGGAAGTCGCACCGAACCCCAAGCCGGGAACAACGTTGGGCGATTCCAGTTGAAGCGCGACAAGGCTCTCTCCTTGCTAAGCGAGGCCGACCGGGCAAAGGTCAACGCAGCGGCAGTGGGAGTGCCTCAAGAACTGGAAACAGAGGTGTTCGTTCGCTCCGAACTAGAAATCCAGAAAGTGAAGGTCGCAAACGTGATCGCCCTTCTGGAAGGTTCGGATCCGGTGCTGAAGAACGAAATCATCGGCGTAGGCGCGCACCTAGATCACCTTGGCCGTTCTGGAAACCAGATTTACTACGGAGCAGACGATGACGGCTCGGGCAATGCCGCCTTGCTGGGTGTTGCCAAGGGTCTCACCTCTAACCCGGTCAAACCAAAGCGGAGCGTCCTCTTCATGGCGTTCTACGGTGAAGAGATGGGCCTTCTGGGTTCCGCATTCTTGGTGCAGAATCCGCCGATTCCGTTGAAGCAGTGGGTTGCCGAGCTTCAGATGGATATGGTGGGACGGAACTCGTCTGGACAGCAACGCCCCGGTCAAGTGGACAAAGACGAGGAGAACGTGGACACCATGCGTCTGGTCGGAAGTAAGCGAATCTCGACCGAGCTTGACCAGATCATCCAAGAGCAGAACAAGTACGTGGGATTCCGATTTCTGTACGATGCTGAGGATGTTTACACGCGAAGCGATCACTACAACTTCGCCAAGAACGGCATCCCGATCGCGTTCTTCTTCGACGGTTTCCACCCGGACTATCACCAAGTGACCGACACCGTTGATAAGATCAACTTCACGAAGTTGACGAACACAGCCAAGCTCGTGTATCTCACGATTCACGAGATCGGAAATCGGCCGAATCCTCCCGCGAAGGACGTTCCTCAGAAGTAATCGGACTGCAAGAAGCGCCCAAAAAGAGGGGTGGTACGCTCAAAGGGTGCGTATCGCCCCTTTTCCGTTGGCCGTGCATCGCATCGCGGAAGCGGTGCGCGTATCGCCGTTTACGGGGAAGGTCTACGCGGTCGGAGGGTCGGTCCGAGACTCGCTGCTCTACCCCGACGAAATTGAGGGAAGGGTCATCGGAGAGGACATCGATCTCGTCGTCGAAGGTGATTCGGCGGCGCTGGTGACCTTCTTAGTCGAGTCCGGGATCACTGAGGGGCCGGCGGCGGTGTACGCCAACTTCGGAACGGCTCAGGTAAGGGTCGACGGACAGAAGGTGGAGTTCGTCACCGCTCGCAAAGAGAGCTATCGTGGCGAGAGTCGAAAGCCAACCGTTGAGCCCGCAACGCTCTTGGAAGACGCCAAGCGCCGGGATTTTACGGTTAACACCCTCCTTCGATCGATTGAAACCGGCGAAGTCCTCGATCCGCTTGGGAACGGATTTGCCGACCTCGAATGCCGGGTGTTACGAACCCCGCTCGATCCGGGAGAAACGTTCTCTGAAGACCCGCTGAGAATGCTCCGCGCCATCCGGTTTCTCCATAAATTGGGCTTTACCCCGGCGACTGGTCTGTTCGAGGCGATCCAGGAGAACGCATCGCGTCTGGCGATCGTTTCCGCCGAGCGCATTCAGGAAGAGTTTGCGAAGACCATGCTTGGGCCACAACCTGCGCGAGCCCTCCGCGACTACGAAACCACGGGACTACTCGCCCAAATCTTCCCAGAGTTCCTGCCGTCTATCGGGTGCGATCATGGCCCCTTTCACCACCTAGACGTCTGGGATCACACCTTGGCGGTGGTGGAAAAGATCAGTCGACCGTCCTTGGCGCTTCGACTTGCAGCACTCTTTCACGACGTCGCCAAACCGGAAACCAAAACCCTGGAACCATCGGGTCGCCCCCGGTTCTTCGGTCACGAGATTCGGGGAGCCGAGGTTGCAGCCGAGGCGCTTGATCGTTTGCGGTTCTCCAAAGACCTCATCGAGGATGTTTCTCACCTGGTTCGTCACCACATGCGCCTGGGAAGCGCTAATCCGTTCAGTTCTACTGCCGCTCGTCGCTTGATTCGGGACATGGGAGATCAACTGGAAGAGTTTTTGGAACTGGTCGATGCGGATTCTCGCTCGCACCATCCCGAAGCACCCCGTCTGAATCTGCAGGCAGTCAGGGACAAGCTTGAGGAAGTTCAACAGACTGTAGCGGTGAACGAGCTCACCAGCCCGCTCACCGGACGAGAGATCATGGACCTGCTCAAGATTGAGGGCGGACCCATGGTCGGCACGTGGAAGCACGAACTCGAAGAAGCCGTTCTAGAAGGGGTGCTGACACCCGGAGACAAGGATGCGGCGACGGCCTACCTGCTTCAAAAGGCTTCGGAGTCCCGTTGACGTCCCGATTTTGTGCGAACTGTGAGAGATATCACGTTGAATCGGTCGGAATCTCCCTAAAATGATTGAAACGGGCCCTTGAGCAAAGGGTCCAAAGATCGGGGAGTAGCAATGCCGCTAACGCTTAGAGAAAAGATCGCACACCTTTACCGCCGGTTGGGTTTTGGTCCAACCGTGGCCGAACTTGATCAGGGTGAGATTGCCGGACTCGACGCGACCATCAAGCTGCTCATCGACTACGAAACCGCGCCGAGCAATTTTCCCGTTCACCCGTACGAGTTCATCTGGAACGAAAAGGCCGACCAAGATGCCGAACCGGGGGCTTGGCGCTTCCGACCCTGGTGGGGCATGGCAATGGTTTGTACCAAGCGCCCCCTTCAAGAGAAGCTGGCGCTGTTTTGGCACTCTCACTTTGCGGTTAGCGATAGCAAGGTCGAGAACGGCCTAATGATGCTGGAATACATCCAGGGACTCCGCAAGAACGCGAACGGCAAGTTCATCGACCTGCTCAAGTTTGCGTCTACCACCCCGGCGATGATGCGCTATCTCGATACCGAGCGCATGCTGAAGGGGCACCCCAACGAGAACTTTGCCCGAGAGGTGATGGAACTGTTCACCATGGGTATCGGCAGCTACACCGAACAGGACATCAAAGAGGTTTCCCGGGCCCTCACCGGCTGGGGAATGATCGATGCCTTCTGGGAGTTGGGCGATACCAACACCGTCCGAATGAAGAAACTAATGGAGCAGGGAAGACCGTCGGCGGCTTTCTGCTACATGGACTCGATGCGAGACGACTCGCCCAAAACGATTCTGGGTGTCACGAAGGATTTTCGGGGTGAGGAGGTTTTGGAATTCCTCGCCAAGCGTCCGGAGACGGCTCACTTCATCGCCACCAAGATGTGGGAGTTCTTCGCTTATGCCAATCCGGAGCCTGCCGTGGTGGAGCGAATTGCGAAAGTGTTTCAAAGCTCCAATGGGGACATCAAACAAGTGATGTACGCCATTGTAAAGGCCCCCGAATTCTGGAGTGACAAGTGCTATTTGAAGCAAGTGAAGAGCCCGGCCGATTACGTAATTGGCGTGGCTCGGCAGATGGGAATCGGCGATGCGATGCTGGCCTATCGAGGCAAAGATGCGAAGCCAGACAAGATGATCCCGCGCCAAAACGTTCTGGACCAGATGTGGTACGTCACCTGGCGCATGGAGCAAATGGGCCTCAACCTTCTTTATCCGCCCGATGTCTCGGGTTGGAAGTGGGGATCGGCCTGGGCAACACCTGCGGCAATGACTCAGCGAATGCAGTACCACGGCCTCATGATCTGGAACGACAAGGGGCCCTGGGTGGCAAGCGAGAATGTTTTGAAGCAGATGAAGGTGACGGCACTGCCAGACGCCAAGGCGGTTACGAAGCGCTTCTGCGAGGTCTTCGACTTGCACCTGAAAGCCGAGACGTACGCCAAATTGGAAGCCCACTTCACGGCATCCGGTGGACCCAATTGCACCGCGAACGCCGGGGCTTGGGCAGGGGCAATGTATCACGCGCTTCGCATGATGAGTGCCGCCCCCGAAATGCACCTCTGCTAGGTTCGCTTCAGTGAAACCGGAGTACCAGGTGAAATTTCGCCTCATGGTTCGGTGAAACGATGTATCGTTACCGGTCGGTTTAGGGTCGTCGGGCGTGTAAACTCGCCCTTAGCATGGACCCGTTACGCATCGGCATTATTGGCACCGGCAACATCAGCGGCATCTATCTCGAAAACCTTCAGAAGTTCCCGTCGACCAAGGTGGTCGCGGTTGCCGACCTTCGACTAGAAGCAGCTCAGGCGCAAGCCGACAAGTACGGAGTCGGACTGGTCCTTACCCCAGACGCTCTCATCGAGCACCCCGATGTGGATTTGGTGGTCAACCTCACCATTCCCAAGGTCCACGGCGAAGTCGCTCTCCAGGTTGTTAAGGCGGGTAAGCACGTCCATAACGAGAAGCCGCTGACTCCGAACAAGGCCGAAGCTCGCGAGCTTCTCGCCATCGCCAAAGAGAAGGGTCTTCGAGTTGGATGCGCGCCGGATACGTTCCTAGGCGCCGGCCACCAAACGGTCCGCGAGCTGATCGAATCGGGAGCCATCGGAACCCCGGTGGCGGTTCATGGATACATGACCTCGAACGGTCCCGAGGGCTGGCACCCGTCTCCGGAGTTCTTCTACAAGCCGGGCGCAGGTCCCTTGCTGGACATGGGGCCCTACTACCTCACCGCCTTCGTGAACATGTTCGGCCCGATCGAATACGTCACCGGCGCAACCCGCATCACGTTCCCCGAGCGAACGATTGGTAGCGAGCCGTTGAAGGGACAAAAGATCACGGTCGAAACCCCAACGTCGATCGCTGCGACCATGCAGTTTGCCAACGGGGTGGTCGGCCAACTGTTCACCACGTTCGACTCGTTCCCGTTCCCGGGTCAACCAAATATCGTTGTGTACGGATCGGAAGGCACCCTCGTGGTTCCCGACCCCAACATGTTCAACGGCGAGATCAAGCTTCGAAAGGGCTGGGGAGACGCCGAGGTGGTCGAATCGATCAAGCCGTTCAAGCAAAACTCGCGCGGATTGGCGGTGCTGGATATTGCAAAGGCAATCCAAGAGGGTCGATCGCACCGGGCATCCGGAGACCTCGCCTTCCACGTTCTGGACGCGATGCTCTCCATCTTGGAGGCGGGCGATACGCACACCCAAATCAAGCTTGAATCCAAACCGGAGCAACCCGCCCTCTTGAAGGATGGAGAGTTCCCGGACGAGAACACCCTTCTGGGTTAATCGTCAACAAACGAACGTAACGAAAAACTATGGTTAGAGTTGACTGGACCGGCGGAATGGCTTTTGAATCCACTCCGCCGAGCGGAAACAAGTTCACGATGGACGCCTACACGGACGTAGGAGGCGAAAACAAGGGGCCAACCCCTGTAGAAGCGCTTCTGAGTTCGATTGCCGCATGCAGCGCAATGGACGTCATCTCGATCTTGAAGAAGAAGCAGCAGACAGTGACCGCCTATCGCATCGAAGTGCAGGGCGTTCGAGGTCCGGAGGGGACTTACCCTCGACCGTTCCAATCGATCACGCTCAAGCACATCGTGAGCGGCGAGAACTTGGACCCGGCCGCCGTGCAACGAGCCGTTCAATTGAGCGACGAGAAATACTGCACGGTCATCACCACGCTCCGAGCGGCACCGGAAGTAGCCTCGGAATGGGCGATCGAGTAGGCACGCGCCGTTGAAAAAAGGAAAGCGCTCTCGTGAAGAACGAGAGCGCTTTTTTGTTTACTTCCCAAGCGGATTGAGCTCGCGAACGTCCGGGTGGTTCCAGTTCACGATCAGTACGGAATAGTCGAATGGATCGCCGCGTCGCTTCTCGATCTTGACCGCGCCGTATTCAACCATGGTGGAAATCACCGCCTTGCGCTCGTACTCCGCAAGGTGCTGCATGGCCTGCCGGAGCTTGTTGAGATAAGGAGAGATGAACACTTCTGGCTTCTCGCCATAGTTGGTGAGCAGGATTTCGAGGGCCTCGACCGCATCTTGATTAAAGAGTCTTTGGGGTTTCGCGAACGCCACTTCCGGCGGGCGATGCTCTTCCACCACTTGGCGTTGCTTCTCAACGGCAACGGCTTCGGCCTGTTGGTTCCGTTGTTGGCGTACTTCACGACGTCGCTCTTCGCCAACCTCTAGCTCAGATTGGCTGACCTTGCCCAGAAGCGAGAAGGCATCGACGTAACCCTTGCCCACGTTCATCAAAAGGTCACCGGAGATGTTGTCTTTGAAGGCGACGGCGAACACTTCTTTCGCGTGCTTCTTCAGGTGCTGAATCACCGGGATGTAGTCCCGGTCACCCGCCATGAAGAGAAACGTCCCGATCTCCTTACGCGTGTACAACGTCTCCATCACGTCGATGCACAGGCGCATGTCGGCGGCGTTCTTATGTTCGGTGCCGACGACGTTATGCGTCTCCACACCGATCAGATACAGATCGCCCATCGGACTGACTTCCAGTTGCTCGAAGTCCGCGTAGGCGTGTTGAATGATCACCCTTCTGTTCGAGTCCTTCTCAATATGGTCTCGCACGGCGCGGATCAGCTCGAGGGTGACTTCCTGGGTTCGATTTTCGTCAACGAGGCGGTTGCTCAAATAATGAAATACATTCTCATAATCAATGAACAAAGCCACGTAATTTGGGGAGAGGCCAAGCATATCCTTCATATTGAACTATTTCAATCGGGAGATGCGCCGGGATTTTGAACCTGATCAAGTGAGTTTTTTGCGATTCAGTGATTCACTGAATTTTGGGCCGGAGCAGCTCCGGTCTGTTGCGTCATGAACACGAACAAAATGCTCCATGCCGCTTCGGCAAGCATCGAAAAAGGGAACTGCAGCAGTGGGGGCAGACTGTACGCGCAGCACAAAACGGGCACCCAGAAGGCCCAGCACATCAGCACGCCGGGCACGATCTGCATCACGTAAAACCGATCCTTGAGTTCTTTAGCGAACGTGTCTCGATGGAAGCCGTGGAAGCGCCATCGAAAGAGGATCGTAGCGGTTGGGATGGAGAGGAATGGGGAGAACACCAACTGGTCGATCAGGGTCTTGGTGATGACGACCGTCGGAGTGGCCTCGCCGCCCAGCGTGGCGGTCAGCATTCGGTAGAACAGGTCTACCTGGATACCCACGATGCCGTAGACAAGTCCGTTGTAGGCAGACTCTTGTATCCAGCTCTTGCCAAAGGTGCGCAGGCGTCCGGTGAGCAGTTTGGCAACTTCCGGCACCACGGCCCCTGCGATCATGCCACCAAAGAAGGCGAACGCGAGGCCACCCTTTTCTTTGAGCACCTCCACCGATTTCAGCGACTGCTGAAGCGACGGAATTTGGAAATAGGCAACCACCAACACCACCGCTGCGAACTGGATGAATGCGATCGGAGCCCAGTTCCGTTTGATCGCCTGTACGCCCGGCTCAACCGCTTGGCGAAACGTCCAAGAACTGTGCCCTTCGGTGGTTTGTGGAGGGGCAGAGTCAGGCATAGTCTCGATCCAAAGAGGCGGAAGAAACGTTCCTGGCGTCCCGCAAGTGCCAGCGTACCAAACCCGTTTTGGCGCTTGCGCGCGAGAAACCAGAGGGGTTGATGGATGGATGCATCAGACTTGCAATCGCAAAATTATCAACGATTTTTAAGATTTATTCACACAAAACGCTAAATTTAACTTAGATTAACGACGATCCCCGAGGGGGATTGCTTTGACAACATGATAGGGCTGGAAACTGTGGTTGCATCCGCACTCGCGACGATGCACCTGGGCTCGCCAACCAACGCAAACTCGATCACCGAAGCTCGTAGCATTGCCCTGTCTCCGCGAATTGCGACGCGGACCTCTCCAAAGGCGGAGAAGAAAACTGCAGACGTCGAGGTTCCCAAGTGGAACGTCAGCGGGCATTTGGACTTCTACTACCAATACGACTTCGGGAAGCCGGGCGTGGGTGCGGACCTTGTGGGACGAGCCTTCGACGTTCGCAACGAGTCGTTCAGTCTTGCTTCGGCTCAGATCAACATCGTTCGGGCCCCAACCAAGTCTGAGCCTTTTGGACTCACCCTGAACTTGGTGACGGGTAAAAACGCCGACCTTCTCGTGGCCGCTCGCCAACCGAACGAAACCGCCTACAAGCTTGTGCAGCAAGCGTACGGCACCTACGACGACGGCAAGGGGCTGACCATCGACTTTGGCAAGTTCACCACTTGGGTCGGTTTTGAGGTCTTGGCAACGCCAGACAACCCCAACTACTCGCTCTCGCACCTGTTCAACTTCGGTCAGCCGTTTTGGCATGCCGGTCTAAGGGCCTCGAAGAAGGTCAGCGACAAGCTCGCATTCACCGGTGCGGTTGTCAACGGGTGGAACGAAGTGGAGGATACGAACGGGGCGAAATCTCTCGGTTTTGGTCTGGTGTACACGCTCGACGAGAACGACACCTTCATTCTCAACTACTTGGGTGGTAACGAGGGTGCAGGCGTGGTCAACGGATCAGGATTCGCGGCTTTGGGCGAGTGGAACGTACAACTGGTCGACTTCGACTACGTGCGAACCTTCGGCAAGAAGTTCAAGATGATCTTTGACGGTACCTACGCTAGCGCCACGGGCAACACCGCAGGCGCCACCAGCGGAAACTGGTACGGCTTCGAAGCTCACGCAATTGCGGAACTGAACGATCGCCAAAACCTCGCCATTCGATACGACACCTTCAAGGACCACGAAGGACTCCGGTTCTTCGGTCTTGGGAACTCCGGCTCCCTCTCGTCGCTCACGGCGACTTGGAACTACGCGGTGACCCCGTCTTCTCAGTTCCGTGTGGAGCTTCGCCGAGACTTCGCTTCTTCGAACGTGTTCGCATCCGATTCGGGTGCACGATCGAACCGAACGACACTTACCGTCGCTCAAGCAATCCGCTTCTAAGCGGAGACAAAAAGAAAAGGGAGGGACAGTACCCCTCCCTTTCCAAAATTGGGTTCGACTCCAATTAGCCGACGGTCACGATTTTACGAACCGTTCCCGCGCGTTCGTGTCTGGCAACGATCTCGTAGGTCCCAGGCGTCACGATCCACTCCAGAACGGCAACATCGGTGGTTTCATCCATCGACCATCCCCATCCTCCGACCATGGTGTGACTGTATCCGGTCAACTGCCCGAAATCTTTGCGGAGTTCGCCAGAAACAAGCCAAGCCGGCTCGGGCTCACCCACCTTCGGAAGGGCCGCTCGTTCGCCGCTCTCCTCAAGCCGATAGATCTCGCCGATCACGCCTCGGCAGAGCTTCTTACTCACGGCTTGCTTGGTGACCGAAGTCGGGAGCCATCCGGTGTTTTGCACCGCAAGTCTCAGCCTGACGTTGCCGCCTACCTGCACGCTTTCGAACGCTCGTTCCTTCAAACAAGGGCCGGTTCCGGCATGCCAAATCGCCCAGTCGGCGAGTGGTGTGATCTCTTTGTCCAAGAACTTGGGGGGCGGGTTCCGGAAGGCGTACAAGGCGTTCCATCCACCAATCTCCACCGTGCCAAGTTGAGGGTGCTCGAACGGGTACCAGTCGATGTAGCCTTCGCCGTCTAGCTGCTCGTCGGCCCATTTGAGCATCTGGATATCGTGCTCGAACGGATGGTCGCGGAACCAGTCGATGAATTTGTATTCGGTGATCCCGGCTTGCTTCGGAGGGGCCCAAATTTCGACCGTCCAGGCAAAGACACCCCGGTGATCGAACATCCAGTCATCGAAGGTTCCAGAGATGACCTCTTTGGGGTGGTTGCGGAAATCGTGGTAGACCGCAATGTCCGGGTAACCCGTCATCTCTTTGCCCTTTGCGCCGAGCTTTTGGTACGCCCATAGATCCTCGGTCGGAATCTCGGAGTCAGGCATTCGGCTCGGTGGTCGCAGCAAGACTCCGCTGTACGTGTGGAAGGTGATGGCCGAACAGATGTTCGGGCGATCGAAAATGGCTTGAACCGCCGCGCGGATCTCCGGTTCGCTGGTCGGGTAAGGTCCCGCGCCGAACTGTTCGTTCTCCTGTCGCCAACCGCCGGGGAAGTTACGATTCATATCGAGCCCCTGTTTTTGCTTTCGAGCTCGCATCGTTATGCCGTCGAAGGCTTGAAACAGACCCTCGGGGAGGACACGATAGTATTCGCCTCCGGTCTCCCCGGGTTCGCGCAATTTCATGAGGCGAGGTTCCTCTTCGCTGATCTTCCAAGGACCGTTAGGATCCTTCACGCGCATCGAAAGGATTCGTCCGTCGCCGTCGATATCCCGCTTTTGAAGGCCCTCGATATCATCTTCGTCGTAGGGGTACGGTCGCGTCGAACTTCGAATAATGCGCGGAATTTCTTCGAGCGCCCATTCGGCGCCATCGGGCCCCAAACGCGGCACGAGGTAAAAAACGCGATCCTTGAGCAATGCGGGTCGCTCGGTCACCAACTTGTAGAGAATCTTGAGCACCGCCGTCGTGGCACTGACTTCGCTCGCGTGGATGTTTCCATCGCACCAGAATCCAGGCTTCTCCAGCGGATCGCCGGTGGCGAATTCCGTGACCGTAACGAGCCAGATGTTTCGACCCTCGTAGCTTTTGCCGATCGACTCAAGGCGTACAAGGTCGGGATACTCCGCAACGAACGCCTGCAGAATCTCGGTGAGTTCGGCGTATCGGATGTACCGATCGAAGGGGACCTGTGGCATGAAACGAGGTTACCGTCTTGCCTGCAACAGGGTTGAACACGATCATGAAACGAACCCCAAGGAATGGCGTAACCTAGAAACGTGCAATCGCCTTCTGCAAACCCTTATCGAAAACTCGACTGGGGGATTATCAAGCGCCTACTTCAATTGGCGATTCCGCACAAACGCTCCCTTGCCCTTGCGGGGGTCTTAGGTGTTCTCGCCACCGTCGTTCAACTTGCCTTGCCGTACGTGGCAAAGCAAGCCGTCGACGAGGTTGGAAAGACTCAATCGGTTGCTCAAATCGACCGAGCGGCAGCCCTCATCATCGGGCTTTTTCTCGTTTCCGCCACCTTCGGGTTTTTGCAGTTCGTCATCCTTTCCAAAACGGGGAACCGAATCGTCAACGACCTCAGAAAGAGTCTGTTCGCCCACCTTCAGCGACTCCCCGTGTCGTACTTCGACAAGCACCGATCGGGAGATCTCACCAGCTTTCTCTCGAACGATGTCTCGCAGGTGCAGACAACGGTTACTTCCGACGTCGTTAACTTTGCCGCGAACATTCTCAAGCTCATCGGCGGCATCGTGATGGCGGTCGTTATCGATTGGAAGCTCTGTCTCTTTGTCGTCACATTGCTTGCAGCGGTCATGGCGATGTTCGTCATTCTTGGGCGACGCTTACGACTGCTCAACCGAGAAGCGCTCGATCGTCTCAGCGAAGCGATTGGACAGATGACCGAGGCGCTCGGACAAATTCGATTGGTCAAGGCTTTTGCTCGAGAGAAGTATGAAGACGATCGGACGGGCGGCAAGCTGGACGAGGTTTATCGACTCAACGTGAAGAGCTCTCGATGGGAGGCGGCCATGGGGACCATGGGGTTCTTCGGGTTCATCATTCTGCTTCTGGGTGTGCTCTGGTACGGCGGCAGGGGAGTGATAGAAGGCAATCTCACCGTCGGCGCCATTGTCGGTTTCTTCCTGGTGGTCACCATCATCTCCGGACCGATGGGCGAACTCGCCTCGCTCACTTCTCGATTGCAGCGAGCTACGGGGGCCGCTGAAAGACTCTTTGAAATCTTGGACGAGTCGGTGGAGCCGGAACCTGCGAACCCGACCAACGGATCGAACCTTTTCGATGGGGCGTGCGCGGTCCGATTCGACAACATCCACTTCTCCTACGTGGAAGATCAGCCGATTCTGAGAGGCCTTTCACTCAACCTCGAAGGTGGAAAAACGACCGCTCTCGTCGGCGCCAGCGGATCGGGGAAAACCACCGTTTCGGCGCTGCTTTACCGATTTTATGACCCGCAAGAGGGATCGATTCTCATTGATGGTCGAGCGATTGATTCCGTATCCCGCCCAGACCTTCGGGCCGGAATCGGGGTGGTTCCACAAGAAACCCAACTCTTCGCGGCGACTATTCGCGAGAACATCCGCTACGGGCGCCTTGACGCCACCGATGCCGAAATCGAGGAAGCGGCTCGAGCCGCGAACGTGGAAGAGTTTGTCCAAAAGCTTCCGGAAGGTTACGAGACGATGGTCGGGGAGCGGGGAATCACCCTTTCTGGCGGCCAACGTCAGCGGGTGGCAATTGCCCGTGCGATCTTGAAGGACCCGAAGATTCTGATTCTGGATGAGGCGACCAGTTCACTCGACACGAAGTCGGAAAAGCTGGTTCAAGAAGCGATTGATCGCCTGGCGTCGGGCCGAACCACTCTCGTGATCGCCCATCGCCTTTCGACCGTAGAGAACGCCGACCAGATCGTGGTGCTAGCCGATGGTCAGGTGGTGGAGCAAGGCACTCATGCTGAGCTTCTCAGCAAAGGCGGAGCGTATGCGGATCTCCTGTTGAAGGTCGACGCGGACGGAGCTGTCCCAGCTATCGGGTGACTTGAGGCTTTATCGCCAACGGAGCCAATCAAAGCTCCGAATGTGTCTTGGGGAAGGTGGTCGGGATGAGAGGATTCGAACCTCCGACCTCTGCGTCCCGAACGCAGCGCTCTACCAAGCTGAGCCACATCCCGATGGAGCCCTTGACGAGAATCGAACCCGTGACCTCTTCTTTACCAAAGAAGTGCTCTGCCTCTGAGCTACAAGGGCGAAAACGCTTGAAATGATACCCTAAGCCTTGGGGAGTTGCCCGCAACCCCCCAAGAAAAGCATTGATCCCTAGCGAAATGACGGGGCAAGCCCGCCGGGATCCGCGCGCTCCCCTACGGATAAACGACCGGATTGATGCGGCTTGCGGCCGCATCGCCGCCCTTCAATCCCGGAAACCACGTTGCCAAATCGAGCTTGCGCTGAGGGCTGTCGGGTTCGGAAATCAGTGCGTCGGCGTCGTAGAAAATGACGGTCATCACCTCGCGGGTGGTCGTCGTGGATCCATTCCCCGGCGCACCATGAATGCACCAACCGTCGTGGAACGTGGCGTCGCCTGCTTTCATGCTGCCCACCTGAACGACCTCGAAACCGCGCTCGTGAATCATCGACTCCAGTTGA
The DNA here is from genome assembly GCA_964471545.1 of uncultured Fimbriimonas sp. Classification (GTDB taxonomy): domain Bacteria; phylum Armatimonadota; class Fimbriimonadia; order Fimbriimonadales; family Fimbriimonadaceae; genus Fimbriimonas. Next base: position 24,909 of record CAYYJX010000010.1, on the reverse strand, counting down.
GCCTCGCTATCGTCGGAAATATTGAGCGGACCGAGATACCCGATCGCCTGTGATCCAACCGCAAACTTCAACGTTCCCATATCAGGCGTGATGTCCACAAGCGGCATCCACATCGTCACGCACTTCACCCCATCGAGTGGCCAATACTGCTGGTCTTGGTGCCATGGGGTGGGACCTCCACCCGGCTCCTTATACAAAGCTTGGTCGTGATAAATACGAACAGATGCGACCCCCATCAGATCGGCTGCCACTTTGCCAAATCGTTTCGCAAGCGAGTACTCAGCGACCTCCGGATCGTCCACCCACAGGTTCATGTTCTGAATGAATGCCTTTCCGTAGGTATCCCGCTCTTCAAGGGGCTTGTAGTTCTTTGCCAGCCGATCCGTAGAGTCCGAGATCTTGGTTCGGTAAACAGAAATCTCTTCGGGGGTGGCAAGGCCGGTCACTAGTGCCCAACCCTCGTTGCGGTACTGCTCAATCGTCGCCGGGGCAACATTAATCAGCTGATCTAACGCCTTTGTCATCGCTTAAAGATAATCCATTGCACCCCTCGTGAGTTCAAAACCGGCATACTTTTGGGATGGACTGGCTGTGGATCGGCTCGGCATTTCTACTTGGATGGGTGGGAACCGGGTTAGGACTGCCGCCCATGGTTGGCTACCTCTTTGCGGGCATTCTTTTGTCGGCATGGGGTCAGGAAGCCGGAGCGACCGTCGAGGACCTATCGTCGATCGGCGTGCTTCTTTTGCTCTTTGCGGTCGGCCTCAAACTGAAGGTCCGATCTCTGTTCAAGTGGGAGATTCTAGGCGTTGGCGGAGCCCACCTCATCGGGTTCGGCGCGGTTTTGGCAGGAGCACTCGCTGCCACCGGCATTGCCGTTCCGCCCGCGCTGTTCATCGGGTTCTCACTCACCTTTTCGAGTACGGTTCTCGCCGTAAAGATGCTGGAGGATCGGAGCGAACTCAACGCCCTCCACGGTCGAATTGCCATTGGCGTGTTGATTCTCCAAGACATCGTGGCGATCGGCATGCTTTCCACTGTCGGCGCGAAGCAGCCCACGGTCTGGGCCCTCCTCTTACCCTTAGTCTTTCTGCTCAAGCCTGCCTTAGGATGGATTCTTGATCGGAGCGGCCACAAAGAGCTTCTCCTTGTGTTTGGAATTGGGATCGCGTTGGGCGGAGGGCAGTTAGCAAAGTCGGTTGGGATCTCGCCCGAGGTGGGTGCGCTCCTTGCCGGAACGCTGGTTGGATCGCACGAGAAAGCCGGAGAGCTTTCCAAGATTGTTTGGAGCGTCAAAGAGCTCTTCTTGGTCACGTTCTTTCTCAAGATGGGACTCACCGGCTTGCCAACCGCTGGGCAGTGGTGGACCGTTGCCGCGATTCTTGCTGCCGTGCCGTTGAAGGCGTTGTTGTTCTTCACCTTGCTCATCCTCTTCGGCCTCCGGGCGAGAACGGCGTTTGTCGTTACCGCCGGTCTCTCGACGTACAGTGAGTTCGCCCTTATCACGGCAGCGGCGGGCATCTCCGGCGGGCTCATTCCGGCAACATGGGCACCGATCCTCGGCACCGTGGTCATCATCAGCCTCGTCATCGGTGCGCCCATCAATCACCGAGTCCACGATATCTTCGATCGACTGGAAGACTTTCTCGTTCGGTTTGAACGAACCAAGCCGCACCCAGACCGGGAACCGACAAAACTGGGTGCCGCCGCTTGGCTTGTGGTGGGGATGGGTCGAACCGGCGGTGGCGTTTACAAAGCACTCGAAGGAAAAGGAACGAAGGTCGTTGGATTTGACTCAGACCCTGAGAAAGCCTTGGCACACGTGAAGAAGGGAAGGCGGGTGGTTTACGCCGACGCTGAAGACCCCGGACTTTGGGCCAACTTGGACCTCACGCGCCTGCAAGGAATTGTTTTAACCCTTCCAGATTTCGAGGCGAAGATCATTGCCGTAAAGGCCATTCGGGCAAGGGGTTTTCAGGGCGTCGTGGCCGTCACCACGTATCACAAAGAAGAAGACGAGGTGCTTCTCAACGCTGGAGCAAGCATGATCTTCCATCTGTTTGCCGCCGCGGGCGAACGTCTGGCGGAATCGGCGTTGTCGGCGGCAGTAGACGCACGCTCAGTCGTGGCAACCTGATAAAGAAGCATCCCGTCTTTATGCTAAGAATCGGCCCATTCTCGCATTGAGATGCCATTTGTGCGGTGTACACCGCCGTACGGAACGGTAACACCAATGCACAGACCGCTTTATTCGCGGAAGTGAGAATGAGACCGAAGCGTGGACCTCGCCTATCGCCCTAAGAAGGATTGGAGCCAAGTGCTCCCGGAATCCGTCCACGTGCTTCAAGAAAGCCCGTGGATGATGGACGGCACCTTTCAGTTCATCCACATGGGGCACCGGTTATCTTCCTTCGAAATGATCTCTAACATGCACGCCGTGCTGGTGGCGCGCTCTCCCTACACCACCTACGAGCTAAAGCGGGGCGCGAAGGTCCGGCGAGTTCCAATCCCTTCCGGTTCTATCAGCGTTGTTGCGGCTCACTCGGATTACCATGCGTACACGGACGGATCGCTTTCTGAGGATCTTGGCCTGCTGATCAATCCGGCAAGGGTGCGTGAACTTCTGTCGCAGGATGAAGCCGTCGCAGGAGACGTATCTCCGCGAGATGGGTTTGGGCTAAACGATGCCCGCTCGGCTCAAATTCTCACAATGTTCGCGGAGGATCTGGGGTCGGTCACGCCCTTCGGCACTGCGTACCGCGAGGGCTTGCTCGGAGCCTTTGCGAGACACTTTGCCACCACGTATGCCGCCGCTCCGACGCCCAACCCGACAGAAAGCGCGCTCTCTGCTCGCCAACTCCGGAGGGTCGAGGAGTTCATCGAGACTCACCTTGCCGAGGACTTGTCATTGGCATCCGTAGCCGAGGTGTCCGGCTATAGCCGATTCCACTTCCATCGCCTCTTCAAGGCGGCGACGGGCATGCCTCTCTATCGGTTCATTCTCATCCGTAGGGTGGAACGGGCGAAGGAGCTTCTCCTGTTCACCAACGCCCCCTTGACCGAGGTTGCATGCGAGGTCGGGTTCTGCGATCACGGCCATCTCGCAAGGCATTTCAAAGCGCTTACCGGCATCAGCCCGTCCCAATTTCGGTCCCAGTCCAAACGGTGAGGATCTCATTGGGTTCGAAGGCAATAGCAAGATCCTCCACATTGCCCGCAACCGTGTTCACAGGTCGCCGCTCAGTCGCTCAGTAGATTGATTTCAGGTGAAAACCATGAAATCGATTACCGCTTCTGCGCTTCTCGCTTTGGGTGCTCTCTCGAGTGCGCAATCTTCGTTCTCCGTCAACATCGCACCAACCGTGACCGATGTTGACAATGTCAACGTTTCCTTCGGCGTCGCCGTTGAGGGGGAAATCACGTCTTTCCCCGTTTCCGTGTTGAACACAGCCCCGGTCGGATCCGTCTCCACGGTCGAGTTCTCAACCAATGTGGACCCTGCCAACTTCCGATATGCCATCGCAGGCACTTACGGAGAAACGGGCGTCACCATCGGAGTGAACAAAGCCGTTGCCCCGTCGATCATTGGACTCACCTGGGAACAGGTGTTCACGGATACGGCTTTTGCCAAGGCAACGGTCCGAGAGAGTTTCGCGACCGATAACTTCTTTGGCAAATTGGCGTTCTCCAAGTACCTCACGGGTGTGGAGATCCAAACTGCGACGGGTCTGCAAAGCCTGTTAGCGCCGATCGGAGAAGACGTCGAACTGATCAACTTCAGCACGGCAACTTCCAACGGCGCAGCTCGGCTTCAAGCTGTTCCAGAACCGACGACGATTGCCGCCGTCGGGATGGGCTTGCTTGCTCTGGTCCGCCGCAAAAAGCGGTAACTCTCTGAACCCCCGGGGTCTTTTCGCTTTTTTCCTCCCCGGGGGCAACACGGCCTCGTCGAAAACCTCGTAAGTCCGGCTCTGGACTTGTTCATGCAAAAGGGATTCAATAAATCAGGAATCTAGCGGGTTTTCCGATATATCGCGGAGCGAACCGTTTTATAACGGTATCGTCTGATCAAGCAAGCCTGCTTTTGATTGGCACAGAGGCACAGTAGGAAACATCATGTCGGGCAATACTTCACGAAGACAAATTCTTCAGGCAACAACGACGGTTGCCGCCGCATCGGTATTGCCGAACCTAGGATTCGGTTCGGTTCATATCCAAGGCTCCGATGAAATTCGGGTAGCCGTCGTCGGCTGCGGCGGACGAGGCGGCGGAGCAGTCGAGAACGCTCTCCTTACCAAGAGCGGACCCGTGAAGCTTGTCGCCATGGCGGACGTGTTCGAGGATCGGCTCAACGGTTGTTACAACAGCCTCGTGGGTCGATACAAGGACAAGATGGACGTTCCCCAGGATCGAAAGTTCCTCGGATTCGATGCCTACAAAAAAGCGATGGACTGCCTTCGCCCAGGAGACGTCGTCATCCTCACCACCCCGCCCGCTTTCCGATGGGTGCACTTCCAGTACGCCATTGAGAAGAAGCTAAACGTCTTCATGGAGAAGCCCGTCACAACCGACGGTCCGACCAGCCGAAAGATGCTGGAGCTTGCCGCTCTTTCCGAGCAGAAGGGACTCAAGGTTGGCGTTGGACTTATGTCGCGCCACACCGTTGGACTCCAAGAGCTTCACAAGCGCGTTCAAGACGGCGAATTGGGCGAGATTCTTCTTCTGCGCGGATACCGAATGCACGGTCCGGCCGCTTCGTTTGAGTCCACTCCGAAGCCGGACAACATGAGCCACCTCGAGTACCAGATTCGACGCTTCCACAGCTTCCTCTGGGCAAGCGGCGGCTGCTTCAATGACTTCTACATTCACCACGTCGACCACCTTTCTTGGATGAAGAACGGCTGGCCGGTGAAGGCACAGGCATCCGGTGGTCGGCACTATCGAACCAACCGCGAAGGTCAACCGCTCATCGACCAGAACTTCGACAATTACTCGGTGGAGTACACCTTCGCCGATGGCACGAAGTTCTTCTTTGAAGGTCGCTGCGTGAACGGTGCGCACGGTCAGTTTTCCAGCTACGTCCACGGATCCAAGGGTGCGGCGATCGCCGCCCGAAGCGGTGACTGTGGTGGACCTGCGGCCATCTATGACAACCAGTCGCTAGAGGGCTCTCCTCGATGGATCACCAAGGATCGATCCAACCCTTACCAAAACGAGTGGGAAGTTCTGATGCTCGCCATCCGCAACAACACTCCGCACAACGAGGTTAAGCGAGGCGTGGAGGCAAGCGTCACGTCCAGCATGGGTCGAATGGCGGCTCACACCGGTCAGGTCATCACGTTCGATCAGATGCTGAACAGCACCCACGAGTTCGCGCCGGGTGTCGACAAGCTCACCATGGGCTCCGATTCTCCGCTGATGCCCGATGCAAGCGGCAAGTATCCCGTGCCTCAGCCTGGCATCCTCACCGACCGCGAGTTCTAAACGAACCGGATCCGTAAGTTAGGGAGCGACCTTCACAAACGCTTTTATCGAAGGATAGAAGCGGAGAAGGCGCTCCCTTCCTGTTTGATCAAGGACGGTGAGAGCGGTTGAGATGGGGTCGGTCGTGAAACCGTTGCGACCGATGACCGAAGCTTGAACTCGGCTACTGAGTCCGTAACCGGTTTTGGGATCGACCACGTGGGAGTACCGTGTGCCGTTGATCTCCACAAATTGCTCCGTGTCTCCCGATGTGGCGAGCGAGCAGTTCTTCAGCGTCATCTCGGCAGAGGAACCGGGCCCTGCGGCATTCGGGACGGTGACCTTCCATCCATCGGTCCCCGGAGGCGCATCGCCGAGCCGAAGGTCGCCGCCCATTTCAATGAGTGCGCTTGAGAGACCATAGGATTCCAGAGTCCGCAAGGCGGCATCGGCGGCATGCCCTTTGGCAATCCCGCCAAGGTCCAGTCTCATGCCGGGAACCTTGAGTTCCACCGTGCGATCCAGCGCGTTCAGGATCATGTTCTGGTAGCCCACCGATGCCTGGGCTTTCCGAATCTCTTCTGGGTTTGGAAGAACCTTTTCCTTCCGAGCCTTCCGCCATATCTGCACCAACGGTCCCACCGTGACGTCAAAGGCCCCGCTCGTGCGAATCGAGAGGACCTTGGCGAAGTTGAGAACTTCGTACAACTCTGGGGAAACTTTTACAGGGCCAGACCCGGCTTGTCGGCAGAGCCGCATAAGTTCACTCTCGGCTCGGTAGTCGCTCATGATCTGTTCCAAGGCGGCAATCTTTTTGTAAGCAGCCTCGACGGCTCTATCTGCATCCTCTTTGCGCGTAGCGTAGACCACAATTCGCGCGTCAATCCCCATGTGGTACTCGGTGAAGGTAAAACGCTGATGAGCGTTTTCCTCAATCGATCCGTTCGCACTTGTTGCTCCGCTGACAACGTCTGGAAGCGGTTGAGACTGAGCGGAAACCGCCACAGCGTGAGAGCAGACAACGATGAAAGAACCAAAGATGGATAAAGCCACTCGAGCCCTTACTCCGAACCGACTGTTCGGTGCCGCGCTCCTCTTAACGGTGGGTGCATCGCTTGCCTTTGCCATGGATTCTTCGCGCAACATGGTTTCCTCTCGTCAGGTGGCCTCCGCGCAGAAAAGCACGCTTAAAGCCACTTCCAAGACTGCACGACCGGCAAGCTTGAATGCTACATTCGCAGGATCTCAAGCGCTGAAATCGTACGAAGTGCAATTTCCCAACAGTGTCGTGAAGATGAAGATGATCGAAATCCCTGGCGGATCGGTCACCATCGGTGGCAAAGCGGTCAAGGTCAAACCTTTCTATATCGCCGAGTCGGAAACTCCGTGGGAAATGTTCGACCTCTTTCTGAACAGCGGAGATCCTTCGAAGCCTTACGACCAGACCGATTTCGCACCCGACGCCATTGCTCGTCCGAGCAAGAGCTACATCCTGCCAGACCTTGGCTGGGGTCACCGTGGCTGGGCAACCATTAACGTAAGCTTCACCACCGTAGACATGTTCTGTCGATGGATGTCCAAGGTGACAGGCAAGAAGTATCGCCTTCCGACCGAAGCCGAATGGGAACTTGCTGCTCGCGGTGGAGCCACCGGGGCATTCAAGATGAGCAAGGAAGAGGTCGAAGCGGTGAGTTGGTACGAGGATAACGCAGACGGCACCGCTCAACCGATCAAGTCGAAGAAGCCGAACGCTTACGGCCTCTACGACATCCTTGGCAACGTGGGCGAATGGGCAACCGACGTCGAAGGCAAGCCCGTTCTTTGCGGACCTTGCTTTGAAGATCCGCTGAAGGATGTGAATTGGTCTCTCAGAAAGCGATTCGACCCGTCTTGGCAGGAAAGTGACCCACAAAGCCCCAAGAGCCGATGGTGGCTTGCCGATGGTGCCTTCTGCGGCTTCCGCGTGGTCTGCGAGGGCTAAATGAATCCTGCCCTGCTCACCTCGATCATCTTGTCTGCAGGTCTGGGTGAGCAGGCGTCTCCGCTTGTTCTCGAAGGGCGAAACGGTCCCGGAAAAGGGAAGCACGTTGTCCTCCTTGCCGGTGACGAGGAGTACCGCTCGGAAGAGATGCTTCCTCAACTTGCTCGCATCCTTGCCGAGCGCCACGGATTCAAGGTCACTGTTTCTTTCCCCATCAACGAAAAAGGGCAGATTGAACCGAACTCCCAGAAGAACCAAGTCGGCCTAGACGCGCTTGAGTCGGCGGATTTGGTTGTGATGATGTTGCGTTTTCGGCAGTGGCCCGCTGCCGAAATGAAGCGGTTTGTCGACCGGTACCTGGCGGGTGTTCCGATCGTTGCCATCCGCACCAGCACGCACGCTTTCAACTATCCAAACGATTCCACCGATCCTTACCGAAAGTTCGGATGGACTTCCCGAGAGTGGGCAGGCGGGTTCGGCAAGCAGGTGCTTGGCGAAACATGGATCAGCCACTGGGGAAATCACGGCTCTCAAGGAACTCGGGGTGTGCCCGTTTCTGAACACCCGATTCTCAGTGGCGTTTCCGAGGTTTTCGGTACGACCGACGTGTATGAAGCCGCTCCTCCTGAGGACGCTGTTGTCTTGATGCGTGGTGAAGTTGTCGAAGGGATGACGTCCACCGACCCAACGGCAACGGGCAGAAAGAAGACCGCAAAAGGAGTCGAGCAAGCTCTCAACGAACCGATGATGCCGATTCTATGGGTCCGCGAACGCGTGAATGAATCGGGCAAGACCAATCGAATCGTGACGACCACGATGGGCGCGGCGACCGATTTTCTCAACGAAGGCTTCCGGCGTATGATCGTCAATTCCGTTTTCTGGGGTCTGAGAATGCCGATCGCTACGAGAACCGAGGTGGGACTGATCGGCGAGTATAAGCCGTCAAAGTTCGGGTTCCGGCCAGATCGTTCCGAATCGGGGAACTAATATGGCGATTCTCATCGCATCTATACTCTGGCGATGCGGATTCTTGTTCTAGGCGGCACCCAGTTTGTGGGTCGACACTTTGTGGAGGCTGCTCTTGCCGCCGGGCACGATCTGACATTGGTGCACCGGGGCAAAACCGGGGCCGACCTGTTTCCTCAGTGCAAGCATGTCCTTACCGACCGTTTGCAGTCTCTTGAAGCCCTCGGCGACGACACTTGGGATGCCTTGGTAGATGTAAGCGCGTACGTGCCCCGGGCGGTGAAGATCGCCGGCGAAGCGCTCGGTACGCGAGTCGATTATCTCCTTCAAGTCTCCACGATCTCCGTCTATGCCGGAGAAGGCAATCCGGTCACCGAAGAGTCCGCAAAAGCCACCCTGTCTGATCCAACCACCGAAGAAATCAACTGGGAGACGTATGGTGGTCTGAAGTACCTGTGCGAATTGGAAGCCGAAAGGCACTTTGCCAAAGTTGGTTTTGTTCGACCAACCTACGTGGTCGGTCCGTACGACCACACGAAGCGCTTCACCCACTGGGTGGATCGCCTCGCCCGAAACAAGCCGGTCGAGGTTCCAGTACGGTCGAGCGGTCAAGCCGGACCAATCCAGCGCATCGACGGACGTGACCTTGCTGATTTCATGCTCAAGATGGTCGAACAGAAGCTAACCGGGCCGTTCAATGCGTGCGCCGATTCTCAAGAGTTTCTTGAGGTGCTCGATGAGTGCCGGACGATTCTCAACTCGTCTTCAGAGGTGGTAAAGGTCTCTGAGCGAGCCGAAGGCAAAGCGTATCCGCTCCTTCCTCCTTTGGATGGCGCCGCCGATGCGATGATGAACACCTCAAACGCCAAGGCCGTCGCCGCAGGGCTGACATTCCGACCTCTCTCGCAGACCGTCAACGACCTGTGGGCATGGTGGCAAACGCAGGGCGAAGAGTTAGGAGACTAAGATCAATCCTAGCCGTCCGCGAATTCTGTTTCTCAACGGTGTTCCGGGTGCGGGCAAATCGACGTTAGCGAACTTGCTCGCCCAGGCATCTGCCCGAACTCGACCTGAATCTTGGGTGGCCTTCGGGGTCGACGAGTGGCTGCACAAGCACTCAACGGTCCCGAGGCCCGGTATCGGTCTGCGCCCAGGCGGGGAGCGACCGGATCTGGAACCGCTTCTCGCAGGGTCGTTTCATGGCTTCTTTACTCAGATCAAGACGCTCGCCCAAACCGATTCCGTAGTCGTCGACTCCGGTATCCACCAACGATATCGGCGACCGTTCGACCCTTGGCAGATCGCTGAGGATCTTCTTGGACCACTGCCTGTCCTTCACGTCCATCTCGACTGCCCGGTGGAAGTGATTCGAGCTCGTTACTTGGCTTCAGGGCGATCGGTTACCGCCAATGGTCCAGGAGTAGTCGGCGATCCGTTGGAGAGGTGGCAAGAGGCGATCGCGTCGTCTTGCTCGTACGATCATCGTCTCGATTCGAACGGGCACGGCCCTAACGAATTGCTAGAGCAACTCCTTTCGTTCCTTCATTCTTCACGTTAACCGTTCAGACGCCATTTTGTCGGGACACTTATAGCGGGATCGGTGGTAAAAACCGTCTAATCATGAGAGGCACCCGGTCTTCGGCCCTTATCGCCCCGCTCGCCCTTGCTTTGGCTCTTGCCGCGCCTATTGCGGCGGCACAAAGCATTGTCGACCCTGAAATCTATGCGGGAATGTCTTGGCGAAACATCGGCCCGGCTCGCGGCGGTCGTTCGATTGCGGTTGCGGGGAGCGTCCAGCGTCCCAAGGAGTATTTCTTCGGTGCCACCGGCGGAGGCGTTTGGAAGACTACAGACAGCGGGGTGACCTGGCAGCCTGTGAGCACCAATGTCTTTAAGACTTCCTCAGTGGGTGCCCTTGCCGTCGCTCCAAGCAATCCAGACGTGATTTATGCCGGAACGGGCGAGAGGGATATTCGCGGAAACATCTCTCATGGCGACGGGGTTTATAAGTCGCTCGATGGGGGCAAAACGTGGGAACATGCCGGATTGCGCGATTGCCAGACGATCTCGCGCCTTGTGGTCCACCCGACCGATCCCAACACGGTTTACGCCGCCGCATTTGGCCATGTCTATGGCAAGAACTCAGAGCGTGGCGTTTATAAGACCACGGACGGTGGCAAAACCTGGAGCCACATTCTCTTTGAATCTCCCCTCGCGGGCGCGGTGCATATCACCATGGACCCGAAGGACCCCAACACGCTTTTGGTAGCTACCTGGGAGGCTTGGCGAACCGCATACACGATGAACTCCGGTGGACCCGGTTCCAAGATTTATAAGTCCACCGATGGCGGAGCAAACTGGACGGACATCAGCCGGAATTCTGGCCTGCCCCAAGGCACCCTTGGAAAGATCGGTCTCACCATATCGCCCGTCGACCCCAAGCGGTACTGGGCGCTCGTCGAGGCCGAAGACGGCGGGCTATATCGAAGTGACGATGCGGGCAAAACCTGGTCGCTCGTCAACTCCGACCGCAACTGGCGACAACGTGCTTGGTACTACACGCATGTTTTCGCGGATCCCGCCGAGCGAGACACCGTGTACGTGCTCAACGTCGGCATGGGCAAATCCACCGACGGAGGAAAGACCTTCTCGGGCATGCGCACCCCCCACTCGGACAATCACGACCTCTGGATCGCCCCAGATAATCCCAAGCGGATGGTGCAAGCCAACGATGGAGGCGCCAACGTCTCGCTGGACGGCGGCCAAACTTGGACCGAGCAGAACTTCCCAACCGCCCAGTTCTATCACGTCACTACGGACAACGCATTCCCGTACCGGATTCTGGGTGCGCAGCAAGATAACAGCACGGTCCGGATTCCCAGCCGCATCACGGGCGGTCTGATCACCGACAAAGACTGGACCTCGACGGCAGGAGGCGAAAGCGGATACATCGCGGTGAAGCCAGACAACCCCAACATCGTCTTCGGCGGGAGCTATGGCGGGTACCTCACTATGTTCAATCACGGCAACAACGAGTCGCGGAATGTAGACCCGTGGCCGGATAATCCTATGGGGCACGGTGCGGCTGATCTTGTGCAGCGATTCCAGTGGACCTACCCGATCCTCTTCTCGAGCCATAACCCCAACGTGCTCTACACCTGTTCTCAGTACGTTCTCAGAAGCACGAATCTAGGGCAGAGTTGGGAAAAGATCAGTCCCGATCTCACGCGAAACGATAAATCCAAGATGGGCCCGTCTGGAGGACCGATCACCAAAGACAATACTAGTGTTGAATACTACGGAACGGTCTTCACCCTAGCCGAATCTCCGAAGGACCGCAATGTTCTTTGGGCCGGGTCGGACGACGGTCGGATCCACATTACTCGTGATGGCGGAAAGAACTGGAAGGAAATCACACCTTCTCATATGCCGCAGTGGGGTCTTGCCAGCATGATCGAAGCTTCTCCGTTTGATGCGGGAACAGCCTATCTGGCAGTGGACAACCACGAAAACAACGACTATCGCCCATATGCCTACAAGACGACCGACTTCGGAGCCACATGGACGAAAATCACGAATGGGTTTGAGTCAGACGACTTCCTGCGCGTCATCAGGGAAGACAGAAAGCAGAAGGGCCTGTTGTATGCCGGTACGGAGCGCGGTGTGATGGTCAGTTTCAACGGAGGCGCAAACTGGCAATCGCTTCGCATGAACCTTCCGGTGACCCCTGTGCACGATCTCGCTTGGAAGGAAGACGATCTCATCGCGGCAACACACGGCCGAGCCTTTTGGGTTTTGGACGATGTGACTCCTCTACAACAGCTCGCGAAGGACGGGACGAAGAAACCGCGAGTCTTTGCTCCAAAAGACGCATATCGCGTACGATGGGGTTCAGGTGGGGGCCGCCGACGAGGAGCCGGTGCGACGACTGCACCCGCGACCGTGGGAGCGAACCCTGCTTCCGGTCTGGTGCTCTCTTACTACTTACCGGTAAGTGCTAAGAATGTTTCCATTCAGGTTTTGGATGCGAAAGGTCGAGTCGTCACAAAGCAAACGGGTCCGACGGAAGCCGGTTTCCAGCGTGTTTCTGCTTGGCTTCAATACCCAAGCTTTAAGACCCTCCCTGGAATGATCCTCTGGTCGGGCTTCTCTTCGCCGATCACGGCTCCTCCCGGCAAGTACACCGCCGAAGTGACGATTGACGGTACGACCTCACGCCACGACTTCAATTGGCGACGAGACCCCACCCTCATGGCGAACGATCGTGATCTGGTTGAGCAGTTCGAGTTCCAAATGGAGATTGTCGCCCGAATCACTCAGGCAAACGAGGCCGTGCAGAAGTGCCGAGAGTTGAGGGAGAAGGTGAAGGCGAAGGATGCAAATTCACCGCTCATCGCTCAGCTCACGAGCATTGAAGAGGCGATCTACCAAACCAAGAATCGCAGTGGTCAAGACCCCTTGAACTATCCGATTCGACTGAATGACAAGCTTGCTGGGGTCCTCAGCAACGTCTCCAGCGGCGATGCCAAGCCAACCGCTCAATCGCGAGAGGTCTACAAGATGCTCAGCGCGCAACTTCAGGAGCAACTGGACAAGCTTGCGAAGATAGAAAAGCAGATCCAGTGAAAAATGAAAGGGCCCTCTCCGGATATCCGACGAGGGCCTTTTTTCACTAACCGCTACTTCGCGACGACCGAAGAAATTGGGATCACAATGATCCGGCCCGTCGAGGTGTCTTTCAGCTTCAGGCGGTTCGGTGAAACGCCCTTCGGAGCGGAAAACACCAGGAGACCACGGACGGATTCCCCGGGCGCGACGTCTTGACCGATCGTCTTTCCGGAGCCCATGGAAATGTAATCGGACCGCCAGTCTAATTCTTCGCCGTCCTCGGTCATCAGCTTAGGCTCGAACGAGTTCCAAGCAACGCCAAGAGGCTTCGCAAACAGATTGGTCACCTTAACTTGCACGGTGATGAGCTGAGCATCTTCGGACGGTTCGTAGTCGCCAACTTTGCTGGAGCGAGTAGCAACCTCTTGAACCTCGATTTCTCGACCGCCCACTTCAAACTTGGCGCCGATCTGCCCCGGACCCTCGTTGGCGAGGTCAATGCCGTTGGTGGTGAAGATGGACTCGACTTTTCCGAGCGATTCACTGAGATCGTATCGGAGAACTGCGCCCGAGCCTCGCCTCACCATGAGCTTCTTCACCGGGCCGGAATTGTAAATCGGCACCACTTTGATGACTTGGGCTTTCTGAGCGGGCTTCAAATCCGCCGAGTAGTGGGTGAGTGTGTCGGCTTGGTAAATATAGTCGCTTGATGTGAAATTCTGGTCGTTCGGGGAGATCGCCGTGAACTCAAACGAGTTCCAACTGAGACTCATATCTCGGCCCTTCTGAGGGTTTTGAACCGTGAACGTGAGCACGAGTAGGCGCTCGTTCTCTCGCGCGAAGATGTTGTCTTGGGGATTCTTGAAGTACGACGCGATTTTCGCCGAGTTCAGGGTGAAGTGAAGCTCGTTGTCCTTGTCACCTAGCTGGTAAGTCGTTCCGACCTTGCCATTGTCGCCGGGTAGCTGGACGGTGCCAAGAGTTGGCTTGTTGGGCGCGGGTTTCTGCGGAGCAGGCTTCTTGGGAGGGTTCTTTGGAGGCTTTTTGGTTTGCGCTCCCACCGGGGCGCCAAGCAGAATAGCAAGCGCGATGGCTTCGCGAATGAACATGACATTCGCATGTTAAACCAAAACCGTCAACGAATCGTCAAAAACTCGTTGACGGTTTTGAATATGTTTACTTCTTGATGAGGTCTCCAAGCGTTATCGTGGCGGTCCGCGATGTAACGTTGTGAAGTAGTTTCAACTTGGTAGGCACCATCCCTTTCGCGCCGACAAAGATGAGCCATCCGCGAACCGACTCGCCTGGATCGACCTCTGCCGATACGGAAGCCTGCGTGGACACGGAGACGAAGTCTTTGAAGTAGATCAAGCTCTCGCCGTTCTCGTCGGTCATAGAAGGCGTAAACGTATTCCAATCAAACCGTTGCTTCTTCTTTTGTAGGTTTGTGAGCCGTAGCTGGACAGTGTAGAAGGCTCGTCCATTCGGACTGTATCGGCCGAGATCGCCCGGATGCACCGCAATCTCTTGGACTTCTACTTCCGTTCCGCCTACGTCGAACTTTTGGTTCATCGGAATCTTGATCTCGTCCACGAAGTCCAAGCCGTTTGGAGCAAAGCTGCTCGTGGTCTTCACGACTTTCTCGTCGAGATCGTATCGAAGAACGGCGCCTGATCCTCGCTGGACCATCAGCTTCTTAAGGGGGCCTTCCGGATAAACCGTCAGGATAGCCGTGACCTTTACCTTTTGGGCGGGCTTCAAATCCGAACTGTATCGGGTTCCCGTTTCGGTTTGGTAGATGGGGTTGCTGCCCGTGAAGTTTCCGTCGTTTGGCGAGATTGCCGTGAACTTGAAGGAGTTCCAGTCCAGCCTCATGTCTCGACCCTTCTGCGGGTTCTGCACGGTGAAATTGATCAAAACAACGCGTTCTCCCTTCTTCGCAAGAATCAAATCTTCGCCCGCAGAGAAGTAGGGTGCAACGGTTACCGAATCGAGCGTGATGTGCAACTCATCGCCTTTATCCCCAAGCTGATAAGTTGTTCCTAGCTTGCCGTTATCACCAGGCAATTGAACGGCACCCAACGTTGGCGAGGTTTGACCTGCCGGTTTGGTGGGTTGCTTTGAAGGGTTGTTGGGTTTCGGCTTAGTCTGTGGTTTGGGCTTGGTTTGAACACCCACTCCAAGGACGATTGATGAAAGGGCCAAGTATAAAAGCGGGGATGTTTGCATCATGGTCAGTATAGGACGGGCGGCGTCCTTTGGTGACATGCATGCAAGGAGACCATCGGTCCTATAGACCTACATACACGTTCACCCGGGAGTGCTTTTCCATGGGGTGGAATGGGTACTCCCGGTCGATGAACGGTCTTTAGGGTTGCTTCCTTACTTGGATTCCGTGATTCGAATGCCTGGAAGGTCAGACGCCGGGGTGGATGCGCGAGCGAATCCGGTTTGATCGCCAATACCAAAGCGTAGCGAGTTAGTCCCCAGGCGGGTTATTCGCCTGGGCGAGATTTCGGAGTAAAGAACGCGCTCCCGATCTTTTGAGTCGGTGTAGAGAAGGCGGAAGCCAAGGTAGTCCCAGCCGTCTTCTCCGAGAGTGTTCAAGAATCCGCTGCCGGCCTGACCCAGATCGGCGGTTAAAATGGCGCCTCCGATTTGTGCTCCAGAGAGCGACCGAGGGAGGTCCACACTTGACCGGCACAGTCCATTCGATCCGAAATTCGTGCTGTTCCTAATCTGGGCCGTGGTGGGTAAGTCCGCTTTTGCGATTGGACTGGGGCCGGTTCCAATGTTGAGCGTCAAGCGGCTGCGGACACGCTCGGTCTCGCCATCTACACGAAGATCATCGGCACCCGTGAGAATCTCGTAGGTGACCTTCGAGAACGTATCGCCATCCGGAAGAGTTCTGCGACCGTTCATGGGCGATTGCCACCAGGATTGTCCCTTTAAGCCGAGTCGAATTCCGCCCTGTTTGAGAATCTGATCGTAGCCGCGATCCAGTCCCGCCGACTCTAGGAGGAAACTATCGATATTCAGGTCATCCGTGGACACCGCGGTTGTGGACCCCCAGAGCCTTAGTCGAGCGACTAAGAAAGTGGACGGGTCTAGAAGGAAGGGAACTTCGACCGTTTTGGTGCTCACCGAATTGTTGGAAAGAAAGCTGTTGTCGACCTGGTTGTCCAGTCGGATGTCGTACGTTTCCCCGGTCTTCGTTTCTATCTGCACGTAGAAGACGCTTCCGATGTTCATCCCGTCGCCCACATTAAAGGTGAGCCTGGCGCTCGATGTGGGGATCACAGCTTGGTCGGACCAAACGTCGGGCAAGAGCTTTGTATCGCCGTTGTTCCGCAAACCAAATGGATTAAATCGAGAACTTCTGTGCACTAACCGCCGTGCGCTTCCTTTCAAGAGTGCATTGACTTGAAAGCCGTTGGCATTGAGCACGGCAGGAGTTTGCGAAGAATTGGCCGAAGAAAAACCTAACGACTTGATTTCGCGAAGGTCGACCGCGTCTTCCATGATCACGGTTCCGTTACGCCAGTTGTTCGAAACTCCCGCCTGAACAACGTTCCCCGTCACCCGCTTTCCATTCTTAAGCTCGATAACAAACTTCAGACTATTTCGTTCAATAGAAAGCGGCGCGTACTGGAACTTGCCTCGATCGAACTGCTGAAATCCAAGCGAAAAGATTTTCGTCGCCGTTTCCGTAGCTACCGTATTTCCCTGGCCTGCAGGGAGCCCTGCAGTGACGATGGCGCACATAGCAAAACTGCTCAATCCAACCATGAACCCATCATATCACCGCACTTTTGCGGTTACCACCCGATCTTGAGGCTAGGCAGGAGAGTCCCAACGGAGCGTTCTTTGAACGGCTTCTTGCCACCTTTTCAGGGCTTCTTCGCGTTCGCCCGTCGGCATGTTCGGCTCGAATCGTGTTTCGATCGGAAGATCGACGGAACGGTTGGCGTCCCATGCGCCTACCCCGAAAGCCGCTAACTTCGCGGCCCCGAATGCGGTTGTCTCTTTCAGCTTTGGACGCACCACCGGCACGCCCAGAAGGTCGGCCTGGAACTGCATCAGCAAATCATTTCTGGTAGCACCCCCATCGACTCGCACCTCCGAGATTTTCCGACCGGTGTCGGCTTCCATTGCGAACAGCACTTCCGCACTTTGAAAGGCGATAGACTCCAAGGCGGCCCGAGCAAGGTGTGCTTTAGTCGTTCCTCGACTCATGCCGTGAATCGAGCCACGCGCATACGAATCCCAGTACGGCGCGCCAAGCCCGACGAAGGCGGGCACAAGATAGACTCCGCCATTGTCCGGCACCGATCGAGCAAGACTTTCGACTTCATCAGAGCTCTGGATCACTCCTAATCCGTCCCGAAGCCACTGAATAGTAGCCCCTGCCATGAATACGCTCCCTTCCAGCGCGTAGGTCGTGCCAGAACCCTGTTGTAAAGCCACCGTTGAGAGCATCTGGTGGGTGCTGGTTGGACAGTCTGCCCCGGTGTTCATGAGCATGAAACACCCGGTCCCGTAGGTGTTCTTAACCATTCCTGGCTGAACACAACCTTGACCAAAAGTTGCCGCCTGCTGATCGCCAAGGAGGGAGCCAATTGGGATCTGTGCCCCTAGGAGCCCGCGAGCGGTCTCACCAAAGAAGCTACCGCTCGGACGAACCTCCGGAAGGAGTTGCCGGGGAACACGGAAGGTCTCGAGCAGAAACGGATCCCACTCCAAAGTGTGAATGTTGTAAAGCAGCGTTCGAGACGCGTTGGTCGCGTCTGTGAGATGGCTTGCTCCACCCGTGAGGCAGTAGAGCAACCAGGAGTCGATGGTGCCAAAGGCGAGGTCGCCACGCTCGGCACGTTTGCGTAAGTCAGGATCAGAGTCAAGAATCCATGCGATCTTGGTCGCACTGAAGTAAGGATCGAGAACTAGACCGGTACGACTCTGAATCTCCCGTTCCAGTCCTTCCAACCGAAGCCGATCGCACTCTGGAGCGGTTCGCCGATCTTGCCAAACAATCGCCGGATGCACTGGGCGACCCGAGAGTCGTTCCCAAATCACAACCGTCTCTCTCTGATTGGCGATCCCAATCGCGGAAATGTCGGATGCGGAGAGTCCAGCCAACGCGATGGCCTCTTGAGCTACCCCAATTTGAGTGCCCCAGATTTCAAGTGGGTCGTGTTCCACCCACCCTGCTGCAGGAAAGTGCTGCGTGAATTCCTTCTGAGCAGTTGCTACTAAGGAAGCATCTGCCCCGAAGATGAGAGCACGGCTACTGGTGGTTCCTTGGTCGAGCGCAAGAATAAAACTCATTGCCAAACTCCAAGCTAAAGCGGTGGCTCTTGACGAGCAGGGGGAAGGGGCGGGGTTCCGGTACCCCGGCTTGGCCGAACCGCTTGCGTGAATCGAACAAGAAGCGGAAAGGCGGGTTCGGGCATCTCGCCGTGGTTGAAGCCATCCAGCTCACGAAGGGCCACATTCGTGTGTCCAACCAACTTCAGCATTCGCCACAGGTACGCGTTCTCCTCATATCTGCCGAGGAGCTCATCCTCTCGATCCCCGGTTATGAGCATGATCGGCGGAAGGTCTTTCTTCACATGGTAAAGGGGCGCGTATTCATCGACCACGGGAAGCGTGTCTGGCTGACCGCGCTCTTTGCGAATGGTGAAGTGAGTGATGCACTGTCCGCTGAACGGGACCAACCCTGCGATCTCCGAGGAGTCCTCTCCAAGCGCCTTGAGCCACTTGGGGTCCATTGCCACCATCATCGAGAGGTATCCCCCCGCGCTATGGCCGCTTAGGACCACCTTCCGCCGATCGCCGCCATACTGACCAATGTTCTTGAGGGTCCAAGCGATCGCCGCCGCTGCATCCTCGATGTACGCCGGCGCGGTTACAGCGGGGCTCAGGCGATAGCTCGGGGCAACCACCGCAAACCCTTTCCCTTTTAGTGCGTTTGGAATGCCTCGGCTCCCGCCGGTGAGTCCACCGCCATGAAACCAGACCACCGTGGCATAGCTTTTGGCGTTGGTCGGTACATAGAGGTCGAGATACTGCTTCTCGTCCGGTTTCGCCCTTTCCACATAGGGCACGTTCAAGATCGTGGTGCCGGAAGAATCCTGTAGTCGCGCAGGTTTCGGTGTCCCGAGGGGTAGCGCCCCCGGAAGCATCGTTCCGGGATGCATGAGCATCGTGGAAAGAAGGATGGGACACAAAGAAACCGTCATGCCGTAAAGCATAGGCTTTACGGGGCATGACGGTTGGGGTTCACGATCTACTTTTTAAGAACGATCACTCCGCAGGAGAGGCGCGGCACCGTGGTTCCGGTCAGTTCCACGATATCGACCTGTCGAGGCTTGCCCGGAGAGTTCTTAGATGTCTCTTCGGCGCCGCTGATGGCGTACGCCTTTGCCTTTGCGAGATCAAAGCCCGGAAGATTAGGCTTGAGCGCAACCGGGGAGCCGTTGGGGTTGACCCAACCGATAGTGATGGTGTTTCCGTCGTCGGAGATCGCAGCCGAAATGTCCAGATCGCCGAAGTCGCCCTGGACGTCGATTGGGTTCTTTTCGAACTTATGGCGATAGACCTGAAGCACCAGACCCGTGCTTTCAAGCTCGGCGGCGGTTCGGGTGGTCTTCAAAGCACCGATGACGTTCACCGTTTGCGCGTAGGTTGCCAAGGTGATCACATCGGTATTGCGATAGAACTCATGCAGGCCTGCAGCAATGCCAAGAGCGTCGGCAAGGTCGTATTCGCATCCGAGTTCGCCGTACACGTACTCGCGGTGCCAGTAGTTCCACTCATCCATCGCAATCGGGACAATCTTGCCCTTTAGGTTTTTGAGCTGGGGTTGAAGCTTGCGATGGCCCTCTGCCTTGCCCTTCACGTTCTCCGCCATTTGCTTGACGGCCTGCTTGAGCGGGAAGCGTTCGGTTTTGGTCCAGGGAAGTCGGCCCGAATAGAAGTGCTCGGAAATGAGCTGCATGTGGTCTCCTGACCGCTCCAGAAGTCCCCGCGTGAAGCTCTTGTTCAGGTCCGGTCGCCCCTGGGCATCCTTAGCGTAAGGATCGCCGAGATCGCCGCTACCAACAAGCACGAGGGAGGGATCGACCTTCCACATCGCCTCCGACACCCAGTTGTGCTTGATCGCGTAATGTTCCAGCTTCATGTAGCCAAGCTGCCAATCGCCCCACATTTCGTTTCCGACGCACCAAGTTTTTACGTTGTAGGGTGCCTTTCGACCGTTCTTTGCCCGCCAGGATCCGCCAATGGTTTTGGTGGATCCGTTGCAGTACTCCACCCACTGAGCGGCAGTGTAGGCATCGCCAAGACCGGTGTTTACCGTGATCAAAGGATCGGCTCCGATCTCTTTGCAGAAATCCAAGAATTCGTCGGTTCCGAAATCGTTGTATTCGAGGCCGCCCCAAGCGGGGTTGCCACGAGTCGGGCGACGATCTCGATCGCCAATCCCGTCTCTCCAGTCGTAACCGCTGACGAAGTTGCCACCCGGCCACCGATAGATCGTGCCACCTAGTTCTTTCAGCTTTTCGAGCGTGTCTTTCCGCATGCCGCGAACGTTGTCGCCGGGCATCACCGACACGGTGCCCACCAATACGTCGGCTCCTTGAACGGTGATGCCAAGAACGTTATCGTCGGTGGTTTTGGTGGCCTTGAACTTAAAGGTCGCCTTCTTATAGCTTCCAACGGCGGGAGTGAGAGTTTTTTCACCCCCGTCGAACTTCACGGTGACCTTAGCATTGGGCGCCGATGCGTTGAGCCAGATATAGCCGACGTACTCTTTGCCTGCCACTGTTCCGAGCCGCGCTTGTTGAATGGCGGCACCGTCTTTCAGGAGGGGAGTTTGTTTGCCTACAAACGGGTCCTTTGTCACCATCTCGACGTCGCCCTTTAGCAATTGCCAAGGGGAACCTTTCAGGTCGGGATACGGCGTGTCGAGCATCGAACGGTAGGGATCAAACTTTTTGGTGATGGGGTGGAAGAACTTGCGATCCTCAAGCATCTCTGCCCAGATTCCACCGTAAATGCACCGACCAAGGTGCTCGATAAACTGTCCGTAAATGTAGGGGTGAATCGGGTCTCGCTTTGCAGCGGGATTGACCGTAAACTCAACGTTGAGAGGGGTGGCACTCAGCGATAAGGCTATCGCGGCCGCAACCTGGACCATGGTCAGAGTATAAGTCCCGGAGAGTCGTTTTCAATGCCGATAATGACCGAAAACTGCACGAAAAACCAAAGATACATCGTTAAAATCTGGCTAAAGGCCAAAGGAGGCTTTTGATGCTCACTTCCATAGCCATTGCGCTCTCGTTACAAGCCACAACGCCTACGGTGACGACCGAACAAGATCACCGAGAAACCTTGGCGATGCTCGGTATCACAACTCTCCGACCCTATGCCGACGGGATGGTTCCGACCGCTCCAAATGCGGCTAACACCGATGAAACAAAGGCGTGGATTTGGGGTGACGTGCCCTCTCTGCTGAAGTTTGCCGACGGAACGGAGATCAAATCCGCAAAGGATTGGCAACGGCGCCGTGGCGAACTTTTGGAGATCTTCGACCGAGAGGTTTACGGTCGAACGCCGAAGCGGCTGCCCAAGGTGTCTTGGAAGCTTGTAGAAGAGAAGCAGGAGAAGGTGGGCGAGTATGAGGTGTTGCGCAAAACGCTGCGCGGTGTCGTCGACAACCGATCGTATCCATCGATCAATGTGGAAATCCCATTAACTCTGGTAACTCCTGCATCTGCAATAGGGAAGGTGCCTGTGATCTTGGAGTTTGGCTTCGGCATGAGACCGGGCGGAGCCGCCGGACCGAATCGGCAGAACCAAGCTCCGGCTTGGACTCAGCAAATTCTGAAGCGCGGATGGGGCTATGCGGTGGTGGTCCCCAATGCCTACCAAGCGGATTCCGGAGCCGGGCTGCGTTCCGGAATCATTGGCCTGGTCAACAAAGGCAAGCTGCGATCGCCCGACGATTGGGGCGCTCTGAAAGCCTGGGCATGGGGCGCTTCGCGAGCCTTGGACTATCTGCAATCCGACAAGAATGTCGATGGTAAGAAGGTGGCGATCGAAGGTCTTTCCCGCTACGGAAAGGCGACCCTCGTCACCATGGTATACGAACCCCGGTTTGCCGCGGCATTCGTCGGCTCCAGCGGCGCGGGAGGAGTGAAGCTTTGGCGTCGAGATTACGGCGAAAGGGAAACCAACCTCGCTAGTTCGGGCGAGTATCACTGGATGACCCCCAACTTCATCAAGTATGCGGGTCCGCTTACTCCCAAGGATTTGCCGGTGGATCAGCACCAATTCTTGGCGCTCTGCGCTCCTCGACCCGTATTTGTTGGAACGGGGTCACCGAACGTGGAGGGTCACTGGGTGGATAGTCGAGGAATGTTCCTCTCCACCGTCTTCGCCTCCCCTGCTTGGGAACTGCTGGGCTCTTCCGGACTGCCGACGTCGGTGATGCCCAAAGAGGATAACGGCCTGACGGATTCAATCTTGGCGTTTCGGCAGCACTCCGGAGGGCACACGAACGGTCCCAACTGGGAATCTTTCTTGGATTGGTTTGGTCGCGTCACGAACTCTGCATCCCCCTCTAGGCAGAACTAAAAACTTCTGCGGTATAATTTTGTTTCCTTCGGGGGCATAGCTCAATGGGAGAGCACCTGCTTTGCAAGCAGGGGGTTAGGGGTTCGAGTCCCCTTGCCTCCACCAAACTATAAAGGGTCATCCATCGGATGACCCTTTATAGTTTGTCTAGGTCGAGTTGGCGAGATAACGCTTGGGTTCGCAGGAAGTGTGAGCGGCGTGAGCAAGCGAACCTTCCGAAGCGTAGCGCCGTCCCCTTGCCCTTTCCTTTTTGGCTTGGTCGGGTGGAAGTGTGAGCGGCGTCAGCAAGCGAACCTTCCGAAGCGGAGCGCCGTCCCCATGCCCCTCACTATGTGCATTCAAGCGGCGGAGCCGCGACGATCATCGCAGCCCAGGGTTTCAACCCTGGGTGCATAGAGTCATCTAGGGCGAGAACGGCGGAGCCGTGGCAAGAGCAAGCCATCCCTACACGAAGTAGATAAACGTATCTGGACGGTCCTCCGGACCTTCACGATGGACAGTGCGTCTCCGGCTCACCGACAAAGGCCCGACTAACTCTTCTTAAAGATGAGCTGCGAGAACAGGTACAGATCGTTCTTCCAAACCGGCCAGGTGTGACCACCCGTATCCACATGCCAGATGTGCGGAACCGACTTCTCTTTGAGATACCCGTGTGTCCTTTGGCTGATGCGCATGAGCCCATCCTGGTCGCCGCAGCTCACAAACAGCACCTTGAGTTGCTTGGCTTTTTCAGGGTCGGGGAGAAGTTGTGCCGGAGCAAACGTATTGGGTGCCGACGAGAATCCGCCGATGTAGGCGAACGTATCGATGTTGCCCAAGCCGAAGTTGAGCGACTGCCCTCCGCCCATCGAAAGACCCGCCAGCGCGCGATGCTCTCGATTCGCGACCACCGGATAATTCGCCTCTACGTACGGAATGACGCTCCCCAGCAGGTCCTTATCGAACTCGCCGAATGCAGGCGCGCTCTCGAAGACATTGCCCTCAGCCCGGTCGTTCGCGCGTGCCCGGCCGTTCGGCATCACCACAATCATCGGCGCGAGCTTTCCTTCCGCGTAAAGGTTGTCAAGGATGACGTTTGGGGCGCCGTTATCCAGCCATTCGCGCTCGGTGCCGCCGATCCCGTGCAGCAGATAGAGCACCGGATACTTCTTGTTCGGGTCGAACGCGGGCGGGGTGTAGATCACCAGCTTGCGGCGCGTGCCAACCGACTTCGAGTCGTACTCGACGGTTTTGACCTCGCCCTTTGGCACGTCACGAGGTTGGTCGAAGCCTGCGGGGGCATCGGCAAAAGCTTTCTTGTCGTCCGGCCCTAGCGTGATTCCCTGGGGGTTTTTGGGGGTGGTGGTTGCGAGGCCAAGGACCAACAGAGCGGATCCGAAAAGCATAGTTGGATCATACAGCACCCTTCGGAGAAAACCACAGGAGTCAACTCTTCTGTTTTGAATGGAGGAACTCGTGGTCCCGGAATCAGTCCCTTTGCACGACAATGACCTTTAAGAAGAACGAAGAAGCCATTGCAGACCCGATTGCTCAAACCCCGCGACGGGCTCGTTCAGAGTGAACTGCGTCAAGCACCATTCCAACGCCCAGTCCGCCAATCTTGCGGAGTTCCTCGAACTCATCATGGATGGCCTTGAGCTTTTCGTCCGAGAGAGATTCTAGGTCGATCATCTCATTACGGGCATCGGCCGAACTCCGTATGAGTTCGTCGAGCTTCAGTTGAATGGCTAGCGAATCCCGATTTTGAGTGTTCTGAATAAGGAAGACCATCAGAAACGTGGCAATGGTGGTGCCCGTGTTGATCACCAACTGCCAGGTGTCGGAGAATCGAAAGAGGGGGCCGGTACCTGCCCAAACAATGACAATGAGGATAGACAACACGAAGGCAGGGGGTGATCCGGCAGCGTAGGAAACTCTTTTGGAAATCCGGTTGAACAACTCGTGCATGCCATGTTGACGTCGCAAACCGCTCGGATGCACCTAATTAGTTTCCGGGGTAACCGTGTGGAACTTGGCAACAGCAAGATTCAAGGATGAGGCGAGGACACCCTGGCCCAGATCGAAAGGAACTGCGCAATTTCTAGAGAACCGCAATAGAAGAAACGACCGTTAGCCGACCTGGCACCGGAGCTCGGCCCTTGCCAGCCCTCTGGCAAAATCAGCACCGGGCAGGCCTGATTCTCCTCGCCAATCTCCTTGAGGATCGGCGTGCGCGGACGCTGGAATCCAATGAGCTCCACGTCCAGCTGTTCTCT